>PKUM01000157.1 GCA_002868855.1 Chromatiales bacterium | reverse complement strand
GGCCGAAGCGTTCGTTGATCACGTGGCTTCCAGCGAGCAAAAGAAACTGGTAACCGTCAGCAGCATTATGGGTTCGATCGGCGCCAACAGTTATGGCGGTTACTACGTTTACCGTTCCAGCAAGACCGCGGTTAACAGCCTGATGAAGTGCCTGGCTATCGATCTTGCCAGCCGCGGCATCAGCGTGCTTCCGCTGCATCCTGGCTGGGTCAGGACGGACATGGGCGGCGCCGACGCGGACGTTGACGTGGAAACGAGCGTGTCCGGATTGCGCGAGGTGATTGCGGGCGTAACGATGAGCGACTCGGGCCGGTTTTTCGACTATCTCGGTGCTGAAATTCCGTGGTAGCCGGGCCCGGCTACCGGGGCTCGGAATTCGCTTCAAGCGCTTGTTCGAGCTCGATTAGCCAGCGCCGGTAGCGTTCCTGTACGGCACGATTCCCGGCAGGCTCGAAACAGTGGTCACGGGCGCTCGGCGCCGGTTTACTTCCAAGCAGACACGCGACACCGGCGAGGGTCGATTCAGTCTCACCCTGGCGCCACACCGGCAATTGCGACAAATCCGCCAGACGCTGGCACAAACCGTCGGAACGCGCGATCCCGCCTCCGACCCGAATCCTCGTCGGCGCCAATGCCACCCGTGCGCGGTCTAAATTGGCCTGTAGCAGGAACAGAATACTCTCGGCTACCGCCACCATCCTCGCCCGTGCCTCGCCCGCGCCGATGAAGCGGCTGTCGAATTCCGCCCGCCACCATGGTGAACCAAGCCCGCCGATACCGTTGAGGAACAACGGCGGCTCTCGCACGCTGTCTATCCAGCCGTCCAGTTGAACGGCATAGTCGGCGGCATCGAAACCGAGTTCCCCGGCCATCTGGGTCAAAGCGTTCCCGGCGCCATTCACGGTTCCTTCGAGAACGTACCGAGGACCATCCTCATCCGCATATGCGATGCTTGTTAGCAGGCCTTCGACCCGCAGCGCTTCGGCGCCGGTGGCAATCTGCAAGAACGCGCCGGTGCCGAGATTGACAAATGCGTTGCCGGAGCCGGTTTCCGCGCCGGCGAATAACGCGGCGGCCTGATCGCCGGTGACGAGTTCGAGCGGAATCGTCTGCGCAGCGGCCTGCATTGCGCCGTAACTGTGCCGGGTCGGCACGCAGAGCGGCAGAATCGCGCGATCGATTCCGAACAGCCCCAGCAAGTGGTCGTCCCAGTCGAGCGTGTGACGATTGAAAAGCAGTGTTCGCGATGCGTTGGCCGGGTCGCTCACCGGCACCGTGCCCGGGCATAGACGGTGGGCGAGGAAACTCGCCAGCGGGCCGATGACGAGACGGTCGTGCGCGCCGCGAACGCGGTCGAGATTGGCGAGACACCAGGCAATTTTGCTTGCGCCATAGTGCGCCGACAAAGGCAGGCCGGTGCGCTCGCCAATGTCTTCCTGCCGGGCGCGGAACTTTTCCAGCCAATCTGCGGCACGGCGGTCACGCCACGACAGCACCGGTGACAATGCAGCCCCGCTTTCGCGGTCCCAGCAAACGATGCTGGAGCGCTGCGTCGCCAGACCCGCGCGAAGCGCCGTCGAGCCGATGCCGCGGGTGGCCTGTGTGACGCACTCCTGCACTGATTCGAGCAGCTCTTCCGCGTCCTGCTCGACCCAGCCGGGGCGTGGGCATTCCGTTGCAACCGCCCGATAAACGATTTCGCCGCGCTGACCGCGGCTGTCGTACACGGCTGCCCGACTGGCGTGGCTGCCCTGGTCGATAGCGAGAAAGGCAGGTGTGATGCTCATTCGGGCTGCAACCGAAGACGGCGCGTCTCTGCGCGCGGCGTTGCCCTGGGCAGGCTGGACGAGATCTGGCCCAGGACTTTTGCCGCGGTCGGACGCCAGGTGGTCAGTTTGCCGCCGAGGACAGACAAAACCCGCGGCCGATCGCGACGGTCGGTCGCCAGCACCACCTCGCGTGAGCGATGAAAAGCATGGCCGCTGCCCGACGGCAGAACCCTCAGGCCGGCGAACGCGGAAACGACATCACCGCGGGCGCAGTAGTGACCCGGGAAATAGTGATTGAATACATTGAGCAAGTAGCGAACCTCAGACTCGAGGGGGCGTACCTCGTCCGGATTGCCATGAAACCGCGTTTCCGTTGTCCCAACCAGTGTTCTTCCGCCGCGCGGCATGACGAAAACTGCGCGGCCATCGCGCGGCGACTCGACATAGTACACGCCCTCGGTCAGTGTCCGCGGCAGTTCGATGTGCGTTCCCTGGATCAGTTCGACCGGCGGCGCCTCGATCGCGGGCTGAACCCGTTCCAGTATCACCGGTGCCCAAGGACCCGCGGCATTGACCAGTACATGCGCGCGACAGTGCAACCGCCGCCCGCCACTGTCGTATTCAATGTCTACGCCATCCGGATTGAGGCGGGCATGAGCCATCTCTGCCGGGATTTTGGTTTCGGCGCCAAGCCGGGTTGCGGATTGCATGACTGCCTTGGTCAGCAGTGCATCGTCGGTCTGCGCGTCCTGGAACTCGAAAACCGTGCCCAGCCCTTCTTTTTCGAGGCCGATGAGCATTGGCCATTGATTCTTCGGCAATGTGCGGAACCGGGTATCGCGGCCGGGTCCGCCGAGCAAGGCGTACAGCAGCAATCCGGTCCGGATGATCCACGCCGGTCGACGGGTGGTCGGGTAAACCGGGATATAGAATTTTTGCAGCCGCACCAGCTCAGGAGCGAGTTCCAATAGCAGACGGCGCTCGGCAAGAGACTCGCGGACCAGTCCGAATTCCCACGATTCGAGGTACCGCAGTCCGCCGTGGATCAGCTTGCTGGATCTCGATGAAGTGCCCGAGGCGATGGCGGATTTCTCCAGCACCATGACGCGGTGGCCGGCGGCGGCAGCGGCCTGCGCGACCCCGGCACCGTTTATGCCAGCGCCTACTACGACGATGTCATAACTCGGCGGGCTCATGTGGGCTTCGCGCCGGCCATTTCGCGAACCCGCATGGTCTCGAACAGTCGGGCGCCGCGGCTGCGCCAGGTCTGGACCTCTGCCGGGTCCTCGATCTCGTAGATGGCCCATTCCCATGGGCCGCTCCACAATTGCGCTCCGCGCCCGACCCGGGTCTTGTTGCAAAACAGAAACTGCGCTCCGAGCTTTTCCGCCCGATGCCGTATCCGTTCGCCCCAGCGCGGCAGGACCCAGCCGATCCGGCCACCGTGAAGTTCGCGGTAACGTTCGACGCAGACCGGATCGAAGGATATCGGGACGGCGCGCTCGCCCAGCGGTGCCAGCACCGCCGCCATGGCATCGACGACTGCATCACAACCGAAACGTTCGACGCTCTGGCGCTTGATTTCGACGAATGCTGCGCGATCCGGCCACTGCAGCAACAGTTCGACAGCCTGGGCCAGGCTCGGCATGCAAACGCCGTCGAAACGGTCCCCAAAGCGGGCGGTTTCCGCTACCGCAATCGCGCTCAGTTCGTGCCAGGTGTTGTCCCATGGCGCTGTCCGGATACCGGCCGTGCGCTGCAGGCTCGCATCGTGGCACAGGACCGGAATCCGGTCCGCGCTCAACTGGATGTCAAATTCCAGCCACGCCGCACCGAGCTCCAGCGCGCTACGCAACGCGGTCAGCGTGTTCTCGGGAAAAGCGGCAGCATGGCCGCGATGTGCCACCAGCCAGTCCCTGCGTTGTTCTGTTTCGGCTTCCAAATCAGCTTTTCTCCGGTCCCCGGCGGGGACCCTGATGCAGCCGGTACAATAGCCGCTGGCCGTCACCGATGCGAGCGACTGCGTCAATGTTTGCAAACGCCGAAATCGATGCGATCTGTATCGATCTGGATAACACCCTGTGGCCCATAGACGAGGTGATCGAGCGCGCTGAGCGCATCACCTTCGACTGGCTGGCGGATCACTATCCGCGGGTGACGTCGAAGCACGATATGGAGAGCCTGCGCCGGGTCGGCAGGCGGGTTGCCGGCAGACTTCCGCAGTTGCGCCACGATCTGAGCCATCTGCGCAGACTCGCGTTTCTGGAGGTAGCGAAGGAGTGCGGCTACGGGACCGAGCTCGCGGACCGGGCATTTGAGGTTTTTTTCGCTGCCCGCTGTGAAGTGTCGTGTTTTGCCGACGTCGAACCAGCGCTGTCGCGCCTGGCCGCGGCGTACCCGCTGCTTGCGCTGACCAATGGCAATGCCTGTCTCGACCGTTGCGGCGTGGCGGGTTATTTCGTCGGTTGCGTTTATGCCCGGGATGTTGGCGCCGCAAAACCAGGCGGCGAAATTTTTGCGGCTGCGGCACGACAGCTGGGCGTGAGCCCGGCCGTGATCCTGCACGTTGGCGACGACCCGGTGGCCGATGTTGGCGGTGCGGCCGCGGCCGGAATGCAGACGGTCTGGCTAAACCGCAGCGGCCAGCCGTGGCAGCTCAGCGAGTGTGCGCCGAACGGCCAGGCGCGCGACTTCGACGAGTTGCTGCAACTGCTGGGTGTGGCCGCCACTGACGCAGCAGGGTCCGCAAGTGTCGATTGACGACGACCTGGTATTCGTCGACGTTGAGACGACCGGAGGCAATGCCAACTGGAACCGGGTGATCGAAGTCGGGCTGGTGCGATCGCGCGGTGCGCTACTCATCGAAGAGTGGTCTACCCTGGTCAACCCGCTTACGGCTGTCCCGTCTACGATCGAGTCTCTGACCGGGATCGATTCCGCGATGGTTTCCTCCGCTCCGACTTTTGCCGATATCGCGACGGAGTTGCATGAACGTATGAATGGCTGTCTGTTCGTGGCGCACAATGCGCGTTTCGATTACGGCTTTATCCGTAACGAGTTCCGTCGCGTCGGAATCGAGTTCAAAAGCAAGGTCCTGTGCACCGTGAAATTGTCACGGCAGATATTTCCGGACGAACGGCGCCACAACCTCGATGCGGTAATGCGCCGACACGGCCTCGGCTGCGACGCGCGACACCGGGCACTGGGCGACGCTCGCGTGCTTTACGATTTTCTCCAGGTACTGCGCGGGCAGATTCCCGGCCCCGATCTTGCAGCCGCGGTGGAGTCACAGTTGCAGCGGCCGTCGCTGCCCCCGCACCTCCCATCCGAAGCGGTGGAAGGCATTCCGGACGCGCCGGGCGTTTATCGTTTTTTCGGTCCCGATGACCGCCTGCTGTACGTTGGCAAGAGCGTCAATCTGCGCACCCGGGTGATGGCGCATTTCTCGGCGGATCATCGTTCGGCGAAAGAAATGCGCCTGTCGCAGCAAGTGCGGCGGATCGAATGGGAAGAGACCGCAGGCGAACTCGGCGCGCTGCTCAAGGAGTCGCGCGAGGTGAAAAACACCGCGCCGTTGATGAACCGCAAACTACGCAGGAAGAAAGATCTCTTTACGCTGCTGTTCGACCCCGGCGCGGACCCGGGGAAAATGCTGGATATCGTCGAACTCAGGATTGGCGACCGCCAGTCGCCGGCTGATCTTTTCGGGATTTTCGAGAGCCGCCGCAAGGCCCGCAACTGGCTCGAGCGCGCGGCGCGCGATGCGCAGCTGTGTCCAAAACGGCTAGGTCTCGAGAAAGGCGATGGGCCGTGTTTTTCCTATCAGCTGAAGCGCTGTTCCGGGGTCTGTGCCGGTATGGAGCCTGGCGCGGCACACGATTTGCGGTTGATGCAGCAATTGCTGCCCAAAAAACTTCGCAGCTGGCCATTTGCCGGACGAATCGGAATCCGCGAGATAGGTCTTTTTGGCGACGCGGATATCCATGTATTCGATCGCTGGTGTTACATCGGCAGTGCCGCGAACGACGATCAGTTGTGGCCCCTGTTGGACCGGCGGGAACCGTTGGTGTTCGATCCCGACTGTTACCGGATTCTCTCTTCCTTTCTGAAGCGCAAAAATTTCAGGCCGAGTATTCTCGATCTCGACGGCCGCCACCGGCCGCGGCCGCATCAGCTCGACCTGATGTGATTGCCTCTCGCGTCAGGTGATATTCAGGACCGGCCTGATCCGGATGTCGATACGGCGATTGCGCGCCCGTCCCTCGGGAGTTTCATTGTTCGCTACCGGGACTGTCTCTCCGTAGCCGGTGGCGCTGGCCCGGCCCGGATCAATCCGCATTTCCGTCACCAGGTAGTGCCGCACCGCCTCGGCGCGCTGCTGCGACAGCTTCAGATTGAGATCGTCGCTGCCGTGCGAGTCGGTGTGGCCCTCTACTATCAGCTGCGAGCGCGGAAAAACCCGAATCGCTTTTTGCACCTGCGCCAGCAGTTCGCGATGACGCGGTTCGATGGTCGCCGTGCCAACCGGGAAGCCGAGTCCTATCAGCCTGATCAGGATGTCGTTGCCCTCGCGGAATACTTGCGCCTGCTGGCGATCGAACATCGCGTCGACCTGCCGCACCTGCTCGCGAACCCGTTCCTGCATGGCCAGCTGCTGCGCAAGCATCACGCGCTCCTCGCGTGCACCGCCGAGGCGTTCGTCCAGATCCACGATTTCGTCCTCGAGCCCGACGATTCGCTGCCGGTTCATTTTGATCTCTTCCTGCAGATCGCGATTTTCCGCGCGCAGCGCTTCGATGAAGTCTTTCACAGCCGCCGTCGGAGCCGCGAAACCGTCGTCGAAACCTGCGACCAGGTCTGCCGCGGCGGCTACCTCTCTCAGAGGCTGCTCCCATTCCAGGATGATTTCTTCCTCGCTGGCATTGCGATCGCGCAGCGCGCGCACGTAACCGGAAAGGTAGATAGCATGGCGCGCCTCGTAGGCGGCCTCGCGGGCAAGGCTGCGCGGCAGATCTGCATCGTAGCGGTTGTTCTCGAGTTCACCTTCTGCCTGTTCGGCGAGGCCCTCGGCGCGCGCCAGGGTCAATGGTGCATAGCGTTTTGCCTTGTGCTGCCGCGCAGTGTCGAGCAGATTTCTGATATCGCCGAGATACGCCTGCTTGATAGCGGTCAGTTCGGCATCCCGATAAAGGGATTCGGCACGGCCGCCGCGCTCGCGCGCATGCTCGAGGTTGCCCAGTTCCAGCTCTCGCGCGGCCAACGTGAATTCTCGTTCGGCCTTTTCCCAGGCCGCCGGGTCCTGCTTGCTGGCGCCGGCCGCGAGCGCGGCG
>PKUM01000004.1 GCA_002868855.1 Chromatiales bacterium | reverse complement strand
CGCGGCGAGCGCCGCAACCGTTGCTTCGTAAATCGGCTCGATCGAAATCACGTCGTAACCGATACCGAGCAGACCGGCCTGCTCCCTGGCATCCTCGAGACTCATATCGGCGGTATATCGCGACGGCATCATCACCGCCTGGACCCGATCGGCACCCAGCGCATCGACTGCGACCGCCAGTACCAGGGCGGAGTCGATCCCGCCCGACAAGCCCAGCACGATGCCCGGAAACCCGTGTTTGTCGACATAGTCGCGGGTACCCAGAACCAGGGCGGCATAGATTTCGGCAATGCCGTCGGGTTGCCGGGCCAGCCGGCCCTCGACAAAGCGTGGCGGCGATCCGTCGTGGTCGCGGCGAAGGGTCACCGTTTCCAGCGCCTCCTCGAACAGCGGCGCACGGTGGACGACCGCACCGGTTTCGTCAATCGCCATCGAGCCACCGTCGAAAACCAGCTCGTCCTGGCCGCCGACCATGTTCAGATAAACCTGCGGCAGCCCGTGTACGGATACATTGTCGGCCAGCACCTGGAGGCGCCGTGGCTGCTTGCCCATCGCGTAGGGCGAACCGTTTATCGACAGCAATACTTCGGCGCCGGCGGCGCGCGCCTGCGCCGGCGGGCCCGGCTCCCACAGGTCCTCGCAAACAGTCAGTGCGAATCGGATGCCACGGAACTCGACCACGGTCGGGCCGGCGCCGGGCTGAAAATAGCGCATCTCGTCAAACACGCCGTAGTTCGGCAGGCATTGCTTGCGATGGTTGGCGATAACCTCGCCGTCATAAATAAACGCGGCCGAGTTGTAAATCAGATCGCCGTCATACTCCGGGTAGCCAACGACAATCGCAACGCCGCGCAACTCGTCGCGCAACTGGGCCATCGCCGTTGCCACGTCGTGACGCAGACGACTGTGAAACAACAGGTCCTCGGGCGGATAGCCGGTCACTGCAAGTTCCGGGAACAGGACCACGTCGGCGCGCTGTTCGTCACGGGCAGAAATCGCGGCCCGCACAATTTTCGCCGTGTTGGCACTGACATCGCCAACGACGAGATTCAACTGCGCGAGGGCGATGCGTAGCTCGGTGCTCATTGTCCCCAACTGCCGCCCGGCGGCGTGGTGCGAGAGTCAGTAGCGCGAGCTCTAGAGCCCGAGCCGCTCGGCCATCGCGCTGCCCAGTTCCGCCGGGGACCGCACGGTCGTCACGCCGGCCGCATCGAGCGCTTTGAACTTCTCCTCGGCAGTGCCTTTACCGCCCGATACGATCGCACCGGCGTGGCCCATCCGCTTGCCCGGAGGCGCGGTGACACCCGCGATATAAGCGACGACCGGCTTGGTCATGTTGTCGCGGATAAATTCGGCCGCAGCTTCCTCGTCGGTGCCGCCGATCTCGCCGACCATGATGACACCGGTGGTGGCGTCGTCCTGCTCGAACAATTCGAGGCAGTCGATGAAATTCATGCCGCGGACGGGATCGCCGCCAATTCCCACGCAGGTGGACTGACCGGCACCGATCTGTGTCGTCTGGTAAACAGCCTCGTAGGTCAGCGTGCCTGAACGCGACACCACACCGACCGAACCCGGTTTGTGAATAAACCCCGGCATAATCCCGATCTTGCATTCTCCCGGCGTGATGATGCCCGGACAGTTCGGACCGATCAGGCGGCAATCATAGTCCTTGAGGGCTGCCTTGACGCTGACCATGTCGTTCACCGGGATACCCTCGGTGATGCAAACGACCAGTTCGATCCCGGCATCGGCCGCCTCGAGAATAGCGTCGGCCGCGAACGGCGCCGGCACATAAATCATGCTTACATCCGCCCCGGTTTCGGCGACGGCATCATGGACGGTGTCAAACACCGGACGGTCGAGGTGCGTTTCTCCGCCACGGCCCGGTGTCACGCCTGCGACAACCTGGGTGCCGTAGTCAATGCATTGCTGCGAATGGAACGTGCCCTGATTGCCGGTGAATCCCTGACACACGATCTTGCTGTTCTTGTTGACCAGAATGCTCACTGTTTCTATCCCGTTTCGTTGGGTTGACTGACTACGCAGCCGCGGCTACCGCTTTCTTGGCGGCGTCGGTAAGGTCGTCGGCGGCAATGATGTCGAGCCCGCTTCCGGCCAGCATTTCGCGCCCCTTGTCGACATTGGTTCCTTCCAGGCGCACTACCACCGGCACCGAAACACCGACCTCCTTCACCGCCTGAATGATGCCCTCGGCGATCAGATCGCAACGCACGATCCCGCCAAAGATATTGACGAGGATTCCACCCACATTGTCGTTGGAGAGAATCAGCTTGAAGGCCTCGGTCACGCGTTCGGCGGTAGCGCCTCCGCCGACGTCGAGGAAATTCGCCGGCCGGCCGCCGTGTAACTTGATCAGATCCATGGTTGCCATGGCCAGTCCCGCACCGTTGACCATGCACGCGATATTGCCGTCGAGAGACACATAATTGAGCCCGTGGGCACTGGCCGCGCTCTCCTTGGGGTCTTCCTGGCTCGGATCGCGCAATTCGAGCAGCGCCGGCTGGCGATAGAGCGCATTTCCCTCGAGATTGATCTTGCCATCCAGCGCAACGAGATCGTCGTCGCCGGTCACGATCAGAGGATTGATTTCGACCAGGCTGGCATCCTTCTCGACGAACATTTTCGTCAGCGCGCTGACAATGGCTCCGAACTGCTTGATCTGTTTGCCGGAAAGACCGAGGCCAAACGCCAGCTTGCGGCACTGGTACGGCTGCAGCCCGCAGGCGGGATTGATCGCCACGGTGAGAATCTGCTCGGGGGTTTTCTCCGCCACTTCCTCGATATCCATGCCGCCGGCAGCGGAGGCCATGACGACGATGCGCTCCACCGCGCGATCGACCAGCATCGATAAATACAGTTCGCGCTGAATATTTGACGCGGTCTCGACGAGGATCGAGGTTATCGGCAGACCCTCCGCCCCGGTTTGATGGGTCACCAGCATTTTCCCCAGCATCCCCTCGGCGGCTTCGGTAACGGCGCCGAGGCTGTCGACGAGTTTGACTCCGCCGGCTTTGCCGCGGCCGCCGGCATGAACCTGCGCCTTGACGACCCAGCGGTCGCCGCCGAGTTGCTCCGCAGCATTGCGTGCATCTTCTGCCGTTCGCGCAGCGCGACCGCTCGGCACGGGAATCCCGTAGCTATTGAACAGCTGCTTGGCCTGATATTCGTGAAGGTTCATACCTGCCTCGGAAGTCGTGGGAAGCCAAAGGGCGGTTATTGTCTGACAATCGGCCGCGGAATCAAAGCTGAAGCTCGGTTACGGTTGCCGCATCGAGTACAATCAGCGCCGGTTGCTAGCCGGTTATCTATATGGATTCATCTCCCAGCGTGGTCGATACAGCGCCAGCCTCACCGCTGCGAGACATGCAGCAGGGGTTGATTCAGGACGATCCGGATCTGACCTGGCGCATCCTGCGCCTGCTGAACATATACCGCGTTTTCATCTCGCTGCTGCTGCTGACGCTGCATCTGTTCAGCGCGGTGCCGCAGATGGTCGGCGCGCAGCATCCTCGCCTGTTCGTTGCGGCTGCGCTGGCACTGTTGACGTTTGGCGCGCTGAATATGATCGCTGTCAACCGGCGCTGGCCAGGCCTGCAAGGCCAGCTGACGTTACAACTGGTCGTCGACATTGCGGTAGTCGTCACGATGATGCACGCCAGCGGCGGCATTCGCAGCGGCCTCGGCAGCCTGCTGGTGATCACGGTCGGTGCCTGCAGCCTGCTGTTGCCGCGCCGGGCCGGCGCGCTGGCGGCCGCGATTGCGGCGCTGGCGATCCTCGGGGAACAGGGGCTGAGCCAACTACAAGGCGTGACGTCGGGTGCCGATTACATTCCCGCCGGCGTTCTTGGCGCCATCCTGTTCGCGATAGCGCTGGCTGGATATCCGATCGCAAAGCGCATCCGCGAAACCGAGGCGCTGGCCGAGCAACGCGGCGTTGATCTGGCCAATCTGGCCGCACTCAACGACTACATTATCCAGAATCTGCGTGAGAGCATTGTCGTCGTCGACGGTGCAGACCGGATCAGGCTGATAAACGGCTCCGCGGCCCGTCATCTCGGAGTCTACCAGGACAACACCGGTACGCCGCTGGCGATAGTCTCGCCGCGCCTGTACGAGCTTGTTGCCGCGTGGCGCCGGCGCCATGCCGGCGGCACTCAGACCGAATCCGCCATCGCGGCATTTACCGGCGCAGATGGCAGCAGCGTGATCAACCCGTATTTCGCACCGATCGACACAAGGCAGCAGGGTGCTTTGCTGATCTTTCTCGAAGACGCGAGCCTGCTGGCAGAAAAAGCCCAGCAAACGAAGCTCGCGGCCCTCGGACGATTATCGGCGAGTATTGCCCACGAGATTCGCAACCCGGTCGGCGCGATGAGCCATGCCGGCCAACTGCTCGGCGAATCGCCAACGTTGAGCGAATCGGCGAAGCGCCTGACCGAAATCATCCACGACAACGCCGACCGGGTCAGTACGATCATCGAAAACGTGCTGCAGCTGTCCCGTCGCGACAACACCCGGCCCGAGCGCTTGCTACTGGATGAATGGTTACGCGATTTCGTCGTGGATTTCTGCTCGAGCGGGCAACTCCCTGCGGAGCGGATCAAAATCAGCAGCGACGGCGAGGAAATCGAGGTTCGAATTGATCCCTCGCATCTCGAACAGATCATGTCCAACCTGTGCGAGAACGCTTTGAAGTATGGCTGCCCGAACGGCGCTGCGGACAGCATCGAGCTGCGCACCGGACGCATGCCGCGCGGCGGCAGACCGTTTCTCGAGGTCGCTGACCAGGGCCACGGAATCGACGACGCCGACCTCGACCGGATTTTCGAACCGTTTTTTACCGGCAGGGGCGACGGGACCGGGCTCGGCCTGTTCATTTCGCGCGAATTGGCAGAGTGCAACCATGCCCGCCTGCTATACCACCGCGGCAAGATTGGAGGCAGTGTATTCCGTATAGTATTTTCCGACCCGCAACGGTGGCAGAACCAGGCAGCGAGGGCGATGTGAGCGACAGATTTCCGACAGTCCTTGTCGTCGACGACGAACCGGATATCCGCGAGCTTTTAGCGATCACGCTGGAGCGGATGGACGTAGACCCCAGCACGGTCGAGTCGGTCGAAGATGCGAAAAGCCGGCTGCTGGAACGACGCTATGACCTGTGCCTCACAGACATGCGCCTGCCGGACGGCGACGGTCTCGAACTGGTTGCGTGGATTCAGGATCACGCACCGGATGTCCCGGTCGCCGTGATTACCGCCCACGGCAACGTCGAACTCGCGGTCCGCGCACTGAAACTCGGCGCTTTCGATTTCGTATCGAAGCCGCTGGATCTCGCCGACCTGCGCAAACTGGTGTCCTCGGCCCTGAAACTGAAGAGCGATCTCGAGGACACGCTGGTACTGCAGGGAAACCGCCTGCTCGGCGATTCGGAAGCGATCAAGCGGGTACGCGAACTGATCGCAAAGGTCGCACGCAGCCAGGCCCCGGTGCATATCTGTGGCGAATCCGGCACCGGCAAGGAACTCGTCGCCCACTTGATCCATGACAGCGGGCCGCGCGCCGATTTTCCGTTTGTGCCGGTGAACTGCGGTGCGATTCCCACCGAACTGATGGAAAGTGAGTTCTTCGGTCACCACAAGGGCAGCTTTACCGGCGCGGTCACCGACAAGGTCGGGCTGATGCAAAGCGCCGAGGGCGGCACGCTGTTTCTCGACGAAATTGCCGACCTTCCGTTGCACATGCAGGTGAAGCTGTTGCGCGTTATCCAGGAGCGCAACGTACGGCCAATCGGCGCGACAGAGGAAATCCCCGTTGACATTCGAATTCTCTCTGCCACGCACAAGAACCTGGAGCAGGAAGTCGCCGAGGGGCGGTTCCGCGAGGATCTCTATTACCGCATCAATGTGATCGAACTTCCGGTGCCGCCACTGCGCGAACGCGGCAAGGACGTGCTGGTTCTGGCAAAACACCTGCTCAAACGCCAGGCCAGGGCGATGCAAATGGCGCTGCCTGAGCTGACCGCTGACGCCGAGCAAAGCCTGTTGGCTTATCACTTTCCGGGCAATGTCCGGGAACTGGAGAATGTCCTCGAACGCGCAATCACGCTTGCGAGTGACGCGCAAATCTCGGCCAGCGACATCAAGTTGCGCAGCGGCGCCCCGGCAACGAGCCAGGTAGCCGCGAGCCCGGCCGCCGCCGCGGGGGCACTGGGACAGCAACTCGAGGGCATGGAGCGCGAGGCAATCGTGCAGGCGCTCGAGCAAACCCGATACAACAAAACCAAGGCCGCCAAATTGCTCGGGATCAGTTTCCGTGCGTTGCGTTACCGGATAAAAAAATTCGGCATCGAGTAGCGGCGCCCGGGCGCAGGGCCCGGATACCGGCGGCCATCCCGTTCGCACCGCTGCAATTAGCCTTCGTGACCTGCCGCGCCCGCCCTTCTGACATAAACCGCGTCACCATCCGGCGACGTTGCTGACAAAATTTGTCACTTTTTGACGTCCGCTGACAGTTAGTGCTGTCGCCAGACACCGACAGCATCTGTGACCCAGTCCACACGTAAAAAAATAAATCATCTAAATTCATAATCTTACATTGTGATTCGAAAAACTGGCATGCAGGTTGCTTTATCTATGGCACTGGCGAGTGACGCCGTGATTGAAGTTCAATTTGGTTCCAGCTTAGGGAGTTCAGGAAAATGATGATGAAGAAAGTGCAGAAGGGTTTCACGCTTATCGAACTGATGATCGTTGTGGCGATCATCGGTATTCTCGCCGCGATCGCGATCCCGGCCTACCAGGATTACACGATCCGCTCGCAGGTTTCGGAAGGTCTTAACCTCGCCGGCGCGGTCAAGGCCGCTGTGGCCGAGCGTTACTCCCAGACGGGTGTCTGGCCGACCACGCTGACCGAGCTCGGCATCGTTGACGCCGGTGGCGCCGAAACGCCTCCGACCGGCAAGTATGTAACGAGCGTTGATATGGTGGGTCCCGGCACGATCCAGATAACCTACGGCAACCAGGCGAACGCCGCGATCGCCGCCGAGACTCTCGCTCTCCAGGCTTTCCTCAGCCCTAACCAGGACCTGGTCTGGCGCTG
>PKUM01000216.1 GCA_002868855.1 Chromatiales bacterium | reverse complement strand
CTTTATCCAGCAACAGGTTGGCGGACTGATGGAGCAGAATCCCGACATGGCTAACCAGCTGCTGCAGTTGCTGGCATCGCAGCAGGACAGCTTCATCGAGGGTTATGACCACGACAACGACATCGTCTACACCAGCCGGCTGCGCTTCCGCACGCAGGCTGATGTTGCCGAGGACGTCGTCTTCGACGGCCGGCTGTCAATGTACAAGGTCTGGGGCGACTCAACCGGCGTGCAGGTTTTCAATGGTCAGCCGACATCGATCAACTGGGACGGCACGACCGCCAATGTCCCGAACTCCGACATACTCCGGGTCGAACGCGCATTTTTCACCTGGACCGACATCCTCGACCTGCCTATGTACCTGTCGATCGGTCGACGTCCTTCCACGGCCGGCGTTCCGCTCAATTTCCGCGAGGATGAACTACGCGGCGGCACACCCCTCGGCTCGCTTTTCAACTACCAGTATGACGGCCTGACCTGGGGCTATCACATCAGCGACATTTCGACATTTCGCATCTGCTACGGTCTCGGCTACGAGTCGGAATGGGGTAACGGCAGCGAGTATCTCGAGTCCAACAATCGGCTCGACGATGCCTGGTTCGTGGGCGCAGTGTGGGACGTCTGGAATACGGACAGCATGTTCATCCAGCTAATCGCCGCGACGGCACAGGACATCACGGACGGCTTCAACGGTACCGTGGTGATGCCGTTCGACCCCGTCACCGGACAGGATGCGCCGGCACCGGCAGTGCTTCGTTACACGCCGACCGACAACATCGGCGATATCAACCTCGCCGGTATGGTCTTCGTCCGTCACGACGGGCCGTTCGACTACTTTGTCAGCCTGAACTACAGCGAATCGGACCCCGAGAACGTAACCACACCGTTCGGCGGACTGTTCGCCGACCCGTTCGACACACCCGATGACGAGGACGGCCACATGTACTACCTCGGTGGGCGCTACAATTTCCCCAACGGGGTAACGAAACTGGGTCTCGAGTTCAACCATGGTTCGAAGTACTGGTTCAACTTCGCGCTGGCGGAAGACGACTTCTTCTCGCCGAAGACAGCGACTCGGGGTGACGTGTGGGAGGTCTATCTCACGCACCGAATCCGCGATCGTTTCGTTTTCAAGCTCGATTACATGTACTACGACTACGACTACTCCGGTTCAGGCTGGCTGTTGGGCGCGCCGAAAGACGTCGACGACCTGAACATCCATGCCGCACCGGTATACGACGACGCCAGCAAGGTCATGGCGAGCTTCCACGCACGATTCTAGGAGCAGAAAGATGGCATTCCGTCTCCTCGTAACAATCCTGATTACAGCCACGATGAGTACGGCTGTGCAGGCAGAACCGAAACAGTGGCGTCACGCCAAATTTTTCGACGAGTACGAAGGCACCAGCACATGCCTGAGATGCCACGAAGAGGAGGCGGAGGCTTTCTTCCATAGCCAGCACTACCAGTGGCGCGGCGAGACTCCCGCCGTCGTAAACAGCGACGGCGAGGGTCTCGGTAAACTATCGATGATCAACGATTTCTGCACCAACCCGAGCGGTAAGCAGTGGATCGGCAAGGTCAAGAACGCGGATGGCAAAACGCTCGCCAAAGGATGCTCCACCTGCCATGCCGGTCTCGGCAAGGTGCCCGCTCGCGAAGTCAGTCGTGAACAACTCGAGAATATCGACTGCCTGATCTGCCACAACTCCGGCTACCGGCGCGACTTGTATGCGAATGACGACGGCAGCTGGGAGTGGAGGCCGATTCTCTGGAACAACAAAGAAGGCATGAACGCTATCGGTCAGCGCGTTTCACTACCGACCCGTACCATGTGCCTGCGTTGTCATTCGGCCTCCGGTGGCGGTCCGAATTACAAGCGCGGCGACCTCGAATACATTCTCAAGGACCCGCCGCGCAAACACGACGTGCATATGGCGACGAAGGCCAATGGCGGCCCGGATCTATTGTGCATCGACTGTCATGCCGGTGACGGTCATCGGGTCCTCGGCCGCGGCGTCGATCTCGCCGCAAGCGACAGCCCGGACGAACGCCTGTCCTGCGAGGGAAGCTGCCACGGCAGCGCCCCGCATAAGATCGCTGCGCTAGACGGTCACACCAGCCGCGTCTACTGCACTACTTGCCACATACCGAAGTTTGCGAAAAGCGAACCGACCGACATGTTCCGTGACTGGTCCAATATTGCGTTCTCCGAGGAGAAGGGCAAATACACGTACAGCGTGAGACGACTGGAAGCGGACGTAGAACCGGAATACGCCTGGTTCAATGGCAACAGCTGGCTGCAGCTAGCTGGAAAACCCGTGCGCCGGGACGAAAACGGCATTGTCGAAATGGTCCTGCCGGAGGGCTCCCGCGATGATCCGGATGCGCGCATCGTCGGCTTCAAGGTACACCAATCGATGATGCCGGTATTGAAAGGCAAGGACTGGCTGCTGCCGATTCACACTGAGGAAGTCTATGCCGATGGCAATGTGGACAAGGCGGTGCGCGAAGCGGCGCATGAATTTTACGGCCTCGAAAACATCGATTACACCTGGGTGGAAACGAAACGCTATATGGGCATCTACCACGGTGTAGCGCCGGCGAAAGAGGCGCTGCAATGTCTCGATTGTCATGGTCCCGATGGGCGGATGAATTGGGTCGAACTGGGCTACAAGAGCGATCCGCTCGAACAGCGTTTCAGTGACGCTGGCAGTGCCGCAACCGATACATCGGCCGATCCCTAGAACTGCCCGGATTGCATTGGTTTACAATCGGCCCGGGCGCGTCCCTGTCGCGTCCGGGTTTTTTTGATGGGAGTTCGCATGCGCAAGCTGTTGCTATTTATGGTCCTGATTGGCGCTGCAATAGCGGCTCTGGCGCTGCTGCCGGGCCGGGTCGATCCGGCCGCCTGGCAGCCTCCCGCGGCGCCACCCCTCAGCGGCGCTTTCGCTCCGAATGACTCGCTCAAAGACGCCGACCTTGTTGCGCTCGGGCAAGTCTATGGCCCGGAGGACATCGCCGTGGACAACGACGGACGAATCTACGGCGGCACACAGGACGGCAAGGTCATTCGGGTCCTTGCAGATGGCACGGTCGAGACCTTCGCGGAGACAGGTGGCCGGCCGCTCGGCCTGCACTTCGACGGCGCAGGCAATCTGATCGTTGCCGATGCCTACCGCGGACTACTGTCACTCAGCCCGGGCGGTGAAATCGCGGTGCTGACCACCGGCGCCGATGGCATCCCATTCGGCTTCACCGATGATCTCGATATCGCCAGCGACGGCACGATCTATTTCAGCGATGCCAGCAGTAAATTCGAGCAAAGCGAATACATGCTCGACCTCCTGGAAATGCGGCCACACGGACGCCTGCTGGCCTACTATCCGACGACCGGCGAGACGCGTGTGCTACTGGACGGTCTGTATTTTGCCAACGGCGTCGCATTGTCGCAGGACGAATCTTTCGTACTGGTGAACGAAACATGGGCCTACCGGATCCGGCGCCTGTGGCTAAGCGGCGAAAAGAAAGGGAGCGCTGATATTTTTGTCGACAACCTGCCGGGTTTTCCGGACGGTATCTCCGCCAATCGCAACGGCCGTTTCTGGCTCGCACTACCGACCACGCGACTGCAGACCATCGACAAAATGCATCCGCACCCGTGGGCGAAACGACTCTCGTCGCGCCTGCCGGAGTGGCTGAAACCGAAACCGGTCGAGTACGGGTTCGTCGCGGAACTCGACGAACAAGGCAACGTGCTGGCCAGCTATCATGACCGCGACGGCACTCATCTGCAGGAGATCACCTCGGTAGAGGAGCACAACGGCTATATCTACCTCGGCACCCTGCACGGAGACCGCATAGGCCGGCTGAAGCTGCCCGCGCGCTAGGTCCTGACCGGCTTGCGCCGGCACACCCTACCCGGACTTACGCCGTGACCGCAGAAACGGGCGCAGCGCTTTCGCCGTGTGCGACCGCGAACGGATTTTCGCCACCTGCTCCGGCGCACCCGCGGCGACGATCTGGCCGCCACCCGCGCCACCTTCCGGACCCAGGTCGAGCACCCAGTCGGCTTCCGCCACCACATCGAGGTTGTGCTCGATGACGATTACGGAATTTCCGGCGTCTACCAGCCGATGCAACACATTGATGAGCTTCTCGACATCTGCCATGTGCAAACCTACCGTGGGCTCGTCGAGAACGTAAATACATGGCTTGCCGCGCGGTCCATGCGGGCCTGGCAGTTCGGGCCGCGCTTTGGCCAGTTCGGTAACCAGTTTAATGCGCTGCGCCTCTCCTCCGGACAAGGTCGGGCTGGGCTGACCCAGAGTCAGATATCCGAGTCCGACGTCTTTCATCAACTGCAGGGCATGGCTGACCTTTGGATGTACCGCAAAGAATTCGACCGCTTCGTCGACGCTCATCGCCAGCACCTCGCCAATGTTGCGGCCGCGAAACCCGACTTCGAGCGTTTCCGCCGCGAAACGCGCTCCCCGGCACACCTCGCAGCCGACGCTAACGTCGGGCAGAAAACTCATCTCGACGCGCTTCACTCCCTGCCCGTCGCATGCCGAACAACGTCCGCCCGCGACATTGAACGAAAACCGTCCGGGCGCGTATCCGCGCAATCGCGCTTCCTCGGTCCGGGCGAATAGACGTCGAACCTCATCCCAGATTCCGACATACGTGGCGGGACAGGACCGCGGTGTCTTTCCGATCGGGGTCTGATCCACTTCGAGAATCCGCCCGAGCTCCTTCCAGCCATCGATTGCCCGGCACCCGACCAGTTTCGTTTTTCTGCGCGATTTCGGTTTGCGGGCGAGAAGTTGCCTGAGGTTGCGATGAAGCACATCGCGAACCAGCGTACTCTTGCCGCTGCCGCTGACGCCGGTAACGCAAACAAGCGCGGCCAGCGGAAACCGCACGTCGACATCGGCCAGGTTATGCAATGACGCCCCAAGGATGTTAAGCCCGTCGCCAGCATCGTTGGCATCGATATCACGCCGTTTGCCACGCAGTGGATGGCGTAATGGCGCAGCCATCATGCGTCCGGTGACAGAATCGGGATCAGCTAAAAGTTCCTCGATGGTGCCGGCAGCAACGACTTCGCCGCCACGCACGCCCGCACCCGGACCGAGATCGATGACATGCTGGGCACGCCGGATCGTGTCCTCGTCGTGCTCGACGACTACGACGGTATTGCCCTTGCCGGCAAGACGCTCGAGCGCATCCAGCAATCTGCGATTGTCGCGGGTGTGAAGACCGATGGTCGGCTCGTCGAGGACGTAACATACGCCGCGCAGATTCGATCCAAGCTGAGCGGCCAGGCGAATACGTTGCGCTTCGCCGCCTGACAATGTCGGAGCCGCCCGATCCAGCCCGAGGTAGCCAAGTCCAACTTCATTCAGAAATTTCAGGCGGGTTTTTAGCTCGGTAAGGATGTCACGCGCAATTTCGCGATCGCGGGCGGCAAGGCGAAGGCGCGCGAAACGCCGACCTGCTTCCGCAACCGACAACGCGGTCATTTCCGTGATACTGACATCCTGATAGCGGATCGCACGCGCCTCGCGATTCAGTCTCGAGCCGTCGCACATGCCGCATACGGGGTGTTCGGTGCCCGGCTCATCGACGAGCCACGTATTCTCCTCACCGCTTTGTTCGGCGTCGAAATCCTGCAGCTGCAAACCGGTTCCGAAACAGGCGGGACACCAGCCGTGGCGGGAGTTGAACGAAAACAAGCGCGGGTCGGGCTCGGCGAAGCTGGTGGCGCAACCCGGGCAGGAGCGGTTTATCGAAAACAGACTTTCGTTTTTCCTGCGCCCGGTCGTCGCGGCAACCAGAACGTTGCCCTTGCCGATCCGCAACGCCGCATCCAGCAACCCGCCCAGCCTTGCATCGTTCGCGGGAGTTACGTCTACCTCGCCTACCGGCAACTCGATGTCATGTTCCTTGAAACGGTCGAGCCGCGGCCACGGTCGTACCGGCACCGCCACACCGTCGACGCGAAGTGCCGTATAACCCCGCGCCTCGGCCCAACGCGCCAGGTCGGTGTAGTAGCCCTTGCGCGCCACCACCAGCGGCGCAAGGACGCTCACGTTGCGGCCACGGTACTTCCTGAGCAATTGCGCCCTGATCTGGTCACGTGTCTGCGGTTCGATCGGGATATCGCAGTCGGGACAGAACTGCGTACCGAGCTTGACGAACATCAGGCGGAGAAAGTGGTAAATTTCGGTCAGCGTCGCGACAGTGCTCTTGCGTCCGCCGCGACTGGTCCGCTGTTCGATTGCCACGGTTGGCGGGATACCGGTTATTGCATCGACGTCCGGGCGGGTCGCCGGCTGTACGAACTGGCGTGCATAGGCATTCAGCGATTCGAGATAGCGGCGCTGACCCTCGGCGAAAAGAATATCGAAGGCAACCGTGCTCTTGCCGCTACCGCTGACCCCGGTAATAACGGTAAATGCGTCACGCGGGATATCCACATCAACGTGTTTGAGATTATGTTCGCGCGCATTGCGGACACAGATCGCGGCGCCGGCAGCGGCCGAATAAGTTGTTGCAGTATCGGCAACCCGGCGCGGCAACCGCGCCTGCCTGGCCAGTCTTTGCTGCGAGACCCGGTACGCGCCGAGCGCACTGGCAGTATGACTGGCAGGGCATTGGAGCAATTCCGCAACCGTCCCGGCAAACACCAGTTCGCCACCCCCTTCTCCGCCTTCCGGGCCGAGATCGATCACCCAGTCGGCCGCGCCAATCACATCCAGGTTGTGTTCGATTACGACAATCGCATGGCCGTCGTCCAGCAGCTGATCGAATGCATTGAGGAGCCGTGATATGTCGTCGAAATGCAGGCCGGTCGTCGGCTCGTCGAACAGGAACAGCGTAGGTAAGGCCGCGGCACCGCGGCGTGATTTCCCGCGTCCGCCGGATAAGTGTGCCGCAAGCTTCAGCCGCTGCGCCTCGCCGCCGGAAAGTGTCGGCACCGGCTGGCCTAGCCGCAGATAATCAAGACCTACCGCAGCCAGCGGCTCGAGGCGGCGCCTGACTTCCGGATCATGAGCGAAATAGGCAATCGCCTCCGCCACTGTCAGCTCGAGCACGTCCGCCACCGACAACGCGCGCCGCGGCACCGTGGCATCCTCGTCCAGCGGCGGCACCAGTTT
>PKUM01000331.1 GCA_002868855.1 Chromatiales bacterium | reverse complement strand
TGAACTCCGTGATCGTCACCCGGGACAAGGATCTCGCCCAGGTGCTGAGGCGCGGGGACACGTTCTGGGATTTTGCCGGGCGCCGCCGGATTGCCTACGAGCAAGTGGCGGATGTGTTTGGAGTGCGTGCCGAGCAACTTGCCGACTTCCTCGCGCTGGCCGGTGACAGTGTCGACAACATACCGGGGGTGCCCGGGGTCGGCGCCAAAACGGCTGCTGCGCTGTTGCAGCGATTCGACGATCTCGACGCGATATACGCGGAACTCGACCAGGTGCTCGAGGTGCCGGTACGTGGTGCGGCCCGGGTCCGAGAGCGGCTCGCGGCGCATCGCGACGATGCCTACCTCGCGCGCCGGCTGACAAGAGTGCACGAAGAGGTGCCGCTCGATCTGCCGTCTACCGGGCTTGCGGTCGGCACTCCGGATTTCGATGCGCTCGAGGCCCTTTTCGCGGCTGCGGATTTTGGCACCGCATTGCGTCGGCGGGTGCGCCAGCTGGCGCCATCCTAGCAGCGCAACCCGGCAATGGACTGGAGCGCGATCGTCGCCGATATTCGTGATCGATTCGAGCTGACGCTCGATCCCGCGACGGCGCGACCGGTCGGCGGCGGCTGCATCAATCGTTGCTGGGACATACCCGGCGCCGGTGCCCGATGGTTTTTGAAAACCAATGCTGCCGACAAGGCTGCGATGTTCACGGCCGAGGCACGTGGCCTGGCCGCGCTCGGCGAGGCAGGACCGTTGCGGGTGCCGGCCGTGATCGGTAGCGGATGCGCCGGAAACGCGGCCTATTTGCTGCTCGAGTGGATTCCGCTCGGCGCGGTATCGCGCGACATTGAAGCGGAATTTGGCGCCGGTCTTGCCAGGTTGCACCGCACGACATCAGCCCGGTTCGGTTTCGATGCCGACAATTTTATCGGCAGCACCGCGCAGCCCAACGAATGGCGCGCGAGCTGGTGTGAGTTTTTTGCCCAACAGCGGCTCGGGTTTCAGCTCGATCTGGCGCGTCAAAATGGTCTCGGCGCCAGACTGCAGAAGGCCGGCGAGCGTTTGCTCGAGGTGCTGCCGCAGCTGTTCGCGCAGCATGCGCCGCAACCGTCGCTGTTGCACGGCGATCTGTGGGGGGGAAACCGGGCCTGCGACGAGCAGGGTCGTCCAGTCATCTTCGATCCGGCGGTGTATTTCGGTGATCGCGAGGCGGATCTTGCGATGACTCGTCTGTTCGGCGGCTTCGGCTCCGACTTCTATGCGGCCTATGAAAATGAATGGCCGCTACCCCCGGGCGCCTCCGGTCGGGTCGATCTTTACAACCTGTACCATGTTTTGAATCATGCCAACCTGTTTGGCGGTGCCTATCGCGACCAGGCGCTGGCCATCATGCGGCGTTTATTATCGAGCCATCGATAACGGCGCCCGCGGTCTTGGTTTCAAGCCGCGCTCAGCTATTAACGGTAGTGACAAAGAACGGACCGGCATGCGAGCCGGTCCGTTCAGCAAGGATCCGCAGGTCCGGTCGTGTCGTCAGAAAGCCGATTTGCGGCGGTGCGGATTCAGGCGCACGGAGCCGCTCAGGAACAGGATGGCATTGGGGTCGAATTCGCCGGCAAACCTGACACCCTGGGCCGTCTGGTCAATCTTGCTGTCGCCGAACAAATACAGCGTTGCGCCAATCGAGTAACTGGCGATACCCTTGCCGCGCCAGCCAAAAGCAGCTGAGACCTTGTACGTCTCGTCAACCGGAAAATCGATCGTTCGATGCTCGTCCTCGACCGGCGAGCTGTCGTACAGTACGCCGAGGGACATCACATATTTGCCGGTATTGCGAAAAGCGGCGACCCCCGCATACCAGGTGTCATCCCACTTTCTGTCGATGGTGCTGACACCGCCATCGCCACCGTCGAGAAACCCGTCCACCGATAATTGGTTGTCGCTGAATTTCGACCACTCCTGCCAGCCGCCGCTCACGGCAAAACCCCAGCCGACATCTTCCGGGCTGCCGAAGCGCAGGCCCGCCTCCGCCCATTGCGGGTTGGTCCAGTCCACCTCGATATCGCTGTCGAGCCCGGCCGGTATCGGCAGGTTCCGCAATTTAACGTCGCCCTCGAGTTCGGCATCGAATTCGGCACGATAAACCAGGCCGAGAACGATGGAATCGGTAAAGTGATACTGCAGACCGGCATACGGCTGGACACCCCAGTCCTCGGCATCCTTGATTTTGACTATGCCGTCGTCGGCGTTGGCAAAATTTATCGCGATATTCTGATTGAGCGTCGTTTTTATTATCGTCGCGCCGGCCCCGAGCGACAGGCGATCGGTGACCCGGTAGCCGAGCGCGGTGGTCAATCCGAACGCCAGCAGTTCGACCTTGGTCGCGCCATAGCGGCCGGCGAAGTCCGAGCCGTAATCGACACCCCCGCCCTGCGGGGCCGCAAGCCCGACACCGATCGCCCAGCGGTCGGTGAACCTGCGGCTGGCGAACAGGCTCGGTACGATTGCAGTGCCCCCGGCATTGCCGCCATCGCTGCCCCCTGCTTCGGCAATATCCGGATCGAACTCCATGCTTGGAAAAAGGCCCATTAGTCCCAGCGTCATTGCGCGTTCGTCCATCCACACCATGCCGGCGGGGTTGGTCAGTACCGAGTCGGGGCCGTGGGAATTGGTCGGGTTGATGACACCAGCGGTGCCGACGCTGCCGGGTGTGCCCACTTCGGGAAGATAAAAACCGGCGGCTTGCGCGGGGCCGCCTGAACACAGCACGAGCATCCCTGACACTGCGGCAAAAAACTGGTTGGTTCTCATTGCGCAATCCTCGCAAGCATTTTCGTCATCCTGAGGGTGAAGTATCGCGGTACAACCGATCGAACGGGCTCCAGATTAACTCCGGTACCACGTTATTACAAAGCGTTAACGGCGCGCTGCTTTGACAGTACTCCTGCAATCGGCGATACATGCCTTCCTGATGTGCAATTTGGAGGTTGTGCGGATGGTGCCGCTCGGTGGATTGAGAGTGCTCGATTTTTCGACGTTGCTGCCGGGGCCTTATGCCAGCATGATGCTGGCCGACATGGGAGCGGACGTATTGCGGGTAGAGTCTCCCACCCGGCCCGACCTGATGCGTTTGTTGCCGCCCTCCGACCCGGACGGTATCGGCGCGGGGCATGCGTTCCTCAACAGGTCAAAACGCAGCATCGCGCTGGACCTGAAGAATGCGGAGGCGGTCGAAATCGTCAAACGCCTCGCCGCGGAGCACGATGTATTGCTGGAGCAGTTTCGACCCGGGGTGATGGAACGCTTCGGGCTCGGCTACGAGACACTACGTGAAATCAATCCGCGGCTCGTCTATTGCTCGTTGACCGGTTATGGGCAGACCGGCCCGTACCGCGACCGCGCCGGTCACGACATCAACTATGTCGCGCTCGCCGGCATGGCAAGCTATGCCGGGTATGCCGATTCCGGGCCGCCGCCGCAGGCGTTCCAGATTGCGGATCTTGCCGGTGGCGCGCTGCACGCGGTGATCGGGATCCTCGCCGCGCTCAATGCACGCCAGCATGGCGGTGAGGGTCGTCACGTCGATGTCAGTATGACCGACGCGACGTTTGCGCTGAACGCGATCGGGGCGCCGATCTGTTTTGTTGGCGGCGAAGATCCAAAGCCGCAGTCGAATCTGCTGAACGGTGGGGGATTTTATGGGTTTTATCGCACCGCGGATGACCGCTACCTGTCCATCGGCAGCCTCGAGCCGCAGTTTCGCGAGCAACTATGCCGCGCGATTGAACGACCCGACCTGTTGCCACTGGCGCTGACCACCGATCCGGCAAAGGAAAAACAGTTTATCGGTGAATTGCGCACGATTATCGCGGCGCGGCCACTGGCTGAATGGCGCGAGGTATTCGCGACAGTGGACGCATGTGTCGAACCGGTGCTGACGCTGAGCGAGGCGGCCGAGCATCCTCAGATTGCGGCTCGCAATATGACGGTCGAGGTCAAAGGAATCAATGCGAGTCAACGCCAGCTTGCCGCAGCGATAAAATTCTCGGACTCGGAGCCGGAATACCGCTTTTGCGGAGTCGCGCTCGGAGCCCACACCCACGAAGTGTTGCATGAGCTCGGTATGAGCGAGGACGAGATTGCCACACTCGATGCGGCCGGCGCGTTCGGCTAGTCGGGCCGAAGGCCCGGCCTACTCTCCAACCAACAGATGCAGGTCGAATCCCTCGGGGCTTTCCAGCACCGCGGAAAGCTCGCCTGCATTGGGCAATGGCGATGGACGTGCAATGCGCATGTCCTTGGCGATAAGAAATTCGATGCGCCGGTCCATGTCGGGCTCGGTGAATACCAGTCCCGGGCGCAGCAACCTGTTGCCGCCATACAGTCCGAGGTTGATGCAGTCACTGATCAGCAGCGCGCGCGGCGAGGGTTTTTCCTCGCGGTCGGTCATCACAAACCCCAGCGGTTCCCAGAACTGCGCCGATGCATCGATGTCGGCGACGGCAATGCAATACTCGCTGCAGCGGCCAAGAATCGAGAAGTCCTCTTCCCCACCGGTGTAGGGTGAATAGGTACGGGCTTCCAGCAGCGACACCATTTGCCCATCCGGGTCCTTGAAGCCCGCCTCGTTGAACTGGTCGTCGGACAGTTTGCGGAAAGCGAACATTATGCCGCTGTCCTCAAGGTTGCGTACCTGGTTGGCCAGTTCCGGCCGCGCATAAGTCAACGACGGCGAGTCGAACCGGTAATCGTGCAGGCCGATGAACAGATGTCCGTCGGTCACCACCGCATAGGGGTGCGACCAGGTCTCACCCACGTTCAACTGGGTGAAGCCGAGCTCCTCGTAAAAACCCAGTGAAGACTGGATATCAGGGGCGTACAGACTGATTTCGAGAAATCTCCCGAGCATGCGGCTATGTTGACACAGCCGCGCGCTGGCTCCCAGTGATACGGTTCACGTTGTTCGCCGGTATCGGATCGTAGCGGTGTCGGAGATCTGTGACAGTGCTTCAGTCCGCAGCAGGTATCGCAGGTGCGCCATCGTCTCGCCGAACGCAAGCAACGTATTGAGCGAATCCAGCTTGCGCGGGAAAAGAACGGGGATCAGATCGGCGGCGGATTGTGGTGATTCGCACGCCGCGAGCGCGGTCTCGAGTGCCACGCAATGCTCGGCTTCGAGTTCGTCGAGGCGCTCGTGCAGCCCGTGAAAGACCCGCCCGTGAGACGGCAATACCAGCGTCTCCGCTGGCAATTCGCGAAACCGGGCAAACGACGACAGGTAATCCTCGAGTGGGTCCGCCGCGCTGTCCTCGCTCCACAAGCTAATGTTCGGGGAGATGGTCGGCAACACGTGATCTCCCGAGATCAGCGTGCCAATCGGCTCGCAGTAAAGAGCAGCATGACCATTGGCATGCCCCGCGGTCACGATGATTTGCCATTGCCGGTCGCCAATGGTGACCAGTTCGCCGTCCCGGATCGGTCTTATCTTCTCGGGAATTCCGGAAATTATTCGTTGGTAGCCTTTTCCGGACAGAAACGGAGCGATGTCATCACTGATCGACATGCCGTTCTTTTCCAGCCTGAGACGGCGCTGGCTGGCACGCTCGAGCGGATCGATATGACGGGGCCCCAACGCGCTGTCGAATTCTGCATCCGTCATCCAGACCTCGACATTGCAGCGTTCGGCGAGCCATGCGGCCTGGCCAAAATGATCCGGATGGTGGTGGGTGACGATGATGCGGCGGATCGGCGTAGCGCCAAGCTGTTGCAGCAGGTCCTCCCACGCGGTAGTGACCGGGTCGATCCCCATTCCCGTATCCACCAGTGTCCAGCCGTCATGATCCGCTATAAGCCAGACGTTGATATGGCTGAGACCGCCGGGCACCGGGAGGCGGATCCAGCGCATTCCCGAAGCCAGTTCAGTCATCGCCCCGTTTTTTGGCGGGTCTATGTCCGGGTAACGGAGATGGGAGCTCTGTTTATTGGGGCGTGGCAAAGGGGTATCCGGTGGCTGATTCGGGTGAGCCGGGGCCGTGGCCCCGATGGCGGCCGCGGGTTTAATGTTTTGCGCCGAGCGCAAGCGCGCGTTGTGCGCCGAGTTCCCGGTCCTTTGACCGTTCTTCTCCAGCCGCGGGCTCCGGCCAGCCCTGGCAGTGTCTTTGCGTGAGATCCACGAGAAAAGAAATGTGATCGCTGCGGTCGTTGAGCGCGGGCACGTATCTGAGCGTCTCGCCGCCGGCCTCTTCGAATATTTCGCCGTTCTGCATCGCGATCTCCTCGAGCGTCTCGAGACAGTCGGCGGAGAATCCGGGGCATGCGACGTCGAGTGAGCGCACGCCATCGCGTGCGAGTTGGGCCACGGTTTCGTCAGTGTACGGACGCAACCACTCCTCACGCCCTACCCGTGATTGGAAACTAAGCATCCATGCGTCATCGTCCAGGCCGAGTTCCGCTGCAAGCAGGCGCGCGGTCTTGTGACAATGACAGTGGTACGGGTCCCCGCTTAGCAGGTAGCGGTGCGGCAGCCCATGGAAAGAAAACAGCAGGCGCTCGGCGCGGCCCTGATCCTGCCAGTGTTCGCGAATGCTCGCCGCCAGCGCTTCAATGTAGCCGCGCTCATCGTGGTACTGGTTGATGAAGCGGAGCTCGGGGAGCCAGCGCGTGCGCTGCAAATCCGCGGCGATCGCGTCGAATACAGAAGCCGTAGTGGTCGCCGAATACTGCGGGTAGAGCGGTAGCACCAAAAGTCGACGCACGCCGTTTTCGCGCAATTCCGCGAGCGCACTGGCGATCGACGGACTGCCGTAACGCATGCCGAGCGCGACGGGGACCTCGCTCTCGACACGTTCGGCCAGCAGTTGCTGAAAAGCTCGGTGCTGGCGTCGCGAGATGCTGAGCAGCGGCGAACCTTCTTCGGTCCAGACCTTTGCATAGGCCTCCGCGGATTTCCGCGGGCGGATACGGAGAATCACGCCATGCAAAATCAGCCACCACAGCGGCCGCGCCACCTCGATGACACGGGGGTCCCACAGGAATTGCGCCAGGTACCGGCGGACCGATGCCGCATCGGGGGCGTCCGGGGTACCGAGATTGACCAGCAATACGCCGGTCTTGTCCTCCGTGCCATGCTGGTAGTCCGGTTCGCCGAGATAGCGTGTCATGATTGGCTCCGTGCCGGGGTGGTGCAACCTTACCTGAAGCAACTGGTACCACCAACATGGAGGT
>PKUM01000200.1 GCA_002868855.1 Chromatiales bacterium | reverse complement strand
TGACGGGGGCGTAATCGCCTACCCGACCGAAGCGGTTTACGGACTTGGATGTATCCCGGAGTACGACTTCGCGGTGGAGCGGATATTGCGAATGAAGAACCGGCCGATGAGCCAGGGGCTCGTCCTGGTGGCTTCTTCGATAGACCAGCTCATGCCGTACATGGCACCGCTCACCCCGGACATAATGAAAAAACTGTTGCTCGGCTGGCCCGGCCCGCTGACATGGGTGGTCCCCGCAAGCGCCGCTGCGCCGCCGTGGATAACCGGCGGCCGCACCAGTGTCGCGGTCCGCGTTTCCGCTCATCCCGTCGTTCAGGCGTTATGCCGCTCGGTCGACCATGCCCTGGTATCCACCAGCGCCAATCGCAGCGGCCGTCCACCGGCACGAAACCGGTTTACCGCGTTGCAGGGATTCAACCAGCAGGTCGATCTTGTACTGGCCGGGGACACGGACCCGCAGAAGCAGCCAACTGAAATTCGAGACGCGCTGAGCAATACAGTGTTGCGCAGCGCCTGACGGAGTGGATTCCCATGAGCGTGACCCAAAACCAGGTAGATGAAGTTCGCGGTTACCTGCTTGGCCTGCAGGACTCGATATGCGCCGGGATCGAGACCGAAGACGGCACATCTGCATTTCGTCGCGACACCTGGCAGCGCCCGGAGGGCGGCGGCGGTGAATCGCGAGTGCTACGGGATGGCGCGGTTTTCGAGCAGGCCGGGATCAATTTCTCGCATGTCATGGGGGCCGCGTTACCGCCGGCCGCCAGCGCCCGCCGGCCGGAGCTCGCTGGCCGGCGTTTCGAGGCGATGGGCGTATCGCTCGTTTTGCATCCGCGTAACCCGATGGTGCCTACCAGTCACGCAAATGTGAGGTTTTTTGTCGCTCACGCCGACGCTGCCGATCCCGTGTGGTGGTTCGGTGGCGGTTTCGACCTCACCCCCTACTACCCGTTCCATGAAGACGTGCTGCACTGGCACGAAACGGCCCGCGCTGCGTGTGCGCCGTACGGCGAGGGTGTCTATCCACGTTACAAAAAATGGTGCGATGAGTACTTCTACCTCAAGCACCGTGAAGAGACCCGCGGTGTCGGTGGCCTGTTCTTCGACGATCTCAATGAGTGGGAATTCGAACGCTGCTTCAGCTTCATGCGCAGCGTGGGCGATCATTATCTCGACGCATACCTGCCAATAGTGAGAAAACGCAAGGACACCGCCTTCGATTCCCGCCACCGCGAATTTCAACTCTACCGCCGCGGCCGCTACGTCGAATTCAATCTCATCTATGACCGCGGCACGTTATTCGGCCTGCAATCGGGCGGGCGCACCGAGTCCATCCTGATGTCACTGCCACCGCTGGTTCGCTGGGAGTATGACTGGAAACCGCGAAGCGGGAGCGAGGAAGAACGTCTGTACTCCGATTATCTGCGTCCCCGGGACTGGCTGGGCGAGACCAAATAATGACCCGACTGTCGCCGCCGTTTCATCTCGCGTTTCCGGTTACCGACCTCGCGGCGACCCGCGAGTTTTTTACCGCAATTCTCGGCTGCAAAGTTGGCCGCGAAAGTGAGCGCTGGATCGATTTCGATTTTTTCGGCCATCAGATTACCGCCCACCTGAGCGACCTCCCGCTTACCGTTGCACACAATACCGTTGACGGCGACCGGGTACCGGCCAGCCACTTTGGCGCCGTACTCGACTGGGACAACTGGCACAGTCTGCGCGACAGGCTGGAAGCGCTGCAGGTGGAATTTCTTATTGGCCCCCGCGTGAGATTTCCCGATCAGGCGGGCGAACAGGCGACATTTTTCATTCGCGATCCAAGCGGCAATGCGCTGGAGTTCAAATCGTTCCGTGATCCAGACCTGCTGTTCGCCCGCGACAATACCTGAGGACGTTCGCTCATGTCCTGGATCAGAGAGATAGACCAGGGCGAGGCAGAGGGCGACCTCGGCGAGCTGTACGCGGACATTGTTGCGAAGCGCGGCAAAGTTGCCAACATTCTGAAGGTACACAGTCTCAACCCGGGGGCACTGAAGACCCACGGCGACCTGTATCTTCATTTGCTGTTCGGCCGTTCCCGCTTGTCGCGTGCCGAGCGCGAGGCAATTGCCGTTGTCACGTCGCACCACAACCATTGCGACTATTGCATCGAACAGCATTTCGAGGCGCTGGCGAAGTTCGAGAAAGACCCGGAGCGACTCCAGGCCATCCGCACCGGCAGGTTTGAAGCGCTCGATTTACGAACGGCTGCGATGCTGCGTCATGCCGCCATGCTGACATCCCGCCCCGACAAGGCAGCGGAAGACGACATTGAATGCCTGCGCGCGGCCGGGTTTTCCGATGAAGAAGTTCTCGACGTCACGCTGGTGACCGCATACTTCAACTTCGTCAACAGAATCGCACTTGGTCTCGGCGTAACATTCGATGAGGACGAGATCCGGGGCTACAGCAACCAGTCCTGCCTCGCACCGGTTTGACGCTACTGCCGGCCCGTCGCATAAGCGAGGATATCGACCACCTGCTGCGGCGTCTCGGCGACGGCCATGGCCGCCGCGTCGACCTCTTTCAAAGCATGCGTCAGCCCGGGCTCATGCAGTGTGATCAGCGGCTTGCCCAGGGCAACGGCGATGCCAGCATCGAAAGCCGCGTTCCATTGCCGGTACTTGTCGCCGAACCGCACGACTACGATGTCCGCGAGGCGCAGCAACGTCTGGGTCCGGATTGCATTGATTCCGGCACCCTTGCGGTCACGCCAGAAAGCGTTGTCTTCCGCGCCGAGTATTTTTTCGCCGATGTCGTCACTCGCCGCGTGGTCGGTAACCGGCCCGCTCAGCTGTACCGGCAGCCGTGCTCCGCGCACCGCCTCGCCGATCCTCTCACGCCAGTCGCTGTGGATTTCGCCGGACAAATAGACATTCCATTCCCTCATCGCACTGCTCCCGTTGTCAGACCAGCATGAACAGATTGGCCAACGCCAGCGCCAGAAGCGCAACCCACGACAATGCGGTGCCCCAGAAACGACCGAAACTCAAACCCTTGTGGCGCCCGAATCCCCAGGCATGCAACAGGCGGCCCAACACGAATCCTCCACCCACGACCTGCAACAGACCGGTCGATCCATGGTTCAACTCGAGCGTGAGTAAAAGAATCAACGCTATTGGCATGTATTCGGCGAGATTGGCTTGCACCCGAATCGCCTGCTCCAGCGCGGCATCACCTCCGCTGCCGAGACTGATTTTCCTGTTGCGCCGGATCAGAACGACACGTCCTGACAGCAGCAGGAGCAAAACACCGCAAAGCGCAGCGTAGAAAGCAGTTACCGGCACGGCCATTGATTCTCTCCGGGGATCGTCAAAGGTGGATTATAGGCATTCATCACTACTATCGGCCCGAAAACTCAGAGACTCAGGCAAGATCGCGACACTCACTGTGGCGGAAACAGTCCGTCACATGATCGTTGACCATGCCGGTGGCCTGCATGTGGGCATAGACAATCGTGCTGCCGACAAACTTGAAACCGCGTTGCCTGAGGTCGCGCGCCAGCGCATCCGATTCTTTCGATGTCGCCGGAACCTGGTCCATCCGCTTCCATCGATTCTGGATCGGGCTGTTGCCGACGAAGCTCCATATGTAGTTGCAGAATCCGTCAAATTCCTGCCGGACGTCGAGAAACGCCCGAGCATTGCTGACGGCTGCATTGACCTTGAGCCGATTTCGAATGATCCCGGGATCGTCGAGCAGCCGGGCAATCTTGCGGTCACTGAAACGGGCCACCTTTTCCGGATCGAACTGCGCAAATGCCTTGCGGTATGCGGCGCGCTTGTTGAGAACGGTGGCCCAGGACAGTCCGGCCTGCGCTCCCTCGAGAATCAGGAATTCAAACTGGGTGCGATCGTCGCGGACCGGCACCCCCCACTCTTCGTCATGATAGGCAAGATACAGATCGTTGCCGCCACTCACCCAGCCACACCGCTTACGCTCATTCTTGTCGTTCACGTCCCACCCCGCCGCAAAATCGAAAAAGGGCCCGCAGCATCCGTGCCGCGGGCCCCATTGTCACTTGCTATTAACGGTAGTCAGCGATCAGATCGATCCGCCGCACTTGCCTTCACCGCATTTGCCCTCGCCTTCCGCTTTGTCGCCACCGCATTTGCCTTCGCCGCACTTGCCTTCGCCTTCGGCTTCCTTGTCACCGCCGCACTTGCCTTCGCCGCATTTGCCTTCGCCTTCGCCCTTGGCGTCTTCCTTGTCACCGCCGCACTTGCCTTCACCGCATTTACCTTCGCCGGCGTCGGCGGCCATGTAGCCGCTGGAAAGTGCCGTCATCGCAAACGGGGTCGTGTCAGCGCTGGCCGTGGAAACCATCAAAGAGCCTGCCAGAGCACTTCCAACAGCAATGGCAACCGGCTTCAACATGTCTTTCTTCGTCATCGTCCTCACTCCTCTCTCGAATTAGCCCTTCCTGGGCTGGTTAATTTCTGGCATCGCGCCAGAGGCCTGAATCAAAAACTCCAGTCCACGCTCTGGGTAATCTGCTCGGTCAGCGGTTCGAGCGCCTCACCCTCGCGACCGACCACGGCAATGCTGCCATCGCCAACCGGTAATATGAGTCCTTCGTAACCGTCCGCTCGCAGCGGAATTGCCTGGTCGATTTTCTCCTCCCGCATAATCAGGAGCATTACCGGCCCACGCTCGCCCTGGATCATCAGGTGCGGAACGTCATGACCGCGTATATTGCAGGTTCGCGCGTAAGAAATCAGGCCGAAATTCTGCCGAACTTCGATGTCACCGTCTTTCAAGACAGCATCCAGCACGTCGCGCGCCACCGGATTGTCGGTTGTCTGCCAGGCATGGCGTTCGTGCGACAGGTGACCGGTGACCGCCTCGGCCAGCGCGGGTGGCGGGGCCGACAACCAGACGCCGACACCAAGGCCAACCGCGGCCAGGAAGCTGGCGGCGAGACCCAGCCGCGCCGGTTGCCAACTCCGCCGGGCCGGCGCCATGGTCTGTTCCTGCGCCGCCTCTGTCTGCCCGGGCAATTCGATCATCAGTGCCTGGCGAATCCGACCATCCAGTTCGCGCAGCTCGTTAGCGTACGCCCGGCAGCCGCTGCACTGAGCCTCATGCTCCGCAAATGCGGCGTCACGATGGTTCGGCTCCGCGCCACAAATCTGGCGGTATTCGAGACAATTCACGCTGCACCCCCATCGTTGCCGCGCAAACCGCGGCGCTCCAGCGCGAGCTTTAGCTGCTTGCGTGCACGAAACAACCGTGTCAGCACCGCGTTCTGCTGCAGATTCATCTGTTCGGCAATTTGTGTTGTCGAATATCCCATTAGTACCTGCAGAACCAGTGGCTCCCTGTAAGAATCGTCGAGACGGAAAATCGCCGCGCGCAAATCATCGATGTCCGTGTTGTGTTGACTGCCAAGCATCGCATTCTCGCGTTGACTGAGGTCCTGCATCGCCACCATATCGGGCCTTTTCCTTTCGTACAGCCTGGCGTGTTCGCGGCGCAGTATCGTCATCAACCAGGGTTTCGCCCTGGACTCGTCTTCGAGACTGGCAAAAGCCTTCCATGCTCGTAGCAAACACTCCTGTACAGCGTCGTCGGCAACTGCGTGATCCCGGGCCAGCCAGAAGGCATATCTGTAAAGATCGTCTCGGTGTGCCCGGGTCAGCGCCTCAAATCGCCGCCGCCGTGCCAGCTCGCTTTCCGTCTCATTCATAGCAACAGACCCGGATGTCGGGAAAATTATTACAGCGGAATACTAGCAGCCCGTGGACTCGGCGCGGACTAGGCGCGAAAATGGCCTCTTGCAGCAAAAGGAATCAACCCCGTGAGCAGTAGTGAGACTCCGAGTTTCCCGCGTACGCGGCTTCGCCGCATGCGCCGCAACGAATTCAGCCGGCGCCTGACCCGTGAATCCGGGCTGACAAGTGCCGATCTGATCTGGCCGGTTTTCGTCCATGAGGGCGAACGGCGCCGCGAGCCGGTGACCTCGATGCCGGGCGTGGAGCGCCTGTCCGTGGACGAATTACTGCGCGATGCCGAGAGTGCGCACAAACTAGGGATACCGGCCGTGGCGCTGTTCCCGGTTCCCGACGCCGACAGCAAAACCGAAGACGGCCGTGAATCCTACAATCCCGAAGGCCTCGCGCAACGCGCCGTCCGCGCGCTCAAACGCGAACTTCCCGAACTCGGCGTCATCACCGACGTAGCACTCGACCCGTTCACGACCCACGGTCAGGACGGCCTGATCGACCAATCGGGCTACGTTATGAATGACGAGACGGTCGAGGTCCTCTGCAAACAGGCGCATTCGCATGCCGCAGCCGGGGCGGATCTCGTTGCGCCCTCTGACATGATGGATGGCCGCATCGGCGCCATTCGCGACACGCTCGAACGGGGCGGTTTTCGCAACACCGGCATCCTTGCGTATTCAGCCAAGTATGCGTCGTCTTTTTACGGGCCGTTCCGCGACGCGGTCGGCTCGGGAGGCAACCTCGGCTCCGGCAACAAGTACACCTACCAGATGGACCCGGCCAATGGCGATGAAGCGCTGCGCGAGGCGGCACTTGATGCCACGGAGGGCGCGGACATTGTAATGGTCAAACCGGGAATGCCGTATCTCGATATCGTCTGGCGGGTCAAACAGGCGCTCGGAATGCCCACGTTCGTGTACCAGGTCAGCGGCGAATACGCGATGCTGAAAGCCGCTTTCGGCAATGGCTGGCTCGACGAGAAACCGGTCGTCCTCGAAGCGCTGACCGCCTTCAAGCGCGCGGGCGCGGATGCAATTCTCACCTATTTCGCGCCGGCCGCAGCAACCTGGCTCGACGGAGACTGAGCCGACGCGGATGGAGCAGAAATCGCCGGTTGAGTTGCGGTGTGCGTTGATCGGCCATCCGGTTGGGCACAGCCGTTCACCGCTGATCCATCGCCTGTTTGCGGAGCAGTTTTCACTACCTCTGCGCTACGACCTGCTCGATGTCGAAGGACCGGCCTTCAACGCCGCGGTACGGCAGTTTTTCGCCACCGGCGGGCGCGGTCTCAACGTCACGGTACCGCACAAAATGGCGGCTTTCGCGCTGGCGGATCAGACCACCGCCCGGGCGGCGTCGGCCGGCGCCGTCAATACGCTGCGCGAGGATCAAGGCCGCCTGGTTGCCGATAACACCGACGGCGCGGGGCTTGTGCGCGATTTGACGGC
>PKUM01000324.1 GCA_002868855.1 Chromatiales bacterium | reverse complement strand
GAGTGGGGCGAGAAGCGTAATCAGGAGACGACCGAGTTTGCGCAGAAGAACTATCCTGCGATGCGAGAGATTACCGGCATGTACTACATGCGGGAAATCACCCTGAAGTAACGCGGCCGTAACCATGTTTTTTGGCTGTAATACGGGCCCCGCCGCGGCGGGGTCTTTTTTTGCGTCCGGACCATGCTGGAATCGTCGGTGCGTGAGGGGTGGCGCATGCGTGCGGTAGTCATCGGGGCGGGATTGATTGGCCTGACCACGGCGTTGTTTTTGCGCCGCCATGGCGCTGAAGTGGTCGTTGTCGACAGGGCAGATGGCCCCGGTGCCGAGACCAGCTTTGCCAACGGCGGATTATTGACGCCGAGCATGGCCGACCCGTGGAACGCGCCCGGCATACTCGGCAAGATGTTGCGCTGGATAGGTCATGAATCCGCGCCCGTACTGTTGCGGCCGCACGCATTGCCTGCGTTGGGAGCCTGGGGTATTGCTTTTCTGCGCCAGTCGCGGCCGCAGCGCTTCCGCGAAAACCTGTTGCGCAACGTCCGGCTGGCAAATTACTCCTTGTCTGTAATGGCCGGATTGCGCGATGAATACGAATTCGCCTATGACGGTGCATGTTCAGGCTCGCTGAAACTGCTCCGCGATACCGTTGCGCTGGAACAGGCGACTGCCATGGCCGAGTCGCTTGTGTCGCATGGCGTCAGGTTTCAATCGCTGGATCGTGCCGCGACCGTGGCGCTTGAGCCGGCTCTTGCTCCAGTTGCGGATGAGGTTGCGGGCAGCCTGTTTTTTCCTGATGACGAATCCGGTGATGCCCACAGGTTTTGTTGTGCGGTGGCTGAAGTGTTGCGACGCTTGGGCGTAACTCTGCGTTTTGGCCTTGAGGTCGAATCGCTGCGCAAGCAGGGCGGTCGGATGACCGGCGTGGTAACGGCGCAGGGCGTGCTCGAGGCCGATGTTTATGTCGTGGCTGCCGGGAGTTACAGCACACAGTTGTTGCGGCCATTGGGGCTTCGACTTCCGGTGAGGCCGGCAAAGGGATATTCGATTACGCTACCGGTGGAAGGTTTGCAGCAGCGTCCGCGTCTGCCGGTTGTTGACGATGCGTTGCACGCAGTGGTGGTGCCGCTGGGACACCGGCTGCGGGTGGCGGGTACTGCGGAATTTGCCGGTTTCGACCGGACACTCCGTCCACAGCGTATCGATAACCTGCGCTATCTGTTGCGGCAAACCTATCCGGAAATCGCGGCATCGCTCGATGCAGCGCCGGTACAGGCGTGGACAGGGCTGCGCCCGATGTCCGCCGACGGTGTGCCGTTGATCGGGGTAACGTCAATCGGGAGTCTGTTTCTAAATACCGGCCACGGACCGCTTGGCTGGACCCTCGCGGCCGGGTCGGCGAAGGCGCTTGCGGACAAGATCATGGGTCAACCGCCCGGGTTCGATATCGGTGAGTATTCGCCAGCACGGTTTGCGCATTTCCGAATTTGATCATGCGCTGACGGTGTCATCGTCTGCGGTACCGCCGGGCCGGTTTTGCAGCCGTCGGCAAGCGCGGGGTGGTTGTAAATTGAATGTGTGTTTGCGATCGGTATTGACGTCGATGTGTTGTTGCCGCGGCCCCGGAAACCGGTACCTGAACCAGATCGAATCAACGAACGCTGGTCGCTTGACTTCGTCTCGGATAAGTTGGCGAATGGCCACCGGTTCAGGATGTTCAACGTCGCCGATGAATTGAGTCGAGAATGCTTGTTGCAAGTGGTTGGTTTCTCGATGAGCGGTCAGTGCCTGATCCGTGAACTGAATCGCTTGGCACAGCAGCGCGGGCTACCAGCGCGAATTGTTTTGGACGACGGCCCGGAGCTGACCAGCGAGGCCATGTTCTTCTCATCGAAACGCACCAAGGTGAGGTTGCACTTAATCCAGCCCGGAAAGCTGGCCCAAGACACATTCGCGGCAAGCCTCGCTGGCAGGTCGGCGACGGTTGCCTGAACCTGCATTGGTTTGCCGGTCTGCAATATGCGAAGGAGGAAATTGAGAGCTGGCGCAACCATTACAACCATCTCACACCGCATTGCCCGTTAGGCAGGAAACCGCCTGCGGTGTTGGCCAAGGAGGCGGCCTGATATGCCCAGTTTTCCATATTCGACCATGCTCGAACAAAAGGGTACGGTCAGCGTCATGGTAACCTTCGGCTTTGGAGCCACTGTATTGAGGTCGCTGTAATGAAAAAGGTCGCGGTTTTCCTTTGCTTGGCCCTTTCGCTTGCTGTCTCCATCCCCCGGGTGACTGCCCAGGAGAAGCCCGCTTGGGCGCCGTATCCGAACGTTGTTGGGGTTTGGACGGGCAAGGCCTATTTCATGGTTCCGGATGGACACACAGACCAGTATCACCGCTTCGAATTCACGGAGCAGAATGGTGCTTTCCTCAAGGGCACGCATGCCTGGGAGATACTTGGTAAGAACTTGCAGAGTCATGATGGCAGTGAGCACACGTACGAAGCGACAGAACCGTTGCTGGGAGTAATTGCACAGGATGGCACTATTCATCTGGTTGAGCACGGCGACCAAACCCGCTTTCAGATGCGGCTTCTCAACAATCACACCTTGGACTTCGTCGCTACCGAAGGAGGCGAACACCCTTTGGTCGGCCATGGTGTGCTCGTGCGGGAATAACTGACTGTTCCCCACCAGCCTGAGCACCCGGCGTGAGAATTTTGAGGGGTTTGAACGATCCCTCCGTTTACGGCCTCTGTCACGGTCTCCATCGGGATCCGGTGGCCGAGGCTGCGATGCTGACCGTTCCCCCGGGTGTAAGCTAATTGAAATAACCTCGCGCCAATGTCGGGCCGCTGCTGTTGAGCGATGGCCGGCACCATACGAAACCTTATATGGAGGGCCGCGCGATGACGGATAATTCATCCGGATACGTGATAAAAGGCGGTGCCGACGGTCGTGAGCGTTTACGCCTCCTGTCGCGGATCGTACGACCGACGACCCTGTCACTGCTCGACCGGGTCGGCGTCGCGCCCGGCTCTTCCTGCCTCGACTTTGGCTGCGGCGGCGGCGACGTCTGCGTGGAACTCTCGCGACTGGTAGGACCGGGCGGTAGAGTGCTCGGCATCGACATGGACGCCGAGACCATTGCCATCGCTGAACGCGAGAGAGCGGCCAACGCACTGTCCAACATCAGGTTCGAGGTCGCCACGATCGGCGAGTGGCCCTCGCGCCGGCAGTTCGACCTGATCTACGGCCGTTTCATCCTAACCCACCTCCCGGACCCGGCCGCGGCCGTGTCCACGTGCCGGGGATTGCTGCGTCCGGGTGGTCAGGTGGTTTTCGAGGATATCGACTTCGCAGGCCATTTCATTTACCCGCCGTCAGCGGCGTTCGAGCGTTACATTGGGCTCTATTCGGAAGTGGTCCACCTGGCCGGAGCCGACCCCACAATTGGCCCGCGCCTGCCCGCTCTTCTGATCGACGCAGGATTCGAAGATGTGCATGTGAATGTGGTCCAGCCTGCGGGTCTTGCCGGCGAGGTGAAAGCCATCCATCATCTGACGATGGACTACATACGCACGCCGGTCCTGGCCCACGGGCTGGCCAGCGCCGAGGAGATTGACGGCGTGGTGGAGGAACTCCGCGCGCTCGCCGACCAACCGCTAACGCTCATGAGCCTGCCACGCATCGTCCAGACCTGGGGTCGCGTCCCGCTCGGCTAACACCATCACGCAGCTGATCGGGTGCCCGAGAGTCGGACAATGCAGCTTCTCGGATACGCCCTGAGTGGCCTCGCTTCCACCGCGCGCCCAGCCGATCAGAACCATGAACAATTCCCGCATCTGCGGCGCCGGTCGGGCGGCCACGGTTCTGCCGAAATAGCGAGAACGATCGCCAGCATCCGGATCGGGTCGCGCGCGGCGAACAGAGCGACAAAGATCTGGACAGGCATCTGCGACATGGCTTTGTCTGCGGTCCCAACGGTTCCTGCTAAGGCTTTAATAGCATCCGTCTGGGATCATGGCGCGATCCCTGGCATATTCCGGTCCTGCGGCGTGTGGGTCACCGGGCAGCGCGAGTGGGCCGTTACCCTCCGCCAATCCGCCAACCGTCGCGGTAATTTTCGCGTTCTCGCTGGCGGCATTTCAGGCGACTCGGCCTACCTTGACTTCGTCGCCACCGGGCTGATGTTCACATCGCCGTCCCCAATTTTGAACCCAGACCGGCTGCTCGGAGAAGCGTCTCGCGAGATTAGGTTGCGGTAACTCACCCGGTCGGTGCTGTCCCACCGCGGTCGCGACACTAGCATCGCGTTGCTCGTCGGCGACAAGGGGCTTGCGATCAATGCGAGCGATCCGTCCTTGGCGGACGGCTTCGGCCGGGCGTCGCATCTGTCGATGGCGGAGTCAATGCGCTGGTCGCGGCGTCCGTGGTGACGGTCAGGGCGGTCGACACCACTGAAAATTCAATGTGCGCTTGCGATCGGAACGCCACATTTCCGATCTTCCTGCTGAGTGTTGGCTATACTCCGAACCGTATGGCCGCTAACTGCGAGGCCCGGTTTGAAAATATTCCTGTCCTACGCCTCTGACCACAGGCCGACCGCTGAAGACCTTTGCTGTCGACTGCAGGCGCTTGGGCATGAAGTGTTTTTCGACAGGGAGGACCTGCCGGCCGGGCGCAGCTTCGACGATTACATTCGTAACGCGATCGAAGAGTCCGATCTCTTTGTTTTCCTGATCTCGCCGGAATCCGTCGCCGACGGGCGTTATTCGCGTACCGAGCTGAAACTCGCGAGCCGGAAGTGGCCAACGCCTGGATGGCATGTGCTGCCGGTGGAACTCGTCAGCACGCCCATCGAAGACGTGCCGGCTTACCTGCGTTCGCTGACCGTGATGCAGGCCGAGGGAAACCTGGTCGCCGAGGTCGTTATAGAGGTAGAGGACCGGGCCCGAGCGCAAGGCCAGCCAGCTGCGTCAGCGCCGGTCGATGCACCGCCACCAGAGTCCAGCGGTGTCCGGTATCGCTCGGTGCAGTTGCGGTTCGGTGGGAGCGGTGCAGGTGGGTATTCGATATCCGTGCCCGAGTCGCCGGCGGGAGCGGGTGACCCGGATGCCTGGTCGCTCGATGCCCCGGGTCTCGAAAACGCATTATGGGCAAACGCGCGGCAGATCGAAGGGTCGGCGCGGCGCGCAACCGGTGGTGTCGATGTCGATGCGTTGTTGCCGCGACCCGAAGACGTGCGCGAGGCCGGCAAGGCATTGTATTCGGCATTGTTCGACTCGGCGCTCGGGGGGCGGCTGGCCGACAGCCTGCGCACCATCGATCCGCAACGCGGCGAGGGCGTGCGGTTTGTGATTAATACCACCGATGCGCCTGAGCTTGCACGGCTTCCCTGGGAGTTTTTGTACAGCCCGGCCAAGGACGACTTCCTGTTTTCCGACCGGATGAAACCGGTGGTCCGGTGGCTCGACGTGGACGAACCGTTGCCGAGCCTGGCTGCCGAGCGCCCATTGCGGTTGCTGATCGCGGTAGCGGCACCCGGCGACCGCCCCGGGCTGGAGGTCGGAGAGGAAATTGCCCATCTCGACAGGGCGCTTGACGAACTCACCGCGAGCGGTGCAGTTCGTATTGAACGGCTGCAACACGCAACGCTCGAAAGCCTCGACAATGCGCTACTGAAAAACCGGCCGCACGCTCTGCACTTCATCGGCCATGGCGATTTCTCCGGCGATGAGGGTGTGCTGGTACTGGAGTCGGATGCGGTCCCGGGTACGTCCGACGTGATTGCCGGACGCCAGCTCGCGATGCTGCTGCGGAATCACCTGACCTCGTTGCGGCTGGTTTTCCTGAACAGTTGCATGGGTGCGACTGCGTCGCGCAGCGACCCGTTTGGCGGCGTGGCCCAGAGCCTGATCCGGCGCGGCATTCCGGCAGTCGTGGCGATGCAGTTTCCGATACCTGACAAAGCGGCGGTCGCGCTGTCGCGGCATTTCTATCGCTATCTCGCATCAGGTCAGCCGGTGGACGCCGCGCTGAACTCGGCGCGCGCATTTCTGTATGCGCGCGGTTACGAGGTGGAGTGGGGCGCACCGGCGCTGCATATGCGGACGCCCGACGGCCGTCTTTTCGATATGGCGCCGGCGACGGTGGAGGAAGACAAGACTGGGCCGCAGCGCGCTGCGGTGGCTGAGAAGCCGCAACCGCCCGCGGGGGTCATTGCCGCCGAGCCGCAAGCAGTAGCGGTGTCCGCCACCCGGCCGCCGCCTGGCACCACGGTCTCCGGCGCGGCAACCGCTGCGAAGAGTTCCGGCCGACCAGGAGTATGGATAGGTGTGGCGGTAGCTGTTCTCGTTGCGATTGCGGTCGGTGTCACGCAATTTATGGGCGGGGCGCGGGACGTGGGCGAGGTACCCGTCACCGTGAGCCCCGTTCCGGACATTGAGCCCGAAGTCGAGGCGCCCGTCATTGTGGTCCCCGGTCCGGACAAGGAGCTCGATGAAGATGTGCGGCTACCTGTAGAGGTCATAGATCAAGAGCAATTGCCCACTCCGGTTGCGCCGGTGGCGCCAACAGATGTCATCGATGCCGCAATCGCCGGATTGCAGCGGGGCGAAACGGAAGTAGTCATACCCGAGCTGTACGAACTCGTTGAGACCAATCCGGCCGCGTTGTCAGCGGAGAGCCTGGGCGGGCGGCACAGCGACCTGGCAGAAGCGCTGGCACTGGCCGCCGAGGTGAAGTTTAACGGTGGCGACTACGAAACCGGCATGGAGCTGCTCGGTATGTTGAACGCGATGGGGCCGTTCGATCCGGATATTGACGCGTTAATAATCGACCGACTGGGCCCGTATCTCGAGACCGGCGCTCCGGCTGCTGCGGGTCCGGGCGAACCGGCATTGATGTATACCGTGCGCCAGGGCGATACGCTGTGGGGCATCTCGCGACGCCTGACCGGCGACCCGGAAAACTGGCCGGTGTTGCTGGAGCGGAATAATGCCGCCTACGAGATCGGCGTAGGCGAGACCTTTATCGAAAACCCGGACCGTATTTACCCGGGTCAGAGAATCTTTGCACCCGTCAGCGATGGAGCTGGCCGATCCGTCCTGGAGTACCACGTGTTGCGTGGCGAGTCCCTGTGGCGAATCGCCGAGCGGATTTACGGTGACCCGCTGCTGTGGCGCCAGATCTACGCGGATAATCGCGCGACCATTACCGACCCTGACCTTATTTATCCGGGGCAGGTTTTGCTGCTGCGTCCTCGCGCCGATCGCCGATAGAAGTTGGCGAAGACCGCAGCATATCGAAGTGTGCTGTTGTCTGGTGACAGCCGCAGGCAGCAACCCTGCCAGGGTTAGATTATTGGCCTGCGGCCGGTCGCCGGACGCGGACGTAAAGCCGTCAGATATCCATGGCCAGCAACACCCAGTTCTGTCCTGCGTTCTCCCAGTTTTCCTTGACCATCGGCTTGGTGGCAATTTCGCTGAATCCATACCGCTCATACAACCGGCGCGCGCCCGTGTTGCTGTCCGAGACTATCAGGCTGAGTCCGGATCTGCCGGTCGTGCGGGCTTTGTCCGTTGCGATGTCCAGCAGGGTCTGGCCGTATCCCTTGCCGCGGTGTTCCGGGTAGGTGGCGAGCACGTTCACATACCAGGTGCCGGGGACGAGTTCCTCGAGTTGCTGCAGTGGCACGAACATGGAAGGCATGCTGACGTAGTCGACCGGTTCGGGATCGCGTTGCAAAGGGTATCCGATCAGGGCGGCGACAACGCGGCCATCCTCCTCGCGGACGGTCGCATTGCGATAAAAGCCCTTTTCCTTGTTACTGGCCCGATAGCGGCCGACATCCCAGGCAGTCTGACCGGGTTCGGCCATTCCCTCCCACAGGTACTCGGGCATGCCGTCGCCGGCCATGTTTAGCAACTCGGCCAGTGCATGGGCATCTTCGGGTGTCGCGGGTCGGTGTGGAGACTTGAGTTTAGCCATCGGATTCTTCCTTGCATGGGCAGTGTCGTATTTTCGGGGCAGACCGGCCGATCGTTGTAGTGCCCCCCTCACCGGCATCTGGCATGTCACGCGGAGTTTACCTCCTCGAGCCGCACCAATCCTCCGCTTGCCGGGATCGGCGCCACCTGCCGCTCGGCCTCCGTGTCATTACGCGGTCTGGTGAAACCGTATTCGTGGCGATACTGTCGCTGCGAAGCGGTCTCGGATTTTTCGAATGAGCGGAGGTCTGCAGATTAAATTTGCCGCTCGAGGCCCACCTCCGGCGGCTATACTTCGATCGGATGACAAACTGTAGAAACTGCGACACGCCGCTCGAGGCCAGCTACTGTCCCAACTGTGGCCAGAAAGACCTCGATCTGGAACGCCCGCTCCCCGACTTGCTTGGTGAAGTACTGCATGAGACCTTCGACGTCGACGGGCGCGCGTTTCGCACCCTATGGACGCTGTTTCGCAGACCCGGTGTGCTGACCAGCGAATTCCTGGCTGGCAAGCGCAAACTGTATACGCCGCCGTTTCGCTTATATCTCGTTATCAGCGTGTTGTTTTTTATCGTCGCCGGCTGGGTGGTAGGGCAGGGAGCGCTGCTCACGGAAGGCCGAGCCGTGGCCGCGGAGGCCGCTGGACAGGCCCGCTTTGTAAGCGACGACCTTCCCCGTCTGATGTTCATACTGCTGCCGGTTTTCGCGCTATTTTTGAAAGCCGCGTTTCGCCAGCGTTTGTATTTCGATCATCTGATTCACTCGTTGCATCTGCACAGCGCAGCCTACATTTTGCTGGCGTTCCTGTTGCCTCTGGAGCAGGCGGCCGACCGGCACTGGATGCCGTTAGCCTTGCAGTTGCTGCTGCTCTTTCTTCTGCTGTCCAACTTCGTGATTTCCGTCCGCCGCGTGTACCAGGTGAATCGGCTTGTTGCAGGCATCAGGGCAATGGTGGTCATGCTCGGTTACATCGCGCTTGTCGGGGCTGCATCCGGTCTGGTGAGCCACATCACTTCGCTTGGTGCAGAAGAACTACCGTTTCACGAACAATGACCATGATTGGTTGGCGCCGTTAAACCGGCATTCATTTCATGCAAAACGATACGGCGCGGCGCGAATGGCCGAGATTGCGCATCGAAAGGTGGAATCTGAACGGCCTGAGGCACCAATACCAATTGCACAAATGACGCTGCCGGGCATGATCTGTCAGTCGCTGCGGTCACGCAGCAACAGTTCCATCATTGCATGTGCGGCGGCCGTGGCGACGGTGTGGATACGCTCACGCGGCGTGTCGTCGCCGACCTCATAGGTGGCGGAAGGCGTATCGAGCGCTTCGCCCATCCATACACTGGATCCCGGCACTTTGCTCGACACCGGTTGTACCAGGCAATGGTAACCCTCGACGCTATCGGCAATTGCCGTAATCCACTCGATCATGAGCCGGTAGTCTTCGGGGCCTTCGCTTTCCTCGAGCACGTAGAAGATGTCTTTCTGCGTTGAATGGAAGTCGAGGGCAAACACCACGTCGACGAGATCGGTAGCGAGCAGATCATCGCGAATTGCGCGCGGCTCGGGCTGGCGGAAGTGCTGCCAGTCGCGATTGGTGTCCACACCATTGATGTTGTGCCGCCAGTGTCCCTCGCGCACGCCGTCCGGGTTCATCAGTGGATAGACAACGACCGCGAAGTTGTCGCGGAAGCGTCTCGCCAGATCACTGTCGTCGCAAACAGTCTCGATGAACGAAAACAGCGCGAGTACGCCGGTAACCTCGGGCGGGTGCTGGCGCCCGAGCACCACCACTGCCGGGCGTCCCGGCGTGCCGACGACGGCTTTGGGTATCGGCGCTCCCTGTGCGGAGAATCCGCCGCGCGAGAGCCGGGCGCACCCCTGCCGGGCAAGCCCGTGGAGCCAGGTATCGATCGTTTCTCCTGTAACCACCTCCTGTGCCGCAACCCACAAGGGTGTAGTGCCGACATCAAGCGAATACCGCGTCTCGCCTGCCGCGGTTGCCGTGACGGCGTCGGGATCGATTGTGCGCCAGTTCTTGCCGTCGTTGCTGATCTTGGGTGGGTAACGGTGGTTGCCGCCTGTGTACCGCAGCACGATGTCGACCGGCCGTTCGCCGCTGTCGCGCCAGAGTCTGAACCCATACCACGCCGAATCGTTGATCGGCGAGTTCTCGGGCCGGACATCGATCACCAATGAGCCATCCGGCCCTGGCGCGGCGCTGTTCATCCGCGCGCCCGCGAATCGGTTGCTGACCCAGAGTCCAAGTTCCGGTAGATAAAAATCCTGATGTTGTTGCAGCGTGATTTCGCGACTTGTCGTATCGACCGTGCCCTCGGGCACGTGAACCGTTTCAATGATCTCGACCCGCGGTGCGGCACAGGCCGACAGCAGCAGACAGGTGAGGATGGCAAGGCGAACCGAGTGCCCGGGTGCGTGAACGTGCGCTCGCGTTGTTGGGTATCTGGACATGGCAAGACGCTAGTGCCGAAAGCGCCTCCGGTCAATCGGGGTTGCTACGGACAGAGCGGGACATGGCCGCGAAACGGTGACTCGAGCCTCGAGGTTTTGTCCTTATCCGTTACATTGTCCATTCAGTTTTCTCGCTTTCGTTGCGTGGCTGAATGCCGGCACCATCGATCGTGCGATCGAGCAGATCGACGACTGGTACTCGGACAACCCCGGACGCAAAGGTGATCCGGTGCTTGGCGTTGTCTGGCAACGAATGGTCAAGGGCCGTTGATCACAGGCAGGTGGCTAAAATGAATCGTATTACAAAGATTTTTCTCGGTTTGTTGCTGGCCGGTCTGGTCGGTTGCGCGATTACCAAAGGTGTCGCGGTTGGCGCTGGCATAGGCGCGTTGGCTGGTGATACCGGCAAAGGCGCCGCAATCGGCGCTAGCGTTGGTTCGGTAGTCGGAATGATCAACTGACCTGCAGGATCGTCGGGCAATTGCGTCTGGCGCAGCTGTCCCGGGGTGTGAAAGAATTCTTCAGCGCAGCAGCTCTGGTTGAGATCTTTCCCGAGTATCAATAGAGAAGGCCGCTTCCTTTTGCAGAAAGCGGCCTTTATCTTGTTTCCAGTCTTGAATCCTGAACGTTCGTCGCCGTGGCGGGTTAACCGTGCGCAAACGGTGGCCGCTATCGTTCAGGGGGACTCAATGGCGATGCTGTTCAGCGCCTGCCAAATCAGTGTCTGATCGCCTGATCCGCCGCCACAAATTCTCCGTAGCCGATGTCCCGGCCGGGAGCTCAGCCTTTCCACGACAGAACGGTTATTTTCATCGCCTACCGCAGCCCCTCGAGCCATTTGGCAACCGTATCTGGTGTGATTCTGCTCCGGCTCGTGTTTGCTGGATTGCCTGGCTTACTTTGGGCAAGCGGTTTTTTCCTGATTCCTGAATTACCGAACTACGGGAGGGTTCACACTGCCGCCAAATCTATTGAGCCTGGCTGTGATTCTCCAGTTCCATATCGAGCAACTTCTTTACGTTCGTGAAATTGTTCAGATTCCTGTCCAGCCAGTCGATACTGGTAGAGCTGACCCGGTGCAGGTCTGAGAGCCTCGACAGTAAGGTTTTGTCCTTGCACGCTTCCATGAGGTCAATTTCCAGCTCACTCCAGGTAGCGTTGCTAAACCCATTGACCGGGCGGTTCATCCAGAAGATAAAACTATCGGTGATATAGGCGCGACTGGACGCTGCCCGTCGTTGCAGCGCCGGCCACACTCTCGCCTGGTATTCATGCTCGCGCACCGTCTCATTAATCGCTGTGCGCAGGTCGTCGTTTTGCACCAGGAGCAGGCGTCCCGACGCGCGCAGTTCCTCGAGCGTACCGTCGACGAATTGAGCCGGAATCAGCTTGCCCATGTGAAACAAGCCGTTGGCGAACCGGTCTTTTTGCCCATCGGCGACAGCGCAGTCACGCAGGCTGCTCAATACAATGCCCAGGTTGTCCAGGTTCGAGGTGATGAATGTCTTGGTCCGTTCGGTACCGGCAATCGACAGCGAGAAATCCTCGTTCAGCCGGTGCAGGTAGTTCCTAACAAGTTGCTGCTCCCGCTGGCTCTCGTACCAGGCCTGGACCTGTATACCCATGAATACACCGAGTACAACGATCAGGAAATCAAGCCCTACCGCGGTCCAGTTTTGTTGTTTCAGGTGCTCTGTCAGTCGGCGTAGGAGCACTTATTATCCCTCATCGGCGGTTCTTCTTCAGGTCGCGCAGATTATTGCTATTCGCGGCAGCTAATATGATGCAATTTCGAGCCAAGGCTGTTCCGGGGAGAATTGATTAAACCCGGTCTCGAATTAAGTGCGCTTTCACAAAAACCTGTCCTTATCGCCACATCTACAAAACCATGTGCAAGGCAAGCAGCACTACTGTAGCGCACTTTCCGCTGGAGGCGAGCACGGGCTACTCCAGAAACTCACAGTGTCCGGCCAGTTGGCCCAGAAGTATGTATTCGATGCCCAATGCATCATTGCGCTCATTGACATCACGCCCCGGGTTGTATATCTGGATTCCCGATTCCTTGCGGGTAACTTCGAATACATGGCCAGGCAGCAACGCGTCCTTTCTTGCTGAAGCTGAAAAGACTTTTCGTGATCGTTCGTCCCGAAAGCGGGCGATATCCACACCACGAATGCCGGCGACAATCCTTCCGTGCGAGACCGCAGCAGCTATTCCGTGGGCAACGTGTAAACCACGGGCCCATGGTTCACCGGGCACTCAAACGCCAGTCGAAAAGCGCTTAGCTGCAGGTCACAACCATCCTGCTCACCGTTCCCGTAGAGCCTGTCACCCGCAATAGCAAAGCCGGCGTCTGCCAAATGCCGGCGAATCTGATGCTTGCGACCGGTCTCTATTTTTACCTCCACGAGCGAACGTTGCGTATCGCTGTTCAGACTCAGGAACCTCACCTCGCTAAGTGCAGTTTTGCCGTCGATCGGTGACTCGATTCGCAGGGGCGCTGGCTGACTGCTGAAATCGCCGCGCACGACTGCGCGATATCGCTTGTCGATCTGCCGGTCACGGAACAGTTTGGCCAACGCAGCGGCGCATGCTTTCGAGTGGGCAACCAGGATCAGGCCGTTGGCCGCCCGGTCGAGCCGATGGACCGTAAAGGACGGGCGTTGCGGCTGCAGATGCTGTTCCGCCCAGCGCATGATCGTGCAGTGATCGCCCCATTTGGAGCCCTGCGATCGCATACCGTAAGGTTTGCGCCAGACGGAATAGCCACCGACATCGGCTACCAGCGTGGGTTTGGGCGGTAGTTCAGCCTGAACCTTCGGGTCGTAATAGAGGTGTAGCTGGTCGCCAACCTGCAATATGCGTTTGGCGCGCCGTAACCGTTGGGTACTGGTTTTCCGGGTCAGCCAGACGGCGCCGTTGGTCATCGCCGACTTGATTGCCTGCTTGCTCAGCCCCGCTGCCTCGTGCAACAAATCCACGGCATCGCTGCCGTTGGCCTCGACGGTGACGTGTAATTCCAGGCTTTGGTCCAACGTATGCATCTTCTTGTCACCCGTAGGTTGGTGCAATGGCATGGCTATGGCAAGCACCAACAACCGCGTACCGGCTCCGGCGCCGCGCCTGAGTTCTCTTGTTCCAGTTCCGGACTGGATACTGCTTCCGAGTGTGTTCGAGCTGGTGCCGTTGAGGGTAAAACCGGGGCATTGCGGTCTCCATCTCGAGGATTTGCAGGTAACGCTGCATAGAAATGCGGAGCCATGCACCAAGGTCGCAGCCCGTTGCCGCCGCGTATTTAGCCGCCGGGGTGTCGCAACCGGTTGTGGCCCCGCCCGGCAGTCCATGAGTGGCTGGCGCAGTTCACGATTAGCGTGACCGATCCTGCAGCAGGGGATTCTCAGCGGCGCCGCCGCGGGCGCCCGACCAAGCAGGAAGTGCGGGCGAGGAGGGGAGCGTCGTGGAAATGAGTCGCGTCTGAATGACAAGCCCTGTTGATTGACGCAATAAATAAAACGACTCTCGTTCAGGCGAAACATTAGGGGATGCGAGTAAGTACACTGATCCAATTCAGCGAGGAGAGTTCTTATGAAATCGACAAAAAGGGAAATGAAATCGCTGTTTGAAACGCGGCAACGAGTGTTGTTGGCCGCGGCGATGATTTTGTTCTTCGCCATCGCACCCCAATCTTTCGCGTGTACCTGCAGGGATTTGAGCATTGTGGAGAAGATCGAACTCGCCGAAAATATCGTGGTGGCGACTCTGATCGAGGCACGCTACGTCGAGGCAAATCCGGATACCGCCTTCGCAAAGCTCAAGATCGAAGAAAGTCTCAAGGGCACGAAACGAGGCACGATCGAAGTTCACACTTACAATCCAGATGCCGGTTGCGGTCTCCCGTTGGAACTGGGACGGGTCTATATTCTCTTCGTCAGTCGCGAGTCCGATGACGTCAGTGTGTGTGGCGGCAGCGCAAGGCTCGAAAGTTACGACTACGTCGATATGATTCGGGAGATACTCCCGAAATAGCGCCCGGGATCAGATCCGGGATCTTCTCTGGCGCCACCCCGTTCAGGTCAATTAACAAATCGTAAATCAGTGTCTATCCGTTTCTGTTGTTATCGGTAGCTGCAAGTTATGCGAGCGAATACCAGGTGCCGCGTCCTGCACCATGACGTTCGATATGACCATTTTTGTGCAGGCTTTTTTATGGTCTTTGATCGTGTTGCGGCTGACTCCGGTAGCCCTTACTGCATCGTTGTCGGTCACTCGGCCGTGTTCGCGGGCGATCTCCCGGATTTGCACGGAGAGCTTGGGCAGGTCGCCCAGGATGATCCGGTCGCGTTTAATTCTGCTCTTCAGTTTGGTCTTTTGTTCGCTGAGCGCTTTCAGAAAAAACGTGATCCAGGGCTGCCAGTCCAGAGCATCGGTTCGTATGGTGCCTTGCGTCTGGCGCAGGGCCAGATAGTAACTTCTCTTGTTCGCTTCGATCACGCTTTCCAGCGAGCTGTACGGCACAGAACTGTAGCCGGACTTCAAAAACAGCAATGTAGTTAATAGACGTGACAATCGACCATTGCCGTCCTGAAAGGGATGTATCTCCAGGAAAACTGCAGTGAAAATAGCGATGACGAGTAAGGAGTGAAGCGTCTTGTCGCGCAACGCGATATTAGTCCAGTCGATCAGTTCATCCATCAGGCGAGGGGTGTCGAACGGGCTGGCGGTCTGGAAAACGAACCCAGCACTTTCGCCTTCGGGTGTGAAGGCCTCGACGCTGTTGGACAAAGTTTTCTATTCACCGCGGTCCTGCGATGGCGTTGGCTCTCGGCGCGTTGGTCGGTATACAGACCCCTTGTATTCCCCAGAAACTGAAACGTAAACAGGTTGCAGGCGCAGTTTTCCTGGCTATGCTGGGCCAGGAATTGTCGCCAACCCGGGGAGGGCGTTCCATCACAGGGGTGCCGCATGCACCTGGCGACGGTGCGGGCACAGACGGTAATGCCCCGGCGTGCCAATTCCGTATTATCTCCCGCCATTCTGAAGCGGGGAAAAGTGTTACACCCGGGTCAGTTTTGGATGCCAGTCAACCCCCTGTCGACCAAGACACGCAGCAGGAGATGCCCCGAATACAGGCATCAAATGAGATGGCTGCTACCGGCAGCGGGCCAAACGAACGTCCCCAAAAGCCCGCGTCCGCGGGGCATATAGAAATCGGTTGCTACCGCGTCAGATGACGATTCCTCCTTTGACCGCGCGCTGCCGCCCGGCTACCCCGCCGGGGCATCGGGCGGGATCGGCCCGACGTGCATTGGCCGCATCATCTCGTTGTCCTCGTGCTCGACGATATGGCAGTGCCACACGTAGAACCCCTCCTTGTCGAACCGCATCTTCACCCGGGTGACTTCGTCCGGATACGCGATCACGGTGTCCTTGAAGCCCGTCTCCCAGTCCAGCGGTTCGTTGCTGCCGGCCACGCTGGTGCCGCCACCCTCCGCCTCGCGACCTACTACCTGGAACTGCACCTGGTGGATGTGGATCGGATGGGCGTCCTCGGTGAAGTTGTAGATATCCCATTCCTCGGTCGCACCCAGTGCGGGATTCTCCGTGATCAGATCGCTCCACAGTAGCGGCTGGCCCTCGTCCTCGCCGTTCTCGATAACCGTGCCCAGCAGGGCCGCGCTCGGCCCTTCGAAGCCTTGGCCGTCGTCGTAGACTTCCTCGTTGAGGCTGAGGTCCCGATGCGCGTCCGCGGAGCCCAGCGGCGTGATCGCCGGCAGCTGCAGAAACTCTGGCGGGGTGGTCGAATCGTGTTCGACAGACACGGCGCTAACCCGGAACTCCATCACCTGACCGGTCGAATCCGGATCTGACGGATCGAAGTCGACACCGGCGGTGCCGCCGCCGAAAGGCTCGTCCGGACCCAGGTTGAGCAGCCGGAAGGTCGTGCCGGCGGCATCGCCGAAATCAACGATGACGTCCGCCCGTTCGGCGGGCGCCATCAGCAGAGACGCGCCGCTGCCGTTATTCAGCTGGACCGGCGCGGGCAAAAAGCCACCGTCTGCCCCGATCTGCCAGACCTGGACGCCCGGGTGGTCGAACCGGAGGATCAGGAAACGGGAATTACAGCCGTTCAAAAGCCGGAAGCGATAGCGGCGCGGCTCCACGTCGAGGTAGGGCCAGGTGAAGCCGTTGACCACCATCATGTTGCCGAAGACCTCCGGATTCCAGATCGGGGAGATCGGCGTAAACGGAATATAGGGTCCGGCGTACTCGTCGAAGAAGGCACGGGTGTCCGGATAAAAAAGCGATCCGTCGGCGTTGAAGGAACGGTCCTGAACGACAATGGGAATCTCGGTGTATTCCCCGAATGGGTCGTCGCCCACGCCCGGCGCGGGGCCGGGCAGGATGGCTGCGGTGCCGTTACGCTTGTCGGTCACATCGTCGTCCGCCCCGCCACGGATCAGGTAAAAGCCGGCCGGGCCGGCGTAGACGTTCAGCCTGGTCATTCCCAGCGTGTGGTCGTGGTACCAGAGGGTCGTTGCCCGCTGGTCGTTGGGATACTTGAAGCTAGCCATGCCCGGCGTCCAGCCCTCCGCATACTTGGTATTGAAGTAGTCGTAGAAAGTGCCGGTCGTCGCATAGCCCGCAGGAATGTTTGCGGCGTCCGGCAGGTACCAGGCCTCGGCGTAGCCGTCGCTCTGCTCCGCCGCGTGGGCGCCGTGCACGTGGGTCACCATCGGGACCGGGCCGAAGTAGGGGCCCGGGGTCGAGGTGAAGGTTGGGCGCGTGTCGCGCCGCGCCGTTCCGCCCGGCGGATTGGCCCAGTGCAGGGTTGGGTCGACCGGCAGGAGATGCGGCAGGAAGTTGCCCTGTTGATCGACCAACTCGTTGCGCCATTGCACCTGGGTCGTCTTGTTCCATGTCGCCTCGATGGTGAAGGCCGGGTAGTTGAACGTGCCGCCCTGCGCGACCGTGCCGGGGTAGTCCACCGAGCCGTAGCTCCAGACTACCGTCTCGGGATGCGGCGGCGACAGGATCCGCTGCGTGAACTGACGCATGGCGATCCGGTACTTGTCCTTGTTCTTGTTGCTGCCCGCGCTCGGCGGCATCGCCGGCGGCTTGACGAGGGGCAACGCATATTTGGCGACCTCGTCCGGCGGCAGGGTGCCGCCGGGTATCTGGGCGTAGACCCGGTCCCCGACGATCAGCTTCGGCCCGAGCCAGTAGAAGGCGCTGGCGGCGCCGGCGGCCTTGAGGAATCCCCGGCGGGAAATGCCAGGTAATGCGGTGGAATTGCGTATACGACGTTTCCTGGTCATCGAACCAACTCCTTCATAACCGGGGCGCCGTCGGGACTATGGCGATGGCGCGATTATTGGTTTTCGTGGTGCCACCCGGGGTCCGGTCGCGCGGACCCGCGCTAGTCTTTGTTACAGTCTACTAATGGACAGGTACCGATTGTCAATCGGGACATTTACCTAGCGTTTAGGCTTGCGGAACATCGGGACTAACCCTCCTGGCGGAATTATTATTCTGATTAGAGGACGGCTGTGGTGCGGGGTGTATTCCTTTATCGCGTCTTAGACACACGATCGTAGGCGCCATCGGCCATGAGTGGACTTCCCCCGATCTGACGACACCCCGAGCTCTCAAAATGAGGCTTGCTCAAACACCTCAGGGCTGACACCGCCAAAACGACTGTGCCGGCGTTGTCGTTTTTAGAACACTTCAATGTAATCGAAGATATCAGCTCGGGCTAGATCTCGCGTTTATAGATACGTTTTTTGATCCGCTCTTTCTTCAAGCTACTAAAGAAAGACTCGACGACGGCGAGATACAGCCAGCCCTGCCAGGTTCGGATGTAGGTGATGTCAGTCACCCAGGCTTAATCAGGACAGTCGACGGTGAATTCGCGCTGCAGACGATAGGGAGCGATGATAGACGGCCGGCCGACGATGTGGCGGGGCGCCTTGTAGCCGCGCAAAGCCTGAATTTTGTTGACCCTCATGATCCGAGCCACCCGGTTCCTGCCACAGGTCTCACCCGTCTCTCGCAGATCAAGGAAGATGCGCGGCGCGCCGTAAACGCCACCACTGGCTGTGTATGACGCTCGGATTAACCCAAGCAACCGTTGATCTTCAATCGCGCGGTCCAAGAGCAGTTTGCTCAACCACTGACAGAAGCCGCTGCGGGAAACGCCGAGTACTCGGCACAACGTTATCGTCTTGTACTGGCCACGCTGATCGTTGATGAATCGGTACTTTACTCGGGTTCCTGAGCAAAGTACCTGGCGGCCTTTTTAGGATATCGCGCTCCTCTTCGGTACGCTTCAACTGTGCGCGAAGCTTTAAGACTTCGCTACAGGCTTCGATCAGGGCTGCAGCCTGTTCTTCCGACTTGTCTGGTTTTACGGCCTTCACCAACTTGTACAAGCTGTGTGCGGAGACACCCAATCGTTCGGATACATCGGCAACGGAATATCCCCGATCGACGATCTGGCGAACGGCTTCGTCTTTGAACCCGGGACTGTATCATTGACTGCTCATATCACTTCCTCCTATGCTCGGATCATGGTCCGGAAGTGTCATCAATACGGGGGGAAGTCCACAGAATCAACCCAGATGAATAAATAGGAGGGACAACGGCCACATCGCACTGGTCCTACCAAATCTTCGAGGAAGCCAACAGCGCGGCATACTTCTTAAGTAATCCCGTAACGATTCGTGCCGCCTCCTCTAGATTTCTTTCAAGCTTTGCTGCCTGGATGTTTTCCTCATCTTCCTCTATTTGCCCTATCACCTTCATCCAAGCGTGGAACTCGTCTTCAACCGCCTCTCTTTCAGGTTCGCTAAACATGCTCAGTATTTTCTCCGGATTCACAATTCCGCGAGCTGCAGATTCACTGTGAATCTTCATCACATCGATCCGGATTCGTTTTTTTAGATCAACCCACTTACTTTTATCTTCGTCAGTCAAATCCACCAGTCGACTTCGCTCTTTCGCCGCGAGATTCGTAACCTCTTCTGTGTACCGATCTATCAGGCGCCACTGGGAGCGTATGCTAAGGACAATGAGATGAAACAGCTGGTCTCTCTGGCTTAAATGCCGAGTACCGAATGCCGTCTCCACTGGAAAATATACAAGCTCGAACAACATGTCTCCCGAAGGATAGACATACAACTCGCCAATTACTGGGTTATAGAAATTGGTTCCACTGTAATCCGGATAGAGAATGAATGCTTTCTGAATTTTCTTTTGACGTAGAACTTTTCGAAGCAGAAACGCCATCAGAGGTATCCAGATTCTCTGGTTCTCACTCATGAAATTCCGCAGATCGCCGAACGTGCCTTCCCACCGGTTGGACTCCTCACGCAAGTTGATGTTGTGCATAGCCGCAGCCATTCGATTTAGCGTCACGCTTATGGCGTCATCAATTACGTCGTCATCGAGCCTCTTCTCGTTCTCGGGCGTCAAAAAGAAACTTCCCCGAGGTAGCAACACGTACGGGGGCGGACTCGCAGCTAGGATATTCCACAGCCTTGCCGCCTCCTTTTTGAGCTCCGAGATGTCGTTACCGACGTAGGGGTTGAACCCGTAGCATCCTCTGTCCGAGGAAAGAAGATGGCGAAGAAAGTCCTGGCATCCATCTTTTGTGGCCGGAAACTGCTGGAGATTATCATGGACATGTAGACGCTCCCCTTCGTCGTGAATGATGATGCATCGCCTCTCCGTAGGTGTTACTGACTCGTCCTTCAAATCTGTCCGAATGTTTGCAGAAAACGTTGAAATTTCATGCCCGATCCATTCCTTAGATTTGTCCCCGCATTGTGTGGTCAAAGCGATTAGCCAATCCGCTTTTTCCAATTCACGCTCCACTCGTTCGCGCCAATTGTCACCAGGTTTGATGTCCGAGGAGGACGCGAAGAAATCGAACCGGTCGGGCGCTAGTCTTCCTAAAGACCATTGCAGACGCTTGGCTGATTCCCTGAATTCGTGTTTGTGACTCAGAAAAACTTTAATCTTGCTCATAATAGATGTCCTTTCCAATCGGCCCGCCAGAATTCGACGAATGCTCTTTGTAGGAAGATAGCCCCGATAGTCTGGTTACGATTCTAGTCGATGGGCTCCCTTCGCGTCAGATGGCCAGGGCTCGTATCGGGGCAGGATTTATATGTTATCGCGTCTGCACCGGGAACCCCCTGACGACGTACAGACAACATCGTCATCTCGTTGTGTGGCTTGCGAGAACGCCATTCGCCATCAGAGCGTCGTGAGCACATCCCGTGGCTTGAAAGCCCGAGCGCCGCTTCTGGTCGCAGCGCGCCCCCGAGTTATACGCACGGCTTGTGTCGTCGCGACGCGCAGCGGCGGGAACTTTACATCCGCCACCATCTGCCGGCGGTAGCGAGCGAGCTGATCAGCTATCAGCTCCCGAGTTTCATTCAGGGCAGACTCCTGAATCGTGGCGATGCCGGATGCATATTTTAGGCTGGTGGAACTGGATGAGAACTTGAAAAACAGGACCTGTGTGAACTTTGCCCTTGCCTTCAGATGAAACGCGACCAATGCCGTCTGAAGGAGGCCGCCCGGCCCTACCTGCGCAGTTGCTACCTGGAATCTAGCCGCGGTTTCAACCTTGCTTTGTTTGTCGAACAATGTCAGCCATGGGCTGTTCTCGTCCATTTCCTGGAGGGCCTGCAGGGTGGTCTGGATTACGACTATGGCTGCGGCTTGTGGACCAAGCAGCGCAGCTAGTACCTTCTCGACCGCCTTATGCGCCTCAGCGTGCTTCCCCTTGAACTTGTAGTCTTGAAACTGGTAATCGCTCTGAGCCCACCCCAAAATCCTGAGACGACGGAAGTACGCATCGTACCAAGGCATGATTTTCTTGCTGTCGGGAACATCGCCCGTGGCGGCGAGTTGCGCGAATAGGGTGCAGTTAATAAGGTCCGCGCGCGTCTGCGCCGGTACGTTCTCGGCGGCCACGATAAGGCCTGATCCCGCCACAAGAGTCTGTGCATCGGTGTCCTTCAATTCGACAGGTGGTTGATCCTCGAGTGATCTTTTTCTGCGTCGGGGCAGAGGTGGCAACTTCGTTGCTTCGATCAGCTGTCGGTTTATGTCAGGGGTGATGATGGCCATGGCGTGGTCTCCTTTTAAAACCTGATGTCGCCAGAGAATGTGACAAGACTTTTGACGACTTTCATTTTTTCTTCCGTGCGGTTCGCTTGCTTTTGGGCTGCGAGGATTTTCGACGCTGTGCGGTGGGCGTGGCAATCGGTGTGGTTTCCTTGCGGCCCCGTTTTGTCGAAGGCCGCTTCGTGGATGCCGCCGCCGCGTTTGCGGCGTCGCTGGACGAACTGGGCAGAGTAAATCCAGGGGAGCCGTAGTGCTGATAAGCTGCCCACAACGCGTCGAATCTCTGCTCCTGCTCCTTCAGCGCCCGGCGCGCCGCGAGCATTGCTGCACCCAGCGTGTCGCCGCGCATAAGCAGGGACGTGTACAGAGTGCGGGAGAATTCGATTGCACCGAGGTCGTCAACCTCCCAGGCTGTGCCGACGTAGTTGCGCACGCCGCGACGGAAAAACTCGTCTGCCAGGCCGGGCAGCAGGTCCGCGTCCAGGCACTGTGTTGCCCTTGCCCCGGCCAACTTGTTGGAGATGAGTCCGGACAGGCAGGCGTTCGCTACGACGAGGCGGGGAGCCAGATCCACCCGTTCGAGTTCACGCGCCGTTAGCAGCCCACCCTTGAACTGCCATCCGCTTCTTCCGGAAGGGTCTTTGGCGTCGAAGTCGCCGTGCCCGGCGTAGTGCAGGACATCGTAGCCTCCATCCATCAGTGCACCAAGAACATCGAACATAGACGCGCTCGGAACCGCTTCACCTTTGAATTGCTCGGAAGGGGACCCGGGTGCGCCGATCATCAGGGTGACGTTGACCCCGCAGCTTTCGAGAAAGGCAGCAACCTCCATCGCCTCGCGACGCGCTCCCGGCAAGTCATGCCCCAGAGCGGGATCGCCGGGATCGCCAATTACCAATGCCGTCAGCGATCCTTTTCGCGGAAGTTCCGCGGCTGGAACCGTGCTGTAAGCGGTTCGAAGCTGTCGTGCTACCTGTACGCTCAGTCCGAGCGCTTTGCCGTCCGTGCCGCGAGTCGCGTCCTGGGCGATCATTTCCCAGTGCACCTTCGCCATCTCCCGATCGACCTCCAACACGACTGGACCATTAGTCAGTCGGACAATGTCGCGGAAATCCCGCGGTAGGAGAAGAAAATTTACTCTGCGTCCGAGGTCCGCGATGGTCTCGATAGCCGGGTCAACCATGCGCCGAACCGCTTCGTCTACTATCGATTTTTGAACGCCGGATGCCCGCTCGGGAACAACGGCGACATCCGTCAACGCGGCAACGACCACATTATTGCCGTCCCAGGAGACCGATAAGCGCGTTGGAATGTCGCGCGGTGCTCGGTCACGGCGGCGAAGTTCGAGCCTCAGTTTTCGTGCGAGCTCGGATGGCGCGATGCGCTTTTCGCCCTCGGTTGCAGCCTCACTCAGCTTCGCAATCTCCTCAGTAACCTGTTCTTTAAAGCGACCTGGCAGACCGAGCGAATCGACGATGGTAGCGACGGCCTGGCGGTCTTCGGGCCGGCCATGTTTGCCGGTCGCGAGACTCAGGCCAGAGAGTGCCAATGCCAGGGCGAAATCGGGACCCAGTCTCGCTCCTCCGCCGCGTCGCGGTCGGCGACCGAGTTCGAGTTGAACGCGATCGGTCCGCCCATTGAGCGTTTTCGAGTGTGTCTTCAGTATCTCCTGCACCTCGAGCGCCTTGCCGAAATGCAGCTCCACGAAGATCAGGGTCTTGATGCAGGATGTGGCGTCGCAGTCACAAATGGCATTCAGGACCCCTTCCAAAATTGCCTCAACGGCCACGCGGGTCCGCAAGCCTCCGACGCCGCTACCGATCACGACCATACAGAGAGATTCTGCATCAGGCAGAGATCCGCTTTGGCTAGCAAGGCTCTCGGCGAGACGCACCAGCTGGCGGCGGCCGAACGACCCCATGAGTCCCATACCTGCGATCGCAGCCAGTCGTCTCCGATGGTGGTCCCCGGCGAACGGGTAGAAATGAACCTCCCCGAGTTCGCCCTTAATAGCGCCGCGTCGCGTTAGGCCGGTAATAGCAAGCGGGCTAGTGTCGCTGAGCTCGCTGCGCTTAATGCCGGATACGACGCAATCAAGCGCGAGTTCGGCATTCTGCGGCTCAACGCCGATGTAATGACCTGCGGCGCACACATCGGCCTCGACTCGCGTGATATCGCCGCAATGGACCTCAATGCGCAGCTTACGAGAGGCACCCTTCGCGGATGCGGAGGTTCGACCGGCGCTGGGCGTGACTCGTCCACGGGGGCCGTGCGTTCGAGAGGGGGTGCCCCCGAGGTAATCTCCAAGCAGTCCACTCTCCAAAAGCGCCAAGTTTTCTTGTATGTCATCCGGCCGAGCCGCACGATTGCGCGTGCCAATCGACCGAAGTGTCTCCCGTTCCTTCGCCGAAAGGACATAATAATCTTCGGCATTTTCCCAGGTGGCCTCTGCGTCACGTGCAGCTCGGGAACGAGGGCGCCGGGATTCCAGGGCATCTGTGGTGCCAGACTGGAGAAGTTCGTGAATGCCTGAATGGAGTCGGGTATTGCGCGGCAGAGCGCCGTGAGTTTCGTTCAGCCAGTAGGTCGGGACGCCTTCGAGTAGCCCCAATTCATGGGGAACACGGCCGTCTCCGTTCAGGGTGTATTGGTATTTGAATTTACCCCCCGCATCGACCTGGATGCGCCAAGGGGTCTTTCGATCATAACCCGCGACGTAGATCATGCGTTCACGGTCAATTACAGAGCTAATTTGCTTTTGGAATTCTAGCCCGAGGTCGAGCAGCGCCTGTGTTACGGGTAACCCGCCCCAGTTAGCTTTTTTTGCAAGCTTGTGCCGATCGTCGCCGAAACTCAGGAGGGGCGACGGGAGCATCTGATAGGACCCGTGAAAGCTATCGATGATCTCGCATAGCTTCTTCGCGTCGTGCCGCCGGTCGAGAGCTGCGAGCCACTTCAATAACTTCTCTGCGCCTGAGAGCATTAGGGTGACCGCGAAGGACCCATGATTCGGTGTTCCCAGCATCACCAATCGGCCACCAGTACCCTTGCCTTCACTGTCATTCATCGAGTTCCAGCGTTGTCCAAAATGCTGAATGAAACGTCTGGCGACGAGTCCACCCATGGAATGGGCCACGATGTGTGCAGGTTGCCCCTTGGCCCAATCGGCTATTGCCGAATCAAGTCGAGCCGCCGATTTGTCAATGTTCTCGCGCCAGTCGTAGGCGAACGGAAGTACGTCCCAGCGACTCGATAGCTCGACAATCAGTGGAAGATATTCCACTCGAATTCCCTCGACGCGCACAACCATCTTACTGCCGCCCGCCGGATCCATCCGCAAGTCATCGATGCGGCCATTGAACAGTCGGAAAAGATTTACCCAGATCTTGTCTTCATCCCCGGACGTATCTACTGATGCCAGCTCGGAGCCGGTGATACCATGGGTTACCACGACCTTTCCGAGGGCCCGCGCGCGGCCTCGTCGAGCCTTTCGCTTGATGCCCTTGACGGCATCCCGACCGAGTACTGACTCGAGAAGTCGAGTGTCTTCAGCCGTGAGATCTCCAACTGTTTCGAGGATGCGTTCGGTATTGCCCGATGCGAGCGCGGTGCGAATGGCTTTTGGGATGCCCAGTTCGTTGTCGCCTGCCATTATCTACTCCTTCTAAACTGCTCGTATCGTTCTAAATAGCGTCGTGCTGGGCAAATTCATGGACGATCTCGGCCCTCCAGCTTTAGGAGTCGTCTGCAGACTATTTACGTTTTTTTACGTCTCTGGCCGAGCCGCGGAAGTCCTCTCTACATGTCTGATAGCTGTTGACGTCAATCCGCGCTAGCTCTAATGCAATAATCCTACTTCAAGCGATATCGGCCTCCGTGTCAGGTTAGTAACCCGGCATTGTCGTGCGCAAGTGAAATTCGGGATTCGATATGAGTGATTCAACGCCGTCTGCAGTTCCATTGCGACACGACGCAATACTCGGTCGCGCAAACAAATTTGGCTCGGAGGACCGACAATGAAGTACCGCGGGAGAAATCCAGCGTAATGCCCAGCGCTCATGTGCGAGTTCCCTGCTTTAGGGGGCGTTCTTCCTATTACTCCCTAAGGCTAGACCGACCCTTCGTTATGTCAAGTTACGGCGCAATGCGGTTTGAGGATACAGGCCAATTAGAAAGCTTCCATGACACTGGGTTCCTGTAGGAGTTAACCCCAGATATCGCGGGTGCCTACGAAAAGGCCGATAAAGGCCGTGAAGGAGCTTCATGCCAAAAAGAAGAATGTAATCGGCGGACTCCGAACGTGAAGCGGTTGCCGTGACGGATCAGCTGGGCGTAAAAAAAGCCCAGATTGGGCGCGAGCTCGACCTTCGAAACTCACCACTCGGTTTTTGAAAAATATTCTCCTAGGGAATAACTGAAAATTTGGAGATGTGACGATATCAGGAAAAAAACGTCCGCTACGAGTGGACGGGTACTGACAACTTAACCTCCCATGGTGGCCACTTCACGGATGAACACCTACAAACGACACCGGTTTCCGGCAGAGGTCATCAGCTACACAGTTTGGCTGTATTTCCGATTCAATCTTAGCCACCGGGAAATAGCAGATCTACTCGCCTAGCGCGGGATTGTCGTGTCCTGCGAAACCATTCGGCTCTGGTGTATCAATTTCGGTTCCAAATGCGCCAAGCGACTGAAGCGCAAGCATCAAGGATATGGCGATACATTTTTTATCGATGAAGTCTTCGTCAAGATCAACGGCAAGCAGTACTATTTGTGGCGCGCGGTCGACCAAGACGGAGACGTGGTGGACGTGTTTCTTCAAAGCCGCAGGGATGGCGCCGCTGCAAAGCGCCTCTTTAAGCGGTTTCTGAGAAGCCATGGCGACGAACCCAGGCGAATCGTTACAGTTAAACTGCGAAGTTACGGCGTCGCTCATCGTGAACTGATCCCCGAGTCCATTCACGCTATGACCCAATATGCCAACAATCGAGTAGAACAATCGCACGCACCAACCAGGGTGCGGGAACGTGGGATGCGAAGTTTGCAGTCGGCAAAACAGGCCGGCAAATTCTTGAGTGTCCATGCAACCGTTTACAACCTGTTCAACTTGGCTCGTCACTTGATCAAAGCCTCGCATTACCGAACGCTTAGGGAAGCTGCGTTCAGGAATTAGTCATCGGCTGCGGCGTGAAACGAGAATGCGAAAATCTGCGGTCGGGGAGCATTAAGTTGTCAGAACCTTTTCGTTGGTTCCGCCTCCGAAACTGAGTCAATCGCGCGCAAGGTCTTGGCGTTTCTTGAGGCCGATGTCTCTGTACTCGATAGTCATTGGTATGTCTCCTGCTCAAATGCGCCGACCTACGCATCATTGAGCTACGCAGGCGCGCTAAAGTTTCACGTAGTGCCCGCAGCACGAATCGCTTGGCGAGCAATTATCGGGCCAATCGTCTCCAGGATAATTGTCGAAGCCACGGCAACAGTGAGAACGACGTTTCCATATTCGGGAAATCTCTGCGCGGCAAATAAGGCCATTCCTATCGCGACTCCGGCCTGAGGAAACAGCGCGAGTCCCAGGAAGGATTTAAGCTGCGAATTTGCGTTCGCAAATATGCTGCCAATTCTAGTGCCGGCATATATTCCTGCGCATCGGGCTACAACGTAAAGAATTGTGTATCCCGCTACTGAGCTCAGTGCATTCAGTTCAAGCGAGGCGCCCGCGAGAACGAAGAACAAGACCAGGAACGGCCACTCGATGCCCTCAATAGCATGAAACGGACGATCGTGATGAGACGCAAGACTGGCAACGGTAATGCCCATTGCCATGGACGTCACAATGGGCAATAGCTCAAACCACTCTGCAAGGCCTGCACCCAGCAGGACGAAACCGATCGCCTCTACCATCGTCGGCTCTCCACGGCGGACCCGGCCCGTGAGATAGGCCATCGGCGCCCCCAGAATCGCTCCTAGAGCAATGCTTTTGCCAAGGTCAGCAAGGCTCGACAGGATGCTCGCATCGGATACCAGCTCGGCGCCGGCAAGCCTTGCAAGCGCCAGCATCGCAACAAATATCACTATCCCCCACACGTCATCGATACCAACGATTGCGAGCAGCGTTTCGGCGAATTCACCTTTTGCAGCTGTTTCTCGAACCTGATCGTAAGTGGCAGCCGGGTCTGTTGCCGGCGCCACGCCAGCAAGAAGAGCAGCAATAACTATTGGCGCGTCGACCAGCCAAAGCGCCAGTCCGACCGCTAACCATGCTCCCAGTACTTTGCAGACAGAGATGATCACAATCTTCAGGCCATGCTCGCGCAACGCCGAGGAGGAAAGTTGCTGACCTAGCAAGAATCCAATAAACGCGAGTGCAATGGTCGTTAGTGTTGGAAACCAGGTTTCAATGAAAAGCTCCGGCAGGATAGAGAAGCCGGACGAACCAAGCGAAAGACCGGCAAGGAGCAGGAGCGTTACGCGAGGCAGGAACGTGTATCGGCCGATCAGATCGGCGGCTAACCCGACAAGGAACAACACGCCAAGGATCATTGGAATATTCAGGTGGCCCGCCAATTCGTTCACCGTGGCTCTTTCCATGCGGAATCAACAATTATTTGATGCTAGCAGTAATCTGATGCGGCGCCAGCGAAATCAAGAGATTCACTTTACGTTACTGTCAAAGATGCTTGTCTTATTGCTGACGGATGACGTAAACGCAAAAGTGACCTGCGCCCTGATTTCCGTACCAAGTTGAACCTAGTAGATTCTGTTTTTTGAGGGGCCCTTAAAATGACGGCTCTGCTAAGAATAACGTGATACTGCAGCAGGGGGCAGGTCAGGTTAGTAACCCTTTACAGACAAATCGGATCTGTTATGGATTGCGAACAAGCTCGTCCCAGAATCTCTCCGTACGCCAAATCGAAGCCACAATTGGGAGCGGTTTAGATCGTCTCCCCATCGTCTCTTTGTCAGAAAGGCAAGCTGGCAAATTCCGAAAGTGAATCAAACGTGAATTACCCGTGATCCTTTCGTGATATTTGCCACTCATGATGGTTCATGCGCTGCCCATGTTGTTTCGTTTCGACAGGGGTATCTGTTCAAACCAATCAACACTCACGCGAGGAAGACCAAATGAAAACGATTACGTTAATTGCCGGGGCGCTGTTTGCCCTGATAACTGCCCAATCCCTGCAGGCCGAGCCTCCATTCGGACAGTTGTACTACGACGGTGCTGTGGTTCGCACCGTAGTCCCGCCGGCGGCGGCACCCAAGCAGGGTCGCGATCCCATTTATCCGATCATGGGTGGTGTCGAGGGGCAGTTGCCTGTAGCGGCAGTGGCCCCCGGCGACAAGGGTTATCACGGTGGCAAGTGGGCCGTTAATGTTGTGATGTGGCAGGCTGAAGCGGTGCCCTACCTGTTGACTTCGGAGCAGATGGTCCTGGATGCGGAGGCCTCGGGTCTCGTAACTATCACACGGGTACGCGACGCTGACTTCAAGTGCCCAATTCAACCTTAATATTGCGGGCATTCATCACACGCCGCGGCGCTTTTGCGCCGCGGTATCCCAATTAGAACTTGACGCGGATGATGCCCAGCTGCAAATCCTGCGTTCCTCATGCTATTCGTATCGTCCGCGAAATCTGAGCTGCAGCCGAAAAACACTCGACGGCGTGTCCGACTTTGAGCGACTCCCCGAGAACTGGTCCACGGAGGATGTGATTTCTGACAGACTCTGATCCCGGAAGGAGAAGGTCAAAATGAAGCGCAAGAGGTATTCGGTGAAGCAGATCGTAGCGGCGGTGAAGCAGCATGATCCGGGCACGCGAACTCGGCTGACGTGTGGAGGAAGGCGTGTCGTTCCTGTGGATGAAGCGGATCGTGACCGAGCCCGTTTGCCTCGTGTTTAATGGCGAGGCGATCGCCAAGCGCTATCCAGACGACCGTGCGACAGAGCCCCACGGTTCGAAGATCAGGCGCGTTGGGCCGTAGCGGAAGCGCGTCTTCAGCGCACAGCGCACCTGGCCTGTGTCGGTCAGCGCGGTCCCGTCGCGATCCGGGTGGTGATCAGGTAACCGAGCAGATTGTTGATCGGCGCTTCATATTCGGGATCAACGGCCCGCAGAATATGGATGTCGTGCCTGGTCTGCGCTAAACCGGCCTGGTTGACCCGGAGGCCCTTAGCCGCAAAAATCCCCTCCATCTAGCCAGAAGCAGAAATATCGACCGGCCCCGGTCGAACAATCTGGCCACGCAAACGGGTATCAAACCGGGACGAGGAGATTGGCATGCAGACGCCTTCCCAAAACCAAGGAATCCTCTGCCCCGGGTGCGTCCCGTCCGGAAAGGCAATCACGAGGCTACGCCAGGCTCTGGTGCTGGCCATGACCGCTTGCTTGCTGGCACTGTCCGGCTGCCAACCGCTGATAGTCAAGCCCGCACACCCGTCCACCATGTACCGCGATTTCAGCAGCCACATGTCTGAAGAGAAGCGGGCAGCAATTACACGGGTGGCCATTGCACCCGGTGACACCGGGATAGCATTCATTGCCAGCGGCAGCCAGTATGGCAAGACCGGCGACGAGGTAGCCGAGGGGGTTGCCGCCGGCGTGGACGCCGCCTTGTCCCCGGACGGAAGCGGCGAAGGGGCCATCGTTTATATTCTCATGCTGCCGATCATCCTGCCGGTGGCCGCCACCGTTGGCGGTGTCGCCGGCGCGGTCGAAGCCGAACAGCGGGAAAACAAAAAAGAGGCCGCGGACGCACTGATCGCATCCGCCAACGGGCAGGTCGCCAACGTCCTGCTCGCGGAAGAAATCCAGAAGCACCTATCCGAGCTTGACGGTGTGACCGGTGAAATTCTGCGAACTCCAGCGGCCGATACGACCCTTTCCGAGATCGACGCCGATGCCTTGCTCAATATCCGGATCCTCGAGATAAGCGCCGAGGTCAATGAGCACAGCCGCCTGGGAGTATCGGTGGAAGTCGAGCTTCTGCGCCTGCCCGGAGGCGAACCCCTGTACCACGAGGTCTATGGTTCCTATGACACGCGCTCGATGCGAAGTTGGACGGCCAACAACGGCGAGGCCTGGCGCGAGCATCTGCGACTTGCCAAGATTCGTATCGGCGAACGCATTTTTCAGAACCTGTTCGTGCTGCTTGAGGTGCGGCACGTTTTGAAGCCGGTCGCCACTGAATCCTATGCCGACTTCAAGCAGGCAAAACTCAACACCCTCACTCCCGAGCTGGCCTGGGATTTCACCTTGCTGGGGGACGACAGGCACCTGGCTTCCCCGCCCGAGATCGACGAGGACGACATTGCCTGGGATCTGCAGATCCTGGCCGACGGTCAGCAGCTATACCGGCGAACCTCACTGGCGGGACAGCGCCACCAGGTGGAAGAGCCGCTGGGCTCTTGCCAGAAGCTGACCTGGAGCGTACGCCCCCGCTACCGGCTCCCCCAGGGTGAGCGCGTGGGAGAATGGATGACCGTTGCTGCCGCCGACAGGGGCGACACGGTACCGCCGCGTGCCGATTTCCACCTGATGCGAACTCCTTGCTTAAAGAAGAAATCTTCGTGAGCCGCTGCCCCGGCGCCCGGGCGCTCAGTCTGCTGCTGGCGGCCGCTCTTGCCCTCAGTGGCTGCACATATATCGATACAGTGAATCACTACGACCTTGATCATGACCAACTGGAGCGATACAAGGCCATTGAGATCGTCGGTGCCGAGCAACGGGCAAATGGGCACTACCGCTCGCTCGGAGAAATACGCGGCCTGTCCTGCCTGAGGAACTTGAACGCCCAACAGTACCCGCGCGAGGAAGACGCCATGGATCAGCTGCGGCTGCGTGCGTCCCGGGCGGGCGCCACGGCCATCTCGCCCCCGATATGCCAGCGGTCAACCGAGATGGACTGGGCAAACAATTGCTGGCAGACAATTATCTGCGCCGCCGAAATCCTGGTCGAAGAGACGCCGCCCTGAGTTAGCCCGAATCATGCCGCGGGGACGCCGGATCGATCCAGAGCTCACCGGCCTCCGACGCGCCTCCTTTGGCGCCCCTCGCCGTGATCTATCCCCTTTAAGGTCTTGTTGCATGACCAGATTTTGAGACGAGCGGGCTGGTTCAGCACTTTTCAGGCAACGCAGTGACCGTTCGGCATTCCGAGCCTTGTCATCGTGTTCAGTAGGTTGCAAGCGATTCGCACTTCCGAAACCTGTGTGCGCAGTGTTCGACTTCGAAGGCTATCGGTGAACTCGTTCTTGAACCTGGACACGGCAGTCTCGACCAAACTTCGCTGATTGTATTTGGTTTCTTTCTGCCATTGACGCCGGCCGACGCGGGCAATGTGGCGAATGTTTCCATCACCTTGGCCGTTGACCACATCGTGGTCTTCGGCGAGCCGTGAATTGCGTCCCGGTGGTATCACTATTCTGGTTGGAGAATGGCTTTTGCGCGGCGCGTTTTCAGCTATGGCGTTGTAGACAGAGGCGCGATCGTACGCGCCATCTGCCATGACCGAGGCGAATGCGCGTTCAACGGGAGCCAGTAAATCAGGGACTGGCGTCGAATCCCGGGTGTCATATGTCGTGACCTTCGCAGAGAGTATCTCAGCGGCCTTCGCGTCGACTGCCAAGTGCAATTTGCGCCAGCTTCTTCTGTTTCGTTTGTCTTCAGGTGGAGCGGAGCCACGGTGCATTTTCAAACCCGTGCCATCGATCATGATTTGCATTGGACCGGTCGCAGCGACAGATCCGATATTGTGCCACGGCGGCGCAAACCGGTTTCATACTCGTTCCAGTTTCGGACCCGATACCGCTTCCTGGTGTGCCTGAGTTGATTCCGCTGGGGGTAAATTTGAGGCATTCCGGTCACCATGCTGAGCCAATGTCGCCATAATAAGGCTTCGCAGCAGAGCCATGCGCCAAGGTCGCGGGCATGCCAGAGGCCCGCCTGTCCATACCCTATACTTGTGCCTGAAGCGATACGACGGAAGGGACCATTATGATTTATCGCGGACTCTGGGTGATTGCACCCTTGTTCTGGACGCTGTTGGTCCACGCAGAGGAGTCGGCCGACTACCGCCTGCCGCCGGGTATCGCGCCGTCGAGCCAGTCCATCGAGCTGCGGATTGACCCCGCGTCACCGACTTTCTCGGGCAGCACCCGCATCGAGCTGGTGGTGGAGGAGACCGTGCCGCGGATCGGCCTGTACCAGCAGGGACTCACCCTGGGCCGCATCCTGCTGAGCACGGATGGCCGGCGGCGGGAGTTGCAGGCCGCCGACGGCGAGTGGGACCACACCTGGCTGGCGGATGGCAAGCCCATCACACGCGGCCGTTATGTGTTGGAGTTGGATTTCGAAGGGACTTTTGCCACCGATTCGCTCGGCATGCACCGGGTGCGCTTCGAGGAACGCGATTACGTGTTCACCCAGTTCGAGGTCATGCATGCCCGTCGGGCCTTCCCGGTATTCGATGAGCCCGCCTTCAAGATTCCCTATCGCCTGGCTGTCCGTGCCCCGGCCGGTTTTACCGTGGTCTCCAACACGCCCGTTGAGGAGCGCAGCGAGTCGGAGGGCTGGCAGCATGTGCGCTTCATGCAGACCCCACCCCTGCCCAGTTACCTGTTGGCGCTGGCAGTGGGACCATTGGATCGGGCGCCGCTGGACGGCATGTCGGTGCCGGGCTTCATCTACACGCCCAGCGGCCGTGCCGGCGAGGTCGGCTTCGTGCAGCGGTATACCCCCGCCATCCTCAAGGCGCTGGAGAGTTACTTCGGCGCGCCGTATCACTACCGCAAGTTGGATTTCGTGGCGGTGCCGGAGTTCGCCTTCGGCGCCATGGAGAATCCCGGGTTGGTGACCTACCGCACCGACCTGCTGATGGTGGGGGACGAGGTTTCCGGTGCGACCGCGGCCACCGTGCTCAGCATCATTGCCCACGAACTGGCGCACCAATGGTACGGCGACCTGGTAACCATGCAGTGGTGGGACGATCTGTGGCTAAACGAGGCATTCGCCTCCTGGATGGGGGGAAAGGTCATGGCCAGCGTGTTCCCACAGTACGAGACCGAACTGCAACTGCCACAGTCCGCTGCATTCCCCGCCGACCAGCTGCTTAGCGCCAAGGCGATTCGCAAGCCGGTGCGCACCGAGGACGATGCCATCGAGGATCTGGGTCTGAACTACAGCAAGGGCGAGGCGATCCTGCGCATGATGGAGGCCTACGCGGGAGAGGCGGAATTCCGCGACGCCATCCGTGACTACCTGAAGCGTCACGCCTGGGGCAATGCCAGGGCTGCGGAGCTGTGGGACGCCATCGGGGACCGCGCGGGCCGGGAGATCGTCGACATCGCCGATGACTACATCAACCAGGCTGGCTTGCCGATGGTGAGCATCGAGCGGGATGGGCGGATCAGCCAGGCCCGCTATGCCAGTCTGGACCGGGTTCCGCCGCCCCGGCAATGGCGCATACCGCTGGACATCAAGTACAAGCACCAGGGCCAGGTCAAGCGCCTGACTTACCTGCTGGACGATGAAGACGGGAAACTCAAGCTGCCACGGGATACCGAGTGGGTATTTCCCGACGCTGGCGCCAACGGCTACTACCGCTGGAAGACCGACCCGGAGTGGTTCCAGCGCCTGTTGCAGGACAGCGATGTCCTGAGCGAGCGGGAGAAGATCGCCCTGCTGGACAATAGCCAGGGCTTGCTGGAGGCCGGGCAACTGGATATTCAGTCTTACCTGGCGGCGGTGCAGATAGGGCTGGCAGACCCGCACCCGATGGTGGCGCTGCCGGCTATCGAGGCCATGCTGGATGTCGGCAACCGCCTGGTGGACGCCGATACCTCGGAGGCCTTTGCGGGCTTCGTGGACCGGACACTGGGTGTACGCATCGACGGGGTGGGACTGGAGCCGCGGCAGGATGACAACGAGGCTATCCGCCAGATGCGTCCCAGGCTGCTGCGCCTGCAGGGCCAGTACGGCTCCGACCCGGTGGTCAGGAAGGCTATCGACGCAATCACCGACCGCTACCTGTCCGACCCGGCCAACGTGCCCACGGACCTGGCGCGGGAGGCGCTGCGGGTCTCGGCGTTGCACGGCGACGCGAAACTGTACCAGCGCTACATCACTTCCTATCGGTCCTCGAAGTCAGAGGACCAGAAGAGCACCCTGCTAAGCTCGATGTACTTCCGTGATTCCGAGCTGGTGCGCCAGCGCCTGAACTTTTTCATCACCGACGCGGTGCCGGCGGGCGATGCCACGCTGGGCCTGGCCGGGGCGGCCTTCATCCTGCAGGACCACGCTCCCATCTATGCCTGGCTGGAAGAGAACCTGGCAGCCTTGGAGGCCAAGCTGCCGTCCTATGTGCCGCCCCTGCTGCCCCTGGGCATGCAGAATGCCTGCAACGACGCGAACCTGGCCTTGCTGCGCGAGTTTTTCGAACCGCGGGGAGAGAAGTACGCGGCCTCCCTGGAGAAAGCCACCGAGACCATCGAGGATTGCATCAGGAAGAAGGCACGGGAAGGGGAGGGCCTGCGGGCCTTTCTCGGGCAACCGTAGCGCCGCGGGTCAGCGCCAGGGGTGGAAATGCGCCTGCTGAACACCTCGAAGTCTGTGCCGGTTTCGGTAACGATGCCCGTGCTGAAGCCGGCCCGCAGGGCATGCACCGGATATTTTTCGGACTCGCCCCTGACATCCGGTTGCCGGTTGCTCGATACTTATTCTTTGCCTTCCAGGTAGGTGTCGAGGAAGCGGAGATAGGCTTCCGAGGCCGTAATGCGGTTCTCGCGCCGACGGAAGCCGTGGCCCTCGTCCTCGAAGACCACGTATTCGACCGGGACCTCGTTCGCCTGGACGGCGGCGGCCATGTAGCCGCCGTAGGAGCCGCCGATGATGCCGACCTAGTCGGCGTCGACCCAGTCAAGCGACGGTACTGACAAGTTAACTATTGAACTCGTTCAAACCCGGGGAACGAAGCCTCTCACGGTCCTGTTGCCCATTCCCAAGACGAACAGGCGCGCTGTCTGGTCGATCGATAATGCTTGGCCGAAATCAAATGCCGTCCCAGGTTGAATAGACTGCAGACAGCCGCGTGAACGCCGAGGAAGCGCTGGGCCTGATGCGCTGATTTGAATCGACGCATGCCCCGTTCTCTCACTCGCGTTGGCTGATGGGAAACTTCGGCACGATTATTGGCATATTGAGATGGGTCGTGAATCGTATCCGGGATAAGCTCTCGATGTGCAACGCCGTAGCTCCCTGACTTGTCCGTCACTATCTTTCTGAGCTCATGATGGTGTGTCTTTAGCAGGCGTTTGTACAGTGATGCCGATCTATTCATTTCGCGATTGTCGCCAAACCGCCGTTAATTTTTCGGTACCCTTCCGAGAACCCGATATTCAGGTCGCCGCGCGGAGCCATGCACCAAGGCCCTTAACCAGTCGGGCAGAAGATGGCCAGAAGAGGAACATCCCTGCGAGCTATCTGCTAGATTACGCGCATGTCGGTCCTTGACGAACTCAAACGCCGAAACGTCTTCCGCGTCGGCGCTGCATATGCGGTTGCAGCCTGGGTATTACTCCAGATACTCGACGTTGTTGGCGAGATTCTTGAGTTGCCGGCATGGGGCGGAAAGCTGATCCTGGCCATCATCATGGTCGGATTCTTCGTAACTCTGTTCATTGCGTGGGCCTTCGAACTGACCCCAGAAGGCATCAAGCAGGAGTCAGAAGTGGACCGCCGTCGATCTGTTACCGCACGAACCGGTCGCAAACTGAACAGGGTGATCTTTGTTCTTATGGCCGTGGCGGTTACCTACCTCCTTTTCGACAAATTCTACTTGGCGCCACATTTGGCGGAGACCGAGCTATCGACGTCACGACAGCAGGCTACGCGATCACCTGAGTCGAGCGTGGAGGCGAAAGCAGCTAGCTCTGCTGATCGGTTATCCATCGCTGTGCTGCCTTTCGATAATCGCAGCAACCGTGAGGAGGACCAATTTTTCACCGACGGTATTCACGATGACCTTCTGACCACAATCGCACGCATTGGATCTATGAAGGTGATCTCGCGCACGTCGGTGATGGAGTACCGGGATACGACAAAAAAAATTCCCGAGATTGCCAGGGAACTCGGCGTGGCGAATATCCTGGAAGGCGGCATTCAACGCTCCGGTACCCAGGTGCGCGTCAATGTACAGCTCATCGACGCACAGAGCGACCAACATCTGTGGGCTGAGACCTTTGACCGGGAACTGACGGCAAAAAACCTGTTCGCTATTCAAAGCGAGATATCCCAGGCGGTCGCCAGCGCGTTGCAGGCCACCCTCACGCCGCAAGAAATCCGGCGCATCAATGCCATGCCCACTCAGGATCTGGCAGCCTACAACGCTTATATGCGCGGCAAGCAGTTGATGGCTACCCGGGTATCAACCAAGCTGGGACAAGCAACCCTGGAGTTTCGCAAGGCGGTTGATCTTGATCCAAACTTCGATCTTGCATGGGTTGGTCTGGCGGACGCCTATTTTCTGCTCCCCATCTATGGCAGTTTCAATCCTGACGAAGCCCTCGAAATAAGGCAGGACGCGATCGACCGTGCGCTCAAGATCGATCCCGAGTTGGGTGAAGCATATGTCTCTCTGTCCAGCATCTATTTTGACGAAGGCAAGTTCGATCAAGCGGAAGCGGCGTCGAGGAGAGCCATTGAATTAAGCCCGAATTACGCTACGGCTTACCACTTTTTCGGTGGTCAACTGCAAGGCCTCTCCCGGGGTGAAGAAAAGATCGCTCTTATTCAAAAAGCCGCCGAACTGGATCCGCTTTCAGCCATCATAGGTTCCAGCCTTGCGGACCAATATGCAGGCCATGGCCAGTTTTCCCGAGCGGTGCAACAATACAAGGAAATAATTGAATCACACCCGGATTTTTCAAGGGGATACCAGGGTCTCGGGGTTGTTTATGGGCAGTACCTGGGGCGTTTCGATCTTGCAATCCAGAATTTACGTGCAGCACTTCTGATTGATCCGGCTGGGGCAGTTCAACTGATGGGCATGGGCACGTATTTGATCGAGGCGGGTGATCTGGAGAGCGCAATACGATACCGGCAGAAACTGGCCGACACTAACGCTCGGCACTGGGCATTGGAGATTTTGGATTTGCATATCAACCACGCTCGGGGGAATGCTGCTGGCGTCCGTGACGCGTGGAACCGGGCCAGCGGCAACGCGCTCTCTTTCCAACGTGCTTCCGACTGGGCTGGCTTGCTTCATCTGGCCATTGGCAACCTTGAATCCGCACGAGAGATATTTGTGGCCAGAGACCCCGAGTGGACAGAACCCGAGGCCTGGGAAAGCCTCATTGATCGCAATCCGGGCGACGCATGCCTGGTTGCCTGGACCTTGGCCAATACCGGGGATAAGTCGCTGGGTAACGCCTTGCTCGATCAAACACTCGCGTATTTTGAAGAGCTGCCCACACTCGTGAAGCACGCTGATTATTTTAACGAGCAATTTTGTAATCTGATGTCTGGGGACATCGAAAAAGCACTGGCCCACATCGAAACCCAACTGGTGCATAACCATCTTGCAAATTGGATGATTTACGATCAGCTGCCTTTGTACGACCAGATACGCTCAGAGCCCCGTTATCGGGCCGCCCTGGCCGAACGAAACCGCCACGTTGCAGAACAGCGTAAAGTCATTGACCAGATGCAGATTGGGGAAGCTCTCTAACCGCTGTTCAAGGGAAATGCAGCGCGGCGTGCTTCGGATGGGGATATCCGGAAGATCCCGTGATTCGAGGCCAAGGGCTGCAACGGGCCGGTAGCGGAAATCGTACCTCCAACGGCCCAGGCGGCCGCTCCCCGCCTATTCTGTGGTCTTGTTGCATGGCTAGAGTTTGAGACAAGCGGGTTCGTTCGGTAGATTTTTCAGCTAACACAGTGACCGTCCGCCATTCCGAGCCGCGTCATTGTGTTCAGTATTGTGCAGGCGATTCGCACTTCCGTATCCTGTGTTTGAATAGTTCGGCTTCTAAGGGCGCCGCCGAATTCGTTCTTGACGCGCGACATAGCGTTTTCGACCAGACTGCGAAAGACGGACGCCCCGTCGTAAGCGCCGTCCGCCCTCACCGAGGCGAGGCCACGAGTCATGGGCGCCAGTAGATCGGGGACGGGTGTCGAGTCGCGCGTGCAGTGCGTCGTGATTTTCG
>PKUM01000061.1 GCA_002868855.1 Chromatiales bacterium | reverse complement strand
TGATGTAGTTGGCAGAGGGATGCGTCATGCCGTGCATATTGTTAGCGGTCTCGCCAATGATCAGACGCATCTGCGTATAGTGGCCGCTTGGCAGATCGGCAATACCCAGGTCTGCCAGCGCCGCATCGGCTCGTTCGCGATCCGGCGCGCCGGGTGCGGCGAACAAACCGCGATGCACGGTGCGCCCCATCAGCACCATATCGCGCACGGAGTAGGGGAAGACGGCGTCATGCGCCTGCGGCACATAGGCGATACGTCGGGCAATGTCCGGCCGCGCCAGCGCCGCCATATCGCGGTCTTCGAGGACGACCCGCCCGCCCTGGGCAGGAAGCAGTCCGAGCAGCGTCTTGAACAACGTGGTCTTGCCCGAGCCGTTAGGTCCGAGCAGGCAAAGCACGTCGCCGGCGCGTACTGCGAGATCCACATCACGGCCCACCGCGTGGCGGCGATAGCCGAACCCAAGCTTCTCGGCGCGCAGTTCCATCACCACCCCCTGCGCCCGGTGGCAAGCAACCAGATAAATACCGGCGCCCCCACGAATGCGGTCAGGATGCCGAGCGGCGTCTCCGTTGCGGCCATCGTCCTGGCCAGCGTGTCCACCAGCAGCAGGTAGCCCGCACCCATCAGCATCGACGCCGGCAGCAGGCGGTTGAAATTTGGCCCGACGACCAGGCGCGCGATATGCGGCATCACCAGGCCGACCCATCCGATCACGCCCGAGATCGCAACGACACTTGCCGTCATCAGCGTAGCGGCAGCAACGAAAAGCGTACGCAGACGTTTCGGGTCGATACCGAGCGCAGCGGCTTCTTCATCGCCCAATGCCATCAGGTTCATCCGCCAGCGCAGCAGCACCAGCGGCACCAGGCCAAGCAGCACGGCCGGCGCGGCCGTCATCACGTCCTCCGGCTGGATGCTGGCGAGGCTGCCGAGTAGCCAGAAAGTAATGGCCGGTAATTGGTCGTAGGGATCGGCGAGAATTTTCAACAGCGAAATACAGGCACCTGCGAGTGCGCCCAATACGACGCCTGCCAGCACCAGCACCAGCGTCGGTTCGTGACCGCGGACCGCGGTAGCCACCGCGTAGACCAGCCCGACAGTAGCGAGCCCGGTCGCAAACGCCATGCCCTGGATTGCGATAACAGGCAACGAAAGAAAAATCCCGGCCGCGGCACCGAGACCCGCGCCGGTCGAAACGCCGAGGATGTCCGGTGACACCAGCGGGTTGCGAAACAGCCCCTGGTACACTGCGCCGGCGGCGGCCAGCGCCGCGCCGACCAGCAGCGCGGCGCCAATCCGCGGGAGCCGGATCGAAAACAGAATGGTTTCCACCTGGCCGAGCGAAGGATCGCGTTGCCCTCCCAGCCGGCCGAGCACCGCACTGGCGATTTGCTCGCCGGAGATCGGATACGGCCCGACCAACGCCGCCGCCGCGGCCATTACTGCGACTATGAGTGCGAGCAGCGACAGTGCAAGGCCCGGTTTCAATTCGCCGGCCTGCCGCGGGACCATTGCAATAGCCTGTCGAGATCTTCGTCGTTCAGATCGACATGGTAAAAAAGTTTGTAGAAATGTCTTGTCTCGGCCGCGAGGTCGAAGGCGAACCGTTCGGGAAAGAAAACCCCCGACAACCATTTCAGGCCGATCACGCGGTTCAGCGATGGCGGCCGGTCGATCCAGCCAAACGGTGCGGTCGGGCTGAGCCAAACGCGCCCCTCTGTCAGAGCAGGGATTTGCGACCACAACGGATCGTTCCACACGGACTGGTAGAAATTACGATCCCAGGTGATGATCGTGTCAGGGTTGGCGACGATAACCTGTTCAATCGATACGTCGGTAATGCCCCGGCGAATCGCGGCGTCGCCCGGATCGGCGACGTTACGCCCGCCCGCCAGTTCGATGATCTCGGTATTGATCGAACCCTTGAGCCCGGTTTCAAGACCATCGGGGCCGCGCGCGAAATACACCCGCGGCCGATCATCGACGGGAATCTCCGCCAGCCCCGCATCGAGTTCGGCAAACAGGGATTCGACATAGCGTGCGAGTGCCTCGGCCCTGGGCTCGACACCGAGCACTTCTCCCATCAGCCGCAGCGCCGCGGGCGTCGCTTCGAATCGGCCGTCGATAAGCAAATACGGAATACCGGTCTGGGCCTGCACGCGGTCGGCCAGCGAGACATAGGTATCGCGCACGGAGCCGAAATCGACGATCAGGTCCGGGCGGTCGCGCAGCACGACTTCCAGGTTCGCGGTGTCGCCGCGCCCCGTGAGACGACCGGTCGCGGGAAGGTCGCGGTAGGGCGCCGCGATATACGGGCGCTCCTCACTACGCGGCGGCCTTGGCCACCCGGTCAGCCGGTCCGGCGCCAGCACGTAAAGCAGGATCGAAGCAGGGGGCCCGGCCGCATAGACGCGAGTCACGTCAGCAGGGATATCGACACTGCGCCCGGCGGAGTCGGTCACGGTGCGCGCCGTCGCCGGCGCCACGTACGCCAGTGCGAGGACCAGCAAGACTGCCATTGCACACCGCATCGATTAGTGCCCTTGGGAAAAATCCGCTGACAGTTTACCTAATTGTCCACCTTCGTCGGTCGGCTTCCCGCTCGCCGCGCCCGGAGTCGCGAGCGTTGGAGTCAATTAACGAAGAGTCGATTACCCGCCCACGGTCCGCTCGCCCAGGGGTTGCCGGTTAGCCGCGGGTTGGCAGCAGCGGCAATTGCGCGATCAGGCAGGATAGTGGTTGAATATCGTCGGCCCTCTGGCGGAGGTTCATGGGATGAAAAAGGTTTCGCTCTGTGTCGCGGTGATTGCCTTTTTATGGGCGCTGCCAGGCGTTGCGGATTCCACTAAGGCGCGCTGCGATATTTACCCGGCGGGTGAGGATCACACCGACAAGATGATTCCGTGCACATTCTCCCAGCGCCAGGGCTTTGTCACGATTACCCGGGACGACGGAGTTACCCACGATTTATCTCCGGTCGGGGATACGCCCGGCAATTTCCGCGACCAGGACGGGCGCAATGTGTACCGTAACAGCGGCCTCGGCGACCAGGGACTGATCTTCCGTTTCCCGGACGAGAGTGTGTACGTGTACTGGAGCACCGCGGCGCTCGAGCCACCGGACGATGACAATTGGACGGCGCCATTCTCTACCAGGGACTACGATGCGACCACGCGGTTGCGTTGCCGCGCCGCCGGCGATGCCGAGTACGGCAGCTGCCCGGCCGGCGCGCTGCGCATGGAGGATGGCCAGGCCTCGGTCGTGATCCGGAACCAGCGCGGTGAGCAGTTCACGATCAACTTTATGAAAGACTACGTCAACGCCACCAACCGCGAGGCGGAAGCGCGCCTCGATGGCGATACCTGGATCGTTACGATCGACGGTGCCGAGGTTTATGAGGTGCCGCGGGCACTCATAGAGGGTGGGTGACGTCCTGCGAGGTTTAGCGTTAGCCGCTGCAATAGTGGCCACGCTTTTCGCGGCGCCGATCACCGACGTCGGCGAGATGCAGGAGATTATCCTGTCGCGACTTTTCGACCAGTACGCGGAGCAAAACGGCATCAAAGCCACGGAAGAAGAGATTGCGACTTTCATCGACAATATGAAGCGTGGCGTGAAGGAGAAAGGGCTCGCAGCGGAGGCCGAACTGACGCCCGCCGAGGCTGCGCAGGTCGACGCGATGCGCCGGGACATGGGGCGTTCGATGATCCGTCAGTGGAAGATCAATAAGGCGCTTTACCGTGAGTATGGCGGCCGCGTTATCTATCAGCAGTTCGGCCCGGAGCCACTTGATGCGTACCGCGAATATCTTGAGGCACAGCAGCGGGAAGGCACCTTCGTGATTCACGAGATGGCTTTCGAGGACGAGTTCTGGAGCGATTTCAGCGACGACTCGAAGCATTCGTTTTTCGAGCGTGGAACCGAGGCCAGTGCTTTCGAAGTGCCGACCTGGGAGAGCTAGCCCGGGCGGATCAGGCGAGACTTCCCGCTGCGAGCCAACGAACAGACGGTTTATACTGCCTATACTCATAAGTAGCCGACTCTTGATAATTGAACGTTTGCCGGCGCAAGTATTGTCGCGGCGTTCAACCGGCCCGGACCAGGGGCAATCGGGCGTACGACGCTTATGAATTACAGGAATCAAAGGAGCAAACAATGAAACGCTTGATGATTTCTATCGCGGGCCTGGGAATGCTCGCGACTCTCTCTTCCGCTGTTGCGGACAAGATCGATGTGATGACACAAAACCAGTACGTTGGCACGGACTTGATCGGCCTGGTGAACTCAGACGACTTCAACGCCGCCGTAATCGAGGCGCTTCAGGATAGAGCCGCCAGCCTGCCAACCGAGCGAGTTCAGGCGCTTGCCCGCCTGATCGACCAGCGTGGACCTGAAGTGGTGGGACTGCAGGAGGTTTACAAATTCACTTGTGTCGACACCAACCCCGCGGATTTTCGAGGTTGTGAGCACCAGTCTATTTCGGGCGCATTTACCGACCAGCTCGCAGACACGCTGGCTGCGCTCGGCGGGCAGTACGAGGAAGCGGCAACGGTCGTGAACATCGACCTTCCAGCCGGCCTCGGGCTGCCAATTCCGCTACCGGGCATTCCGATCTCATTTGACGCCACGACCATTTACGTTGGAGTCGTTGATCGCGATGTCATCCTGGCCCGGTCGGGACTGCAATACACGGTTACGAACTTCGCTGCCCTCAACGCACTCGACCCGCAACTCTGCTCTCGTCCGTCCGCGGACGGCTGCAACTTCGATGCGGCCGCCGAAGCGCCGCTTGAAATTCTGGGCATGCCTGTCCTTGTCCGGTTCGAGCGTGGATTTGTAGGCATCGATGTAGTGCTGGATGGCAAGTCCTACAGGTTTGCGAACACGCACCTCGAAACCAAGCTCGGTTCGTTCGGCCCTCAGGGTCGTTTTTTCCAGGCTGCGCAGTCCGCGGAGCTGCTGGCAACCCTGGAAGCTGCCCAATACGTTGCGCCTAGCGAGCGGCTTCTTGCGGTCGGGGACTTCAACTCCGGACCGACCGACGAAGTAATTCCGGTGCCGTCGCCGCTTCCCGCGTTCCTCGGCATACCGCCATATCAGCAGTTGCTGGGGGTCGGATTTACCGACGCCTGGACCATACGACCGGGCGCATCGACCGGGCAAGGCGCGCCACTCGTGGGCTTCAGTTGCTGCCAGGATGATGATCTCGGTAATCACAAGTCGGACTTGACCAGTCGAATTGACCTGGTTTTTTCGATCCCGATGCCGTCGAAAGTCAAACAGGCCCGCCTGCTCGGTGAGTCCGTGTCAGACAAGACCCCGCCAAAGGGTCATGGACTGTGGCCATCCGATCATGCGTCGGTTGCGACGGAACTGCAGTTCAAGGAGTAAAAGGACGTGCCGATTCGCCTGGACGAATCGCAGAGCGCCATGTAGAAATTGCGCCGCTGCACATCGGTGCCCAGGTTGAATGAAGCAACAGAACGGCCCGCCAAGGCCGTTCTTTTTTTGGCTCCGATAGCTTGTACTCCGCATCGCCCTGCGTCGAAAATTCAGTCCACTGCGCGTTGCACCACTTCGTCATTCGTCGCAATACCCGGAATGATGCCGTCCATCGACCCAATTCTGCTGATCTTTTGGGCTTCGAGCTCATCATTCAGCCCGGCAAGCCCACGCAGAACGCGTTCGTCTACACAGTACGTTGGGCTTCAAGCCATCCAGCCACTATGTGAAACAAGCCGCTGGATATGATCAAACTCTCCCGACCTTAACGGACCGGTTCAGGCGGATGGATCACCGGTAGCGGTCACGTGCGCCGCACGCTGACAAATTGGCAGGACTGCCAATTTGCACGGCCGAAGGCCGCCCAAAGGGCCGGGCACAGGGATGTGCCCGGTCAACGCACCCTATCGGGACGGCACCACCCACGTGATGTTACTCCGGGCATCCTGCCCTCCGTCCTCCGGACCAGCCTTCGGCTGTTCAAAATCGCTCCCGGCGATTTTGTCGAGCCCGAAGACTTTATCGCGCTGCTCGTTGCGCTGGTGCCAAGACCCCGTGCGCACCTGACGAGATTTCACGGCGTGTTCGCGCCGGCGAGCCCGGACCGGGCCCGGGTTGTTTCAAAAACGCGCGTGGCTGCTGCCGGCAAGGCGGTAGAGCCCAGCGAGCCATCGGCCACCGACCGGCAACGGGCGCTAACCTGGGCACAACGCCTCAAACGGGTGTTCGCCAGACGCCAGGGTGCCTTCTCCTGATGCTTCGCATCAATTCACCTTGTCGACATTGAGACCTGCCGGCGCTGCGGCGGGAAGCTACGGGTGATCGCGAGCATCGAGGATCCGGCGGTCATAGAACGGATTCTCGAGCGCCCGGGTCGTGATGCTGCACCGGCCGATCCGCCACATCCAAGCCGGGCGCCGCCCGAGTACGATCGGTTGCTCTGACCCGCTCGCCATCCCTGCTACCCGCGCCACCGTGGCGCGACGGGCAGGTTCTGGCTTGCGCTTGCCTTGGGGCCGGGCGCGCCGACATTTGCGGCGCAAAGGGGAAGATTCAGGGGCCTGAATGCCGAGTGAGCAGACCGGCTCCGCCAGCATTGAGACCTCGATCTGCCCTCATCCACCGGTTTCAGTCCGCCCGAACGGTTTCGCCGCTGACATAAGGCCCATTCCACGCGTTGCCGCGAAGATGTGGGGTACCTTAAATCACCTATCCGCGCGCACAGGGGGCGGCGGCATTCGGTCTGGATCCGGTCTCCGTCCGCCCCAAAGTGCAGCGTCAGATAGAGCTGGCCAGGCAGATCCAGATTCACTGGTTTCAACGCTGGACGGAGGAGGATTCCGCACCTCGGGAGTTCCGCGACCTGACGACGGAGATCCAGCCGGAATTGCTCAGTCTCGGCGATGACATTCTGCGTGCGATTGCCGAACTTTCACCCTGGCAGCAATCGCCCGGTGCTTTGGAAGGCCTGCAACCGGTGTTCGTCGACGGCATAGTCAACGGACTGCTTTCGAACGAACTGAAGGCGCAGTTGTTTCACGCGATTTCGGCTGTCGAAGCCGCGATGAAAGATGTTTCGTCCTCTGGCAATCCGTCGACTCGCACATCTTTCAAGTCAAACGATCGCCGCGAAGAGACATGCCGCCACGTGCAATCGAACGATTCATCACGCGACGCGCTTGCTGTCGCGCGATGACCAGATATGGGGGGCCTCACACTAGCAGTTTC
>PKUM01000247.1 GCA_002868855.1 Chromatiales bacterium | reverse complement strand
GACGGTATGAATCCGACCGTCTCGCCGCCGTTGGCCCAGGTGAATTGGGCGGGCGCCCAGACCAGGTCGCGAAGATCCTCCGGTGGCTCCAGCGTGATGCTGCGAATGCGCGAAAACGGCACCCAGTAGTAGTTGCCATTGACTATGGCTTCGAGAAATGGCCCGATCCGGCTGTCGGCGTCCGCGACCCACTCGAAAGCGTCATCGGCGATTGTCCCGGCGCTGACCTCGGCCGCTTCATAGGCCTCGCCGCGCATCGCCTGGGCCTGATCGTGCTTGCCGCTTGCGTCGAGCTTCAGCGCTTCGAGCGCCAATGCAATCCAGCGTTCAGGGTCGCCGAATACCAGCGGCGAACGACTGCCCTCGAAAACCGCTTCGCGCAGCGCCTCGCAGCGCAGAAGTTCGCGATAGGTCTGCACCATGGCGAGACTGCCGGGATCGAGATCGGCAACGACATTGAGCTGGTTCAGGGCCCGATCCCAGTTGCCCAGCACAGCCAGCAACTGGAAAAGAAAAATACGTTTTTTTGCGTCAGCGGGGTTGGCCCGGACCTCGTCCTGCAGCGCCTCTAGCGCCGCATTCAGATTGCCTTCCTTCAGGAACTCTTTTGCGGTGGTCAAATGCGGAAATCTCCAGCAACGCTATGTCTGAGGCGTATCGACCCGCCGCGCCTGGTGCCGCGGCGGGCCGACCTCGTTGGATTCCGGGCCCCTGGTGGAATTGATGCGGACCCGGATTGAAGGCCGCGATCTACATCGCCACGTTAGCAGCGATGTCCCAGGAGCAGTCGTCTTCTGCCCCTGTGCTGCCGTCAGGCATCTGTTCTTTGTAATAGGACGCAAACTGACCGAAATTCAGCGTCACATTCTCGGTCAGCCGATCTTCGCCGCCGCTGCCACCGGTCGAAATGCTCGAGATGATCACGTCCTTCATCTTGATGACCACATATTCCAGCGGGTTCTCGCCGGCTTTTCTCACTGTGAGCTGGGCCTCGGGGAAGTGCTTCCCGTTGCACACCGCGAGTTGCAGCTTGCACGATGACTTATCGATGTACTTGGTGAAGGACAAATCCTGCACCGCCACCTTGCCGGCGCCAGACCCGCTACCCATGTGGGTCGTGCCCGACTGCGACATGCCCCAGCTCCACGCCAGCACATCGATCTCGTCCTTATGTGACTTATCCTGAGCCTCGCCTTTCAAATCGCCTATTTTCATAAACATATCGACAGCCATGCTGGTTCTCCTTTTCTTCTCACTGGCTGATTATTCACCCGGGCAACGCAGCGCCAACATGCACCGATGCCCGATCCCTCTCGTTCCTCGAAATCGTCAAACGTTACCCGGCTTCCGCAACCCGCAATCAGGACTTCTCCGACGGCAGCCTGGATACCAGCCGCAGCGACACGGTCAGCCCCTCAAGCTGGTAGTGCGGCCTGAGGTAGAACTTCGAAGTGTAGTAGCCTGGATTGCCTTCCACCTCCTCGACGACGACCTCGGCCGCGGCCAGCGGCTTGCGCGACTTTTGCATTTCGGTTGCGTTATCCGGGTCGGCGGTCACGTATTGCATGATCCACTCCTGCAGATAACGCTGCATTTCGTTGCGGCTGGTAAAGCTGCCAACCTTGTCGCGCACCATGCATTTCAGGTAATGAGCGAAACGGCAACACGCAAACAGATACGGCAATCGCGCGGACAAATTGGCGTTGGCTGTCGCATCCGGGTCGTCGAACTCCGCCGGCTTGTTCAGCGACTGGGCGCCGATAAATGCCGCGATGTCGCTGTTCTTGCGATGAATCAGCGGCATCAGCCCGCTCCCGGCAAGCTCGGCCTCGCGCCGATCGCTGATTGCAATCTCGGTCGGGCATTTCATGTCAACGCCACCATCGTCCGACGGGAACGTGTGCACCGGCAGTCCGTCAACCGCACCGCCAGATTCGACGCCGCGGATGCGCGAACACCAGCCGTATTCCTTGAACGCCCGGTTGATGTTCACCGCCATCGCATAGGCGGAATTGGCCCAGGTGTATTTGCTGGAATCGGCGCCCTCGGCATCCTCTTCGAAATCGAAATCCTCGACCGGATCGGTCTTCGAGCCGTACGGCAGCCGGGCGAGAAAACGCGGCATGGCGAGGCCGAGATACTTTGCGTCCTCGGACTCACGCAGCGAGCGCCACGCGGCGTACTCGGGCGTTGAGAAGATCTTGGCCAGGTCGCGCGGATTGCTAAGCTCCTGCCAGGAGTCCATACCCATCAGCGAGGACTGGGCCCCGGTAATAAACGGCGCATGCGACGCCGCGGCGATCTGTGCCATACCGCCGAGGATTTCCACGTCCTGCGGACTGTGATCGAAGTGATAGTCGCCGACCAGGCAGCCGTAGGGTTCGCCACCAAGCTGGCCATACTCTTCCTCGTACAGCTTTTTGAACAGCGGACTCTGGTCCCAGGCAGTGCCCTTGTATTTCTTGATCGTCTTGCCGACTTCCTTCTTCGAGATGTTCATCACACGGATCTTGAGCATCTCGTCGGTTTCGGTGTTGTTGACCAGGTGATGCAGACCGCGCCATGCGCCCTCGAGTTTCTGGAAATCCTCGTTGTGCATGATCTGGTTGACCTGCTCGGTCAGCTTGGCATCGATCTCGGCGATGATCGCATTGATCGTGCCAACGACATCGTCGGCCAGTAAAGCCTCACCCTGCAGAACCTGTTCCGCCAGGGTATGCACCGCCGACTGCACCTCTTCCTTGGCGCGGTCGGATTTCGGCTTGAATTCTTTTTCCAAAAGCGCAGCGAAATCGCCCGCCTCGATCGTCTCGCCCTGTTGTTGCGCGAGCTCTTCAGACTTCGCATCTGCCATCGAATTTACTCCTTAGCTTCTTCTTGTTCGTCACTGTCGGGGGCCGGCGCCGAAGCCAGCGATTGCAGCAATGCAGAATCGCCAAGCGCCTTTGCGATCAGTTCCTCCGCACCCGACTTGCCATCCATATAGGTGACAAGGTTGGCCAGCTGCGAGCGCGCCTGGAGCAACTTGTTCAAGGCGCCGACTTTTCGCGCCACCGCGGCCGGCGAGAAGTCCTCCATGCTTTCGAAGGTAATGTCGATGTTGAGATTGCCTTCGCCGGTCAGTGTATTGGGGACCGCAAAATTGACCCGCGGTTTCATCGCTTTCAGGCGGCTGTCGAAATTATCGACGTCGATCTCGAGAAATTTACGCTCATCGACCGACTCGAGCGGATCTTCCGGTTTTCCGGACAGATCAGCGAGCACACCCATAACGAATGGCACCTGGACCTTTTTTTCAGCGCCGTAAACTTCCACGTCGTACTCGATCTGCACGCGCGGCGCACGGTTGCGCGCAATAAATTTCTGACTACTTTTCTTGGCCACACTGATCTCCTGAGTACTATCGATACATACCACGCGGCCCAACCCGACGGTCGGGACAGACGCGGCGGCTATCACCACTTGTTTTCAAAGAATAGTCGATTCTCGGATTCCTGCTGCGGCGCCTACCAGGAGCCACCGCCGCTCTTGTCACCGGTACCGTCATCCTTGACGCCACCGATCGCTTTTGCCTGGTCGACCGCATCGGGAGTCAGTTCCCGCAGGATCTCCAGAAAATCTTTCGACACCAGGCGTTTCGCCCGCCGCAGCAGCATTGGCACCGGACTGGACGGTTCCGTTTGTTCGAAAAAGTCGCAGATCTTGTCCAGCATGCGGATCGCATCAGCCCTGTTTGAAATCTCGCCACTGATCGGCGCAGCACCCGGCTGACCGCCTTCGTCCGAGGTCTCGGCCTCGGCGACACCGACCCCGCGCCTGACCAGCGCGTTGTCGTAAACTGCTTTCATTGCCTTGAGATCTGCCGGCAACTCACCGAAATCCGGCGCATCGACCGCGCCCACCTTCTCAACGAAAAATGACTCTGTCGCCGCCAATGCCGCGATAGCGCGCTCGACCGCTTCGGCAGAGGCCTGTATCTCATCGAGGTCCGCATTCATGAATGCCGCATCGATAAGGGACTGCTCGGCCGGGGCGGCCTCCGAGTCTGCCGGCGGTGACAGTTCGCCCTTTGCAATCTTGACGTCACGCAGGCTGAAAATGCCCGCGGCCCTCGATTTGACCAGTGGAATGCCGAGTAACCGCGCCAGGAAACCGTCGCGGTCGGACAACCCGAGCAGGCTATTGACCCGCATCGTCGGATCGTTGTTGTCTTCCGCGTCGAGTTGCGGGTACAGATCGTCCCAGAAGTTCTCGACAAGACCGTGAATCAATTCCATGCCGCCCGCAAGCCCGTCCAGCTCTTCGAATTTCATTGCGGACTGGGTGAGATGAACGGCCACACGCAGGTCCTTGGTTTGCCCTAACAGCGCAATGGCCTGGTCGCGAACCGCGCGCCAGTCCGGGTCCTCCGCCTCGATCACATCGTCGCCCATGACCTGCTCGGGCTTGCCCTGCGCGGTTCGTTCAAGTTCACCGAACGCCGGATCGTATTCCAGATCCGCGCCTGAGGGCGATTCCTCCGAGACCGGCGCTAGTAACGCTTCCAGATCGATAGAGCTCATGAATTTTGTTTCGCGCTCTTTATTAGAATTTTCGTTATCGTTTTTGTAATTTTCGCGTCAACCAGTGCCGCACTGCAGCAAAAATCCGACTCCAACCCGAACGCGAACTTGTCCGCCCAAGCATGGTGTATTTCTGCCGAATGTCAACATCCGGTCGCGAATCAGCCGCGCGAACGTCTCGGGGCACGCCGCGCAATCCGCGCCTCGCCAGCGCCATCTGCCCGTATCGCAGCACTGGCCGGCGAAACAACAGACTCCGCGGCGACCTGGATCGGGGTCGCCCCTCGGGCAACCAAAAAATCTCTCCAGAGGCACGGATAAGTCCTTGTAAATCTGCGCATTTCACTGCACTCTACCAATGGTCTGCAATGGGGTTGTTCAAAGATGAATCTTACGCTGGAGATAATCAGCGATCAGCGCGCCAGCCTCGGTGATGAGGGCGTCAAGTCGTTTACCGTGCATGGCGGTTCGATCGGCCGCAGCGTCAGCAATGACTGGGTGTTGCCGGATACCGAACGTTTTCTCTCAGGCCGCCATGCGTCTATTCAGTTCCAGAAAGGCTCGTTCTTCATCATCGATACGAGCACCAACGGCGTATTCGTTGACGATGCGCAGACTCCGCTTGGGCGTGGCAAATACCGTCGCTTGCGCGGCGGTGAAAACATCCGTCTTGGCCCCTATGAAATCGCCGTCACCGTCACAAGCGTCGAAGAATTGGGCGACAAAGCGCCCGAAGACATGTCTCTCGAGGAAAAGGACGAACTGATCAGCGTGACGGCCGTGCTCGAAGACGAGGCCAACGCGGGCGGCGACACTGAGACCAACCTGGAAGCCGGGCTGCGCGACACGCCGGGGGGCCAGGTCGGACCCGCCTCAGACTCGCCGGGCGATGACTGGAATATGATCCATTTGCCGGCTACCGGCGAGCGGCCGGTTCTCGATATTGTCGACCAAGACCCCTCGATGGAGTTGATGCCAGGGTTTGATCTGCAGCCGCAAAAGCTGACCGAGCTCGAACTCGAGTTGGAAAAGGAAGAGCAGGAAGCCAGGGAAAGCCAGCCGCCAGCGGCGCGCAAGCGAGAGAGGCGGGCGCGCAAGCCTGCACCGGTGACGCCGTCTGCGGCCAAACCCAAAACCGCTTCACAGAGCCGCCCTGCAAGTACGCCGAAGCAGGAAAAGGCTGAAGTAGAAACCGCAACAGGTTGCGCCGCGTCCTCCGGGACTTATCGCGGACCGAAAAACGACCACAGCCTGGCCCAGCTACTGCAGGCGGCCGGACTGGACCCGGCCAGCATTCCGGCGACCCAGTCGGACAGGGTGTTGCAGACCGCCGGACAGATTATCCGCGAGTTCATTGTTGGTGTTATGGAGGTATTGCAGACCCGAGCCGAGCTCAAAACACGCTTCCGCGTATCGCAAACCACCATACAGTCGGGCGAATTCAACCCACTCAAGTTCTCCGCCGACGTCGATGAAGCGATGCGCGGGCTGCTTTTCCGTGGCAAGGATCACTATCTGCCCGGCGTCGAATCCGTGCGCCAGAGCTTCACCGATCTAAAGCATCATGAGATGGCGATGCTGGTCGCTATTCAATCTGCGGTTGAGGATATGCTGGAACGATTCGACCCGGCACAACTCAAGGAGCGATTCGACAGCGGCCTCAAACGCGGCCCGCTGATGGGCGCGACAAACAAGATGAAGTACTGGGAGCTGTACGAGGAGTTCTTCCAGTTTGTCGGACAAAACGGCGACGGCGCCATACCGCAATTCTTCTCCGACGCATTTGCGCGGGCTTATGAAAGCGAGATCGAACGGCTCAAGACCAGGCGCAAGCGGAGGCGCAGTTCCTCGGCCTGATCCTGTCAGCCGGCTGCAAACAGACCCTGTCCGAGAAACCCCGCGTTTGCCGCCCGGCGAACGCCTCGACTACAATGCGCGCCTTGCCCGGAGAGGTGCCGGAGTGGTCGAACGGGCTTGACTCGAAATCAAGTGACGGGCTAGTCCCGTCCGTGGGTTCGAATCCCACCCTCTCCGCCAGACAAGAAAAGGCCCCCTCGCGGGGCCTTTTTTTGTCTCGAGAGCGTGTGTGGACGAACCCACCGGGGTTCGAACCGAGCGCGGCATAGCCGCGCGACAGACGGCCGCAGGCCGCCCGAAGGGTGAGCTCGCGGCGCGAGCGAATCTATCCCACCCTCTCCGCCAGTAAATACGAAAGGGCCCCTTGCGGGCCCTTTTGAGTTTACCGGTGACCGGTGCGTGGACGAACCCACCGGGGTTCGAACCAAGGCCAGCACAACTGGCCGACAGAGCGCGACGCCACGCCGCGCGGCCCCGGACCATGCGCCATACCCGGCGAGTTGCTCTATCACTCTTTCTCGATATGAATCCGGACGTTCTTGACCGACGATTTGGCGAGCGTCAGATCGAATTTTTCACCCTTGCTTCTCTTTTTCACCAGCACATCCTCGCCGTCGTCCACCTCTACATTGTAGGCGTCGCCGGGCAGCGCGCGCTGGAAAGCATCGTGTATCTTTCGCGCGACCTTGTTCTCACTGGTGCCGTTATCGATCTCAACGCGTATTTCAATTGGATCTCCGCTCTCGGGGGAGAGATAGAAAATCAGTTCGCCGTGCGAATTGGCGCCCTCGCTGACCTCGATACGCCATTTGTTGGACGGACTGGCG
>PKUM01000160.1 GCA_002868855.1 Chromatiales bacterium | reverse complement strand
GAGCTGCTGGACGGTATTCTGATGCGTTACGTAGAGAGCCAGGTATACCGGGCGGCGCTGGACAACAACGCCTGTGAGCAGGCTTCGCGGATGGTCGCGATGAAGAGCGCAACGGACAACGCCGGCGATCTTATCGACAAGCTGCAGCTGATCTACAACAAGGCCCGCCAGGCAGCGATCACCCAGGAAATTGCAGAAATCGTCAGTGGCGCAGCCGCGGTCTGAGTACCCGGCGAGTCATTGCACAGAGAACCATCGAGGAAATTGGCATGAGCCTAGGAAAGACAGTACAGATTATCGGTGCGGTGGTGGACGTTGAGTTCCCGAAAGACGCGTTGCCCAACGTCTATGACGCGCTGCTGATGGACGAGCAGGGGCTGACGCTCGAGGTCCAGCAGCAGCTGGGCGATGGTGTGGTTCGTGCCATTGCGATGGGTTCTTCGGAAGGGCTGAAACGCGGTATGGAAGTTCGCAATACCGGCGAGCCGATCCAGGTGCCGGTAGGCACCGCGACGCTGGGCCGCATCATGGACGTACTCGGTGAGCCAATCGACGAAGCGGGGCCGATTCCCACCGAAGCTCGCTGGCCGATTCATCGCAGCGCTCCGAGCTACGAGGAACAGGCGACCTCCGTCGAGATACTCGAGACCGGCATCAAGGTTATCGATCTGATCATGCCTATCGCCAAGGGCGGTAAAGTCGGACTGTTCGGCGGCGCCGGCGTCGGTAAGACCGTGACGCTGATGGAGCTGATCCGCAATATCGCGATCGAGCACTCGGGTTATTCAGTGTTCGCCGGTGTTGGTGAGCGAACTCGCGAGGGTAACGACTTCTACCACGAAATGTCGGAATCGGGCGTGCTGGATAAAGTCGCGCTGGTTTACGGCCAGATGAACGAACCGCCGGGCAACCGTCTGCGCGTTGGTCTGACCGGGCTGACGATGGCCGAGTATTTCCGTGACGAGGGCCGCGACGTGCTGATGTTTATCGACAACATCTACCGTTACACGCTGGCTGGTACAGAGGTCTCGGCACTGCTCGGACGCATGCCGTCGGCGGTGGGTTACCAGCCGACGCTGGCCGAGGAAATGGGTGTGTTGCAGGAGCGTATTGCCTCTACCCGGACCGGATCGATCACGTCGTTCCAGGCCGTCTACGTCCCTGCCGACGATCTTACCGATCCGTCGCCGGCAACGACATTCGCCCACCTCGATGCGACGCTGGTGTTGTCACGCCAGATCGCCGAGCTCGGCATCTACCCGGCCGTGGATCCTCTCGATTCCACCAGCCGCCAGCTCGATCCGCTGATCATTGGCGACGACCATTACGATACCGCCCGTGCGGTGCAGGCAACGCTGCAACGTTACAAGGAGTTGCAGGACATCATCGCAATTCTGGGTATGGACGAGTTGAGCGAGGAAGACAAACTCACTGTGTCCCGTGCCCGCAAAATCCAGCGCTTCCTGTCACAGCCGTTCTTCGTGGCCGAGACGTTCACCGGCTCAGAGGGCAAATACGTGAATCTCGGCGACACGATCCGCGGCTTCAAAGGCATTATCAACGGCGAGTACGACCATCTGCCGGAGCAGGCCTTCTACATGGTGGGCCCGATTGAGGAAGCAGTCGCCAAAGGCGAGAGCATGCAGTAAATCTGGGCCGATCCGGAGGCATCAGTATGGCGAACAGTATTCGTGTCGACATTGTCAGCGCCGAGGGCGAAATCTACTCGGGCGAAGCAACCATGGTTTTTGCGCCCGCGATCATGGGCGAGATGGGCATTGCGCCCAACCACGCGCCGTTGCTGACGACGCTGCGCCCGGGTGAAGTGCGGGTCCGCGATTTGGAGGGCGAAGAGCAGTTTTTCTTTGTCACCGGCGGCGCGCTGGAAGTGCAGCCGTTCATGGTTACGGTACTCGCCGATACCGCGCTGCGCGCCAAGGATCTTGACGAGGCCGCAGCGCTGGAGGCGAAGAGTCGCGCCGAAGAGGCTCTGTCCGAGCAAGCCGACGATATCGATGTCGCCACTGCGCAAAGCGAGCTGGCGATCATCGCGGCGCAACTCAAGACGCTCGAAAAACTGCGCCGCCAGGCCAAACGCTGAGGCGTTCGAATTCGCCCACTACCCGCAGCCATGGCGCCGCGAGGCGTCGTGCTTGAATCTGCCGGCCGAGCCTCCGGGCGGGCAGACATTATCGCCCGCGCGACAGCGTGCCCGGCAAATCCGTTCTATCATCGCCTCTCTTTTGCGGTGGCGAAATGCCGTCGCCATTTCGGTGGAGTGACACATGGCTCTTAGTGTCGTGATTCTGGCTGCGGGCCAGGGAACGCGAATGAAAAGTGCATTGCCGAAGGTGCTCCAGCCACTGGCCGGTAGCCCGATGCTCGGGCATGTGCTTGAGACTGCCGCCGGCCTTGACGCCGGCGCGATACATGTCGTCTATGGATTCGGCGGCGAGCGGGTCGTCGAGGCCTTCCCCGGGCGCGATGTCAGCTGGGTCCTGCAGGCGGAACAACTCGGCACCGGGCATGCGGTGGCCCAGGCGATACCGCACATCAGCGACGATGACATCGTGCTGGTGTTGTGTGGCGACGTGCCGCTGATCCGCGCGGAATCGCTGCAGCCGTTGATTGAGGCGGCGCGCGCCGGCGCGGCGGTGCTGACCGTGGTCGTCGATGACCCGCAAGGCTACGGCCGGATCGTGCGCGACGGCAGCGGGCAACTGCTGCGCATCGTCGAGGAGCGCGATGCGAACGAATTGGAACGCAGGATCGACGAGATCAATACCGGCCTGATCGCAGCCCGCGCGGATCATCTGCGACGCTGGCTCGGAGCCCTGACCGCCGACAATGCACAGGGCGAGTATTACCTGACCGATATCGTCGCGATGGCTGTGGCGGAGAACGTACCGGTCGCCGCGGTGAAAACCGGAAACCCCGACGAGGTTCGCGGCATCAACGATCGCGAGCAGCTGGCCCAGGCCGAGCGGCTCTTGTGCCTGCGGCGAGCCCGCAATCTGATGCGGCACGGTGTCACCGTCGCCGACCCTGCGCGGCTCGACGTGCGCGGTTCGGTGCGCTGCGGGCGTGACGTCTTTATCGACGTAAACGTCATTCTCGAGGGTGAGGTGGTTCTGGGTGACGACGTTCGAATCGGACCGAACGTCCGCCTGAAAGACGTCCATCTTGGCGCGGGTACCGAGGTTCTCGACAACAGTGTGATCGAGTCGAGCCAGGCCGGAACGGGCTGCGTAATCGGGCCGTTTGCCCGGGTCCGCCCGGGGACCGAACTCGCCGCCTCGGTCAAAGTCGGCAACTTTGTCGAGATCAAAAAGAGCCAGGTTGGGCAGGGCAGTAAAGTCAATCACCTCACCTATGTCGGCGACAGCGTTATCGGTGAGACGGTGAATGTCGGCGCCGGCACGATTACCTGCAACTACGATGGCGTCAACAAGCACCAGACGAAGATTGGTGACGGTGCTTTCATCGGCTCCGGGGTAATGCTGGTTGCGCCGGTAGATATCGGAGCCGGGGCGACGATCGGTGCCGGATCGGTGATAAGTCGGGGAGCCCCGGCCGGCGAACTGACCGTCGCGCGGGCACCCACGCGCACGATTCCCAACTTGCAGCGGCCGAAGAAAGACAGCACAGGGAAATGAGACCTGCATCGCTGCCGCGAGCGGCCGGGTTTTTGGATAATGGAACGCTACAACGCAATGGAGGGCGTCTGGGCCTATGTGCGGGATAGTCGGAGCAGTTGCAGAAAGAAACGTCATCCCGGTGCTGATGGAAGGGTTGCGCCGTCTCGAGTACCGTGGCTATGACTCCGCCGGACTCGCCGCACTGGACGAGGCCGGCAAGCTGGACCGCCGGCGCACGCTCGGCAAGGTCGCCATATTGCAGGCCGCGCTGGACTCGGCGCCGGTGATTGGCCACTGCGGCATCGCGCATACGCGCTGGGCCACTCATGGTGAGCCGAGCGAACGCAATGCGCATCCGCATTTGTCGCTCGGCGGCGATCTGGCGATTGTTCACAACGGCATCATCGAGAATCACGAGCCACTGCGTGCCGCGCTGATAGACGACGGCTACGTTTTCGAATCCGAAACCGACACCGAAGTCATTGCCCACCGGATCCACTATCACCTTGCGCGCGGCTGCGAGTTCGTCGATGCCGTGCGGAAGACCGTGGCCGAACTGGAGGGCGCCTATGCCCTGGCGGTGCTGAGCGAGAAGAACAGCGACGAGCTGGTCATCGCGCGTGCCGGCGCGCCGGCGGTAATCGGGGTCGGTATCGGCGAGAACTTCGTTGCCTCGGATGTCTCGGCATTGTTGCCGGTTACCCGCCGGTTCATCTTTCTCGAAGAAGGCGATATTGCCCATGTCCGTCGCGCCGGCGTGACGATTTACGATGCAAGTGGCGAGACGGTTGAGCGCCCGGTGCGCGAGAGCGAACTGGCCGCCGACGCGGTCGAGCGCGGCGAATTTCGGCACTACATGCTCAAGGAGATCTACGAGCAGCCGGTGGCCATCGCAAACACGCTTGAGGAGCGTATTGCCGGCGGCAGGGTTCTGTCGGCCGTACTGGGGCCGCGTGCCGACATCCTCCTCGACAAAGTCGAGGCGGTACATATTGTCGCCTGCGGTACCAGTTTCCATGCCGGCCTGGTGGCGCGCTATGTCATCGAGGAAATGTGCGGTATTCCATGCCGGGTCGAAATTGCCAGCGAGTATCGCTATCGCTCGCCGGTCGTCGGGCGCAACACGCTGTTTGTAACGATTTCGCAGTCCGGTGAGACCGCGGATACGCTGGCGGCGTTGCGCCGCGCGCAGACGCTGGGTTATCTCGGAACGTTGTCGGTCTGTAATGTCCCGGAGAGTTCGCTGGTCAGGGAATCGGACCTCGCGTTGATGACCCGGGCCGGACCGGAAATCGGGGTTGCCTCGACCAAGGCATTCACGACGCAACTCGCGGCGCTGTCGATGTTGACTTTGTTGCTGGCGCGTCATCACGGCATGGCGGAGGAACGCGAACGAGAGCTCACCCGCCAGCTCGAAGCCGTGCCCGGGCTGGTCGAGAGGGCGCTTGCGAGCAACGATGCGATTCGCGAACTGGCCGAGGATTTCGCCGACAAGGAACATGCATTGTTTCTCGGACGTGGCATTCACTACCCGATCGCGCTGGAAGGCGCGCTGAAGCTGAAGGAAATCTCCTACATTCATGCCGAGGCGTATGCCGCCGGCGAGTTGAAACACGGCCCGCTCGCGCTGGTCGATGCGGACATGCCGATCATCGCTGTCGCACCCAATGACCAGTTGCTTGAAAAACTGAAATCGAACCTGCAGGAAGTCAAGGCGCGTGGCGGTCAGCTCTACGTCTTCGCCGACCCCAACGTCAACATCGGCGACGAAAACGGCACGCGGGTACTTGCTATGCCTGACTCGGTGGAGGCATTTCAGTCGCCGATCATCTATACCCTGCCGCTGCAGCTGCTTGCCTACCACGTCGCAGTACTGAAAGGCACGGATGTGGATCAGCCGCGCAACCTGGCCAAGTCGGTGACGGTCGAGTAGTTACCGGCCGCGGCGCATTTTGGTGGTTTCTGGTAATTAAAGGTGTAGGAGATCGCCCGTCGGCAACGGAGAAAACCTGCAGCTCACAAACGGCTAATTTCGGCGAATGGCGAGGTCCGTTTAACCCCCAACACCAGCCGGTCGAACGGCCGCTTTCCGGATATACCAGATGGCTTCTAATGACCCAGAGGCGACATACAGCGCTCACACTCAGTTTCTCGCGACAAGCGCATTTCTCCGATTACGCAATTGGCTGAACCAGATGTTTTGACCCTCAACCTATTGATCATTAGTTAATAATAGAAATCATTTGCATTTCTCTCGACACTGGTTGGATATGGGCGCAGTGTGGATCGAACGATAAAGGCATAACTGGCCAAAGCCAGTGACGCAAGGCCACGGGCCCTCGCTTCCTCCGAGAAGTCTGAGATGACTCCCCTAAGGACCCCAGGATCGCCGGGCTACCGAAAGCACCGCTTCGGTATTGCACGATGTCGCGGCGTTTCTTGTCTTCCACACAGGGGATCATCATGACTCGAATAAAACTAAAAGGGTTGCTCACAAGTACACTCGCGGTTGTATTTTGCACTCTCTCAATGGGAGCTGCGGCGCAGCAGAACTGGCCCGAAACCATCGAGATTCCCAAAGGATTCGAGGGGGAGGGCATCGAACTGGGCAAGGGGCACGAATTCTTTGTAGGCGCCAATTCCCTTTCCAGCCTTTTCGGCGAGGCGTTTTTCGGAATTCCTCATGAGCCGTCCGAGTTCGCTGGCGCCATCTACAAGGGGAACCTGAGCACTGGAGAAGGCGCTATTCTGTCCCCGCCGACAGGCAAATCGGTCAGCGGCTTATCCTACGACCCTCGCACCGATTATCTCTACGCCGCGACAGGCTTCGGCTCCGGCGACGCCAGCGGAAATTTTACTTTTACCGGTCAAGGGGTCACCGTCTATGACGCCAGCAGCGGCGACATCATCAGGGAGATTACGTTCGGCGATGGCACTGGCATTACCATCAACGATTGTCTGGTCACCAAGAGGGGCGTGTATTGCACGGACTCGTTCAATCCCGACCTGTACAAGGTAGTCCTTGAGAAGGGCGGACTCCTTCCCTTGACCCCTGTGGTCGAAAAGATCCCCATGCCTGGCTTCAATATGGTGGAGGGTTTCAACGCCAACGGTCTCGTCGGAGAATTTGACGGCAGACAACTCGTGATCGTGAATATTGCCACCGGAGTGCTTTACCGGGTGGACACGGCAAGCGGTGAGGCATCTCCCATCGAAATCGACGGCACTGAACTACTGTTTCCGAACGGCGACGGGCTCTACCTGGACGGCCGAACTCTTTACATTATGCAGAACTTCTCCGACAAGATCGCTGTGGTCCAACTCCGGGGAGACCTCAGCGAAGGCTTGTTCATCGAAAATATTCCGGGCGAGGGTGAAATCAATCCGTTGAACGTCGCCACGACGATCACCGGTTTCGGCAACAGCCTCTATGCCATCAATACGAACATCATTGAACGCATCCTGGGCAATCCAGCCGAAGTCCAATCGGATGTTGTGAGACTGAGGAAGTAAAGGTGAAATGCCCCAGTTCATTGGCCACTGGGCCTGTTAGGCTCTCCGCATTTCTCGTAATCCAAAATACGCCATTTCCGGCGTGATGTAGTTTTGTGAGCTGTGTGGTCGGCGCTCG
>PKUM01000019.1 GCA_002868855.1 Chromatiales bacterium | reverse complement strand
CGGCGCCGGCACTGAACTCTATCGCGGCGTCGGCGCGATCGTGTTGTTCGGCATACTCGGTGCCGCCGTCGTTTCGTTGACGATGCTGCCGGCGTTGACCGTGGCGGTTCTGGAGTGGCGCCAGTCACGGCCTGAGACCAGCGTTGCCCCCGTTGCCGATCGCAGCGGTCAACCGGGATTTCGTGAAAGATGATCATCGGAAAACGCGTGAGCGCGAAAATAAGACGATTCGTGGTACTTGCGCTTTCCGTGCTGGCTGGAGCATGCGCCTCGCTGGAGCCGGTCGACCTGCCCGATGAATACACCGCCGCGCCGAGCGATGCTCCGCTGTGGCAATCGCTGGACGAGATCCGCACGGACAACTGGCAAGTGCTGCTGGACAGCGGCCCGGCCGCACTCGACTGGCGTCTGCTGATGATCGACAGTGCCACGGAAAGCCTCGACCTGCAGACTTTCCTGTGGAAATTCGACACTACCGGGTCGATGATCCTTTCACACCTGATGGCAGCGGCTCGCCGGGGTGTGACGGTCCGCTTGCTGGTCGACGACACTTTTCTCGCATCCGAAGAGCAGATGCTGCTGGCCCTCGAAGAACATCCGAATATCGAGTACCGGGTTTTCAATCCGTTCAAGCGCAGGGCCGACAGCCTCGTTACGCGACAACTGCTCAATCTCGCAGAGTTCCACCGTCTCGACCATCGCATGCACAACAAGGCCCTTGTCGCCGACAACAGGGTAGCGATAGTCGGCGGGCGCAATTTGGCCGACGAGTATTTCGGTCTGCATGAGCAAACCAACTTTCGTGACATGGAGCTACTGGTCGGCGGACCGATCGTGCAGGATATTGCGGCGTCGTTCGACGACTACTGGAACGACGAGTGGTCGTTCCCGATCGAGATGCTCTCGCACCTGAGCCCCTCTTACGCCGCTCTCGACGACGCGGCAACCGTCAAGGAGCCGGACCTTCGGATTCACAACGAGCCGACGGCGGATTTGCTGCAGCGGCGCTGGCAGGCACTGGTGCGCGGCGCGTTGCCGGGCACGCCGACACTGTATGTGGACGCGCCACCGGTGGGAAACCCGGTCGATACGCCGCCGATCGAGCTGGCCAATGCGCTTATCGACCTGTTCGATAAGGCGGAGGAAGAGGTTCTCATCCTGTCGGCCTACCTTATCCCGACGCCACGGCTCGAGGGCGCGGTGGCGCGCGCCGTCGCGCGCGGTGTCAACGTGCGCATTCTGACCAACTCCATCCGCTCCAACAATCACCTCGCCGCGCACAGCTCCTACCGCAATCACATCAACGAGATGCTGGGCGACGGTGCGCAGCTGCACGAGGTGCGCATCGACGCCCGCGACCGTTACGTACACATGTTTCCGCCGGTTGAAGGCAAATCGATTGCGCTACATGCCAAGGCCATCGTATTCGACCGCGACAAGGTGTTTATCGGCAGCGCCAACCTCGACCCGCGCTCGCTTCGCATCAATACCGAGATGGGCCTGTTGGTGGTCAGCGAGGAACTCAATGCGGCGGTCAGAACAGCGTTCGATCCGGACTTCGCCGAGCGCAATGCCTGGCGGCTGCAGTTCGATGCCGACGGCAAGGTTGTGTGGATATCCGACGACACCGTACTGCGCTCACAACCGGCCGCGTCATGGATGCAAAGAATCGAGGACTGGTTTTTCGCCCATCTGCCAATAGAGGACAAGATGTAGCCACCGATGCGCCCGGGCCGGTGGCAGGGCGATCGCGACGGCGCTTCGTCGAAAGTGCGTCGGCAATCATGCGGAAACCGTCCGGGGCCGCTTAAGGCATAATCCGTCGCCACGCCGGTTCCCCGAGCGAAACGCGAATTCGCGCCATTATGCTCGCAATTTGCGGCGAACCCCTATCGATCGTTATCGACGCGAAAAACAATAATTTTCATCGTTCGCGAAGTGCCGGTATTGCATCTTTCCATCTTCTGGCAACTGCGCCAATTCCGGTTGCGGTAGGGGTTCGGGGAAATGCCTTGGCAGGTAACGATGGTGTATCCGCGATGATTGCCCACGAGCTTAGCTGCGCCTGTATAGCGGTCCGTATCAGTCGGGTGATTGCGATATCTGCATCCCGACCAGCCGCGCCACCAATACGGTCAGATACACCTGGCCGATGATTGCTTCCAGCGTTGCCATAGAGCCGACCAACTGATTGTTTGGCGAAATGTCGCCGTAGCCGAGCGTGGTCAGCGTGACGAAACTGAAATAGACGAGAGAGGGCGAATGGGAATCCTGCGCCGTGATACCCGAGAAACTATCAGGATGAACTAGGTAAATAGCCCCGTATAGCCACGCAAAAGCGATACCGATAAGCAGGTAGACCGACAACGCACCATAAATGAGGGCCATATCGACATGGCTCTGCTTGGACAGAATGTCGGTAAGTAGTACGTACGCAACGAACATAAAGAACACGACACCTGCGACTAGCGATGGCAGTTGTGGATAGAGATCGATAATCGGAAAGTAATCGATCCATGTCAGCGCGCCCACCAGGACGCCCAGCACGATGATAACCCGGAACCGCTTTACCTCATTCGAAGTTGCGTATCCGGCCGCCATAAGCAACAGTGTCAGCAACACCAGCTCGAAACCCCGGTCCGCACCGAGCTGACGCGCAAACGGCGCCACGAGCCATAGCGCCAGTAGCGCAACGAATAGAACCTTGTAACCATTCCGCGGGGCATTGAGTTCAGTCGCGTCGTCGATCTGATTCTGTTGTGTCATGAGTCTCCCTGCAGGTTGCCATGCCAGAGACAGTCTAACCTCGATGGGGCCCGGGACGAATCACGCGCGGTTCGATAATGCATTCGAGACAGCCGATGATATTCGAACGGCAAGCGTGCATCCGCTAACAATGAAATTGCTCGCCGAACTCAACCCTCGCCATGTATTTCGTGTCGCGATCGGCTAAGTGGTGGCTTCATGGCTGGTCCTTCAGACCTCGGACGTGGTCCCGAACAATATCAGCGCGGCGCCATGGGTTGGCCTGGCAAATTCCTTCCGCTGCCACGATCGGTTAGGCTGAGCCTGGACGAGTCACCCCCGGGGTCGGGATGTCGCTAATTGCCGAACTCAAGCGCCGCAACGTCATTCGCGTTGCGATTGGCTACGTCGTCCTGTCGTGGCTGCTGTTGCAGGCGGGCGATGTACTGCTGCAGTTGCTGGGCGTGCCCGACTGGGGTCTGCGGCTGGTCTTTGCGATACTGGCGCTGGGTTTCCCCGTCGCGTTGGTCCTGGCGTGGATTTACGAACTGACCCCGGACGGCTTGCGCCGCGACCCCGGTCAGAGCGCAGACCCGGGCCTCGCGCAGCAAACCGGCCAACGGCTAAACATTGCCGTCAGCGTGCTGCTGCTTCTCGCCATCGCGCTGTTCGCCGTTTCGACGTTTTTGCCGACCTCAGCACCCGATCGGAGTGGACCGCTGGAAATGCGGACTTCGGAGCCGGGTGAACCTGAAACGCCGCGACACGAATCCGTTCAGGCCTCGATCGCGGTGCTGCCATTCGAGGCGCTCTCCGAGGACGCGAGCGACGTGTATTTCGGCAAGGGAATTGCCGAGGAGTTGCTGAACGCACTGACCCAGTTTCCAGGACTCAAAGTGGCGGCAAGAACCTCAGCATTCGCATTCGAGGACGAGAATGTCGACTTGCGTGAGATAGGCGAAAAGCTGGACGTCGCACACGTACTGGAAGGTTCGGTTCGTCGCTCCGGCGAACGCTTGCGCGTGACCGCTCAGTTGATCCGGGTGGATGACGGATTTCACCTGTGGTCTGAAACCTACGATCGCACCTTGACCGACGTTTTCGCTATCCAGGACGACATCGTGCGCCAATTAAGCCGGGCGCTCGAAGTCCGGCTTGGCGTTGGCGGCGGCGCCGGACGCGCCGAGCGTGGCAACGTCGACCCCCAGGCCTACGAGCAGTACCTGCGCGGGCTGGCCCTGTGGGGCGAGCGCGATAACCCGCCCGATAATCGTAAAGCGGCGCTGGCCGCGTTCCGCCTGGCGGCGGAGATCGCGCCGGACTTCGCCGATGCGTGGTCGGCCATCGGCAACGTTTTTGCGTTCAGCGACAACGACACCCTCAGTCTTTCACACGACGAGTTCCTGCGCCAGGGAGAGGCCGCGCTGGAAAAGGCGCTTGATCTTGACCCGGATAATGCGGCTGCGCATGCGGGGTTGGTTTCGTGGATGGGCCGTATCCTCCTTCGCCTGGAGGCCGCGCGTCGTCACCTCGAACGATCGCTGGAATTGGCGCCGAACCGCGCCGAAAGCCACTACTCGGCGGGGTACTTCTGGAGCCTGATCGGCAACGTCGCCGCGGCAAAGCTCGCGTTCGACCGTGCCGTCGCCCTGGATCCGCTGAATCTCACCGTTCAGCGGGGTCGCGCGCTGTTTCTGATCGGAATCGGGCGGGACGATGAGGCTTTTCTGTTTTTTGATAGGTGTTTCGAGACCGAATGCATGCCCGGGTTAGTGTCTTTTTTCGGATCGTCCGCAGCGATCGTTGCAGGAGACCGTGAGCGCGCCCGGGCGTGGATGGAATACCTGGGCCCCTCTATCGAGGAATACCTCGATCAGCCGCCCGAGCGCATCGCGCCGGAGTTGCGTGTGTTTACCTGGTGGATAGCGACAAGCCTGGGAGATGCCGCCGAGACGCCGGTCGAGGGGATGGACCTGGACGAGCTGATCGAAGCGGCACCGTTCATCGGGTTGGCCGGACCATTGCTGGCATCGGTACTCCCCGAAGACCTCATGATGGAATATTTGTTCGAAATGTACCGGCAAAACCGGATGTTTATGAGCCCTTTTGCAATGATGCCGTATTACCGCGACTCCCACACCTACCCCGAGTGGTTACTCAGCGATCCGCGCTATCACGAGTTGTGGTCGCAACCGGGCATGGCCGAGCTGGCGAAAGCGCGGCGCGGCAACGGCCAGCTCATCGGCCTGCCGCTGGAATCAGGCGCAACAAAAAATCAGGGCAGCGGCAAACATTCGCGTTGATCTTAACGATCGATTCTCGCAACAGATGCGCTTGTCACCGCTCGAAGACCGGCCCGAATTCTCTGCAGCATGCCAACGGCGTTGACTTGAAGGCACAAGTTCGAAACGGGCGGGAAGAAAAAATCTGCACCCATACACAGGTTGACTGCAATGGTATTGCTGCGTAATTTCGAAGCGGTCGCTGGTTAACGACAGCAGTGGTTTCGTAGCGTCGACGCTGCAACGACTGCAACGACTGCAACGACTGCAACGGAGGGTCCATCATCATGTTCGGGATGATCCAGATCGCAATGCCGCAGCGCCCGTCCGCAGCCATGCCCCTCCTGGCATTCATGCTCCTGGTGCTGGGCGGTTGCCAGAACCCCGGTCCGCGGGCGATCGAAGCAAGCCGCACCGACTACAACACAGCGATTCTCGAAACCGACGACGAACAGTTACTGCTGAACCTGGTGCGGTTGCGCTACCGCGACCGGCTGATGTTCCTCGAGGCGGCGTCGGTGACTACGCAGTTCAGTTTCGGCGCGTCCGCCGGAGCGGCCTATGGCTACCAGTCGCTGGCCCGCGAAAACAGTGTCATCGACGGCCGCATCCTGATCGAAGAAAAACCGACGGTGACTTACCAGCCGCTGCAGGGCAAGGAGTTCGTTGAGAAACTCCTGACCCGGATTTCGCTCGACACGCTGGTGCTGCTGGACGGATCCGGCTGGAGTTCCGAGCGGGTATTCCGGGTCTGTGTCGAGAGAATGAACGATCTCAGAAACGCGACATCGGCCGATGGCCCGACACCCGACCACGCACCGGTTTTTGAAGACTTCGAGCGGGCCGCAATCCTGCTGCAGGAACTCCTGGAACTGGACATGTTCGCAGGCGCTCGTACATCCGGTGAGGAGCGATCGGTCATCCGCTTTCGTCCGGAGGCCGTCGAACTCGACCAGTACAAGAAACTGGTCGAACTGCTACAGCTCGACCCGAACCGGCGGGTCTATTCTCTCGAGAATACGCTGGACCGGCGCGATGGCCGCACCCTCAGCATCCGCACGCGTTCGTTTCAGGGTGTCATGTACTTCCTTTCCCATGCCGTCGAGGTACCGGAGGCCGATATCGCGGCGGGACGGGTGACCGCCACCGTCGGCGACGACGGACAGCCGTTCGACTGGGGGACGGTCACCGAAGGCCTGATGCGAATACGCAGCAGTAGCGAACGACCGGACAATGCTGCCGTCGCGGTCGCCTATCGCGGCCACTGGTTTTACATCGACGATTCGGATCTCGATTCAAAATCGACCTTTTCGATGCTGGGCCAGATCTATGCGCTGCAGTCCAGTGAAGTTCGGGTAGCGGCGCCGCTTCTGACGTTGCCGGTCGGCAACTGAGCGATGTCCGTCCGCAGCGGTTTTTCAATCAGGCTCTGGCGAGCGAAATTTCCAGGGGGAGCGGCAGTGCAGCACACTGCCCGGCCGGACCAGACCGGACAGTGCGCAATGGCAAGTTCTCGTTGTTACATGTCCTTGAGCGAAAAATTCACATGCAGTGAATACTGGATGCGATAGTCATCGCCGTCATTGCCGTCGACGTCCTCGCGTTGTCCCCAGCTGAACTCGAGTCCGGTGTAGACGTTCTTGGTCGGGTAGTACAGCAAATTCGTGGAGGCGATCTGGCCCCTTTTGAATTCGTCGCCGGCCTGGCCGTCCTCGTCATCGAGGTCGGTCATGCTCCAGCCGATCGTGCTCGACCAGCGGTCGTTCCAGTAATGATCGTAGTAGGCAACGATGCCGAGGATTGTCACCGCCGTCGCGTCGGCATTGTCGATGTCGGAACTGTCCGGCGCAATATCGAGACCACCGTCGTTGAAGTAGTTGCCGATACCCTCGCCATAGGCGAGCTGCAATTTCAGCTTGTCGCGTTCGAACATGTTGATGACGGTGCTGGCATTGAACCCGTAGCCGACCTCGTAGTCGCTTTTACCGTTGTCGAGCCGTTCGTAGCCGAGCTTGCGCACGATGCCGGCGAGCTGCCAGTGACCCCAGTCGGTGTTGTCACGGTAGCGCGCCGTCAGGTCCGGAACATCGTTTTTGTTCTGGAATATCTCGTTGGCCGTCGACCCACAGTTGTTTTCCGGTGATCCGGGCAAATCGCAACTGTCCTCATCGCGGAAACGGCCGACCGTCAGGGCGGTACTCGGTTCCTCGATGGAAATGGCGAACTCGTCCTCGCCCATCGCGAACGTATAACGCAGCTGCTGGTTGCGATAGAAAATCATGCCCGTCGGGCCCCAATAATCGATCGTGTTGGG
>PKUM01000073.1 GCA_002868855.1 Chromatiales bacterium | reverse complement strand
TATCGGCGCGGTCTGAGTTATCGATATGGCCGGGTCATGCAGGCGATCGCCGGTGTGCATTTCAACTATTCGTTGCCCGAGGGCTTCTGGCCGGTGTACCAGGAAATACGCGGTGACCGGCGCAGCTCGCAGGAGTTTATCGACGCATCCTACTTCGCACTGCTGCGGAATTTTCATCGGTTCGGCTGGCTGACGCTTTACCTGTTCGGTGCCTCGCCGGCTTTGTGCAAGTCATTTCTCGGTGGCCGCCCGACCGATCTCGAGGATTTTGACGCCTACACCTGTTATGCCCCTTATGCCACTTCGTTGCGGATGAGCGATCTCGGTTACAAAAACAAAAGCCAGGCTACCGTCGGGTTGTCGGTCAATCGCCTCGATGAGTACATCAGCGGGCTGAAACATGCCGTCAGTACACCCTATCCCGCATACCAGGAGATCGGTGTTCGGGTCGACGGGGAGTATCGTCAGCTCAATGCCAACCTGCTCCAGATCGAGAACGAGTATTACAGCCTGATAAGGCCGAAACGCGTTGCCCACAGCGGCGAGAGACCGACTCAGGCGTTGATGCGCGGCGGTGTCCAGTACGTCGAGGTGCGGGCGCTGGATGTCAGCGCCTGTGACGCCAACGGCGTGTCCGCGGCACAGCTGCGATTTCTCGAGGCATTCCTCATCTATTGCCTGCTTGCGGACAGCCCGCAAGTCGATGCGGTCGAACTCGAACAAACGGAGCAGAGCCAGCTTGCGGTGGCACGCAATGGGCGCGATCCGTCGCTGATGCTGATGCGCGGCGACAATGGCGTGCCGTTGCAGACATGGGCCCGGGAAATCCTCGAGGACATGACCGGAGTTTGCGAACTTCTCGACCGTGGACGCGGCGACGGCGCTTACAGCAACGCACTGGCATCCCAGGCGGTTAAGGTCGCCGACCCGGAGGAGACGCCATCGGCGATGATTCTCGAGGCGATGCGCAGCAATGGCGAACCCTTCTTTACGTTCGCAATGCGTATGTCGCGGCACCATCGCGAGCAATTCGTTGGCGCCGGGCCGCTGCAGTCGCAGCGCCATGATCTGCTGCAGCGGGAGGTCGCGAGGTCGCTGGAAAAACAACGCGAAATCGAGGCTGCTGACCGAATCTCTTTCGAGAGTTATCTCGAATCCTATTTCCGAAGCTAGGCTCGCGGTCACCAGTTTGTAATTTTCCGCTCATAGGATTGAGCGGTCACGAGCCAGGGAGGCTAAAGATGAAAAAAGCAGAAGAATATCGGCAAGGCGCCATAATCAGTGCCGCACGCAACGAGTCGCCGACGGCTGCAGCGATCGCCGAACACCGCTCCGGCTGGGATGCGTACGAAATCTGGCGCGCGCGCATCCGCGACGAAAGAGAGAAAAACCGCGCCGCCGTGCGGCGCTAGTCAGGGCTGGTGCGCCGGATCCGCCGGCGCGGCCGCTGGCTCCTTCTTCAATTTCTCGATCATCCGGTTGACGTATTGCGGTGACTTCGAGTTGCGTGCAAACAGTGCGTAGAAAGCCGGAATCACGAACAGCGTCAGTAACGTCGAGAAAGTGACGCCAAAGACGATCACCACGCCGATTGCCTGGCGGCTTTCCGCTCCCGGTCCATCCGCTATCAACAACGGCACTGCGCCAATCGTCGTGCAGGTGCTGGTCATCAGGACCGGCCGCAGCCGGATCGCCGCAGCTTCCACCACTGCCTCGAGAAATTCGACTCCGCGATCCCGCAACTGGTTGGCGAATTCGACGATCAGTACGCCATTTTTGGCGGCCAGGCCGATCAGGAGAATGGCCCCGATCTGGGTAAATACGTTAATGCTGTAACCGTAGAGCCAGAGACCGATCATGGCACCGGTGACCGCCAGCGGCACGGTCGTCATGATGATGAACGGATGGCGGAAACTCTCGAACTGCGCGGCCAGAACCAGGAAGACAATGATCAGCGCGAGCAGAAAAGCGCTGTACAGTGAGCCACCCGCCTCCTTGAATTCACGCGATTCACCGTCCCAATCGATACTGACCGATGCCGGCAGCATCTCTGCACCGAGATCTTCCAGGTAACTAATCGCCTCTCCAAGCGAGTAACCGTCGTTGAGGCTGGCCGAGACGGTAACGGCACGCAGCCGATTGAAGCGACTGAGCTCCGCGGCGCCAGCGACTTCCTTCAGTGCGACGATGTTGTTCAGCGGCACCATCTGGCCGGTGCGTTCCGAGCGGACATTGAGATTGGTCAGGTCCGATGGCGACGCGCGATCCTCCGGCAATCCCTGCAGCACGACGTTGTATTCGAGACCGCGATCGAGATAGGTCGTCACGATACGCGAACCGAGCATGGTCTCGAGAGTACGGCCGATATTGGCGAGCGAAACCCCGAGATCGGCGGCGCGGTTGCGATCGATCGAGATACGCATCTGCGGCTTGCGCTCGTCGTAGTCAACGTCGAAATTGGTCAGTCCCGGATTCTCTTCGGCGCGTTCTATCATCCGTTCGGCCCACAGCGCCAGTTCGCTGTATTCACCGCCACCGAGAATCATTCTTACCGGCCGGTCGTTGCCGCGGACGCCGAGTCCCTGCGGCGTGATCACCGCGGTGCGCACGCCTGGCAGAAGGGAGAGCTTGGCGCGCACCGACGCCGCGATTTCCTCGGCACTACGCTCGCGTTCGTCCCACGGTGCCAACAGCGCGATCGCGCGAGCGCTGTTGACTTCGCCGGTCGAGCCGAAGCTGGCCGGCAGCCGGATCAGCACCCGCATGACGTCGCCGGTGGCGACCTCCTCCATCAGCGCTTCTTCCATTTGCCGGGTGTAGCGGTCGGTGTATTCGAAACTCGCGCCCTCTGGCGCATTCAGAACTCCAATGAAAACGCCGCGGTCTTCTTTCGGCGCATATTCCTGCGGCAGCTCGCGAAACAGGAATACGGCCATCAGGCTGATGACAATCGCGATTGCGACAATCGCCCACGGATGACGCACGATACCGCGCAGCCACGACCGGTAGCGCTCGCCCAGCGCGCGGAAGAACCTGTCAACGCGATGGGCAAGACCCGAACGGACCGTGTCCCCATGCAGGATCTTCGAACACATCATCGGTGTGAGTGTCAGCGCGACAATGCTCGAAAACAACACAGCGGCGGCCAGCGCAATACCGAATTCGGAAAACAGCCGCCCCACGTTTCCCTGGATAAAAGAGATGGGCAGAAACACCGCCACCAGCACCAGCGTGGTCGCGATCACTGCAAACCCGATCTCACGCGAACCGTCGATTGCCGCCAACAGCTTCGGCTGGCCGTCCTCGATCCTTCGATAGATGTTCTCCAGTACCACGATAGCGTCGTCCACGACCAGGCCGATGGCGAGTACCAGGCCGAGCAAGATCAGCACGTTGACGGAATAGCCCATTGCCGCCATCACGATAAAGGTCGCGATGATCGAGACAGGCACGACGACCGCCGGAATCAGCGTGGCCCGCAGGCTGCCGAGAAACAGGTAAATCACTACAAGCACCAGGGTTAGCGCAAACAGTAGCGCTTTTGCGACCTCGATCATCGAAGCCTCGATAAAGGTCGCCCTGTCGAAGTTGATTTGCAGCAAAATCCCGTCGGGCAGCGTCGGGCGAATAATTTCGAGCTGGTCGCGCACCCCGTGTGACACTTCCACGGTGTTGGCGCGCGACAATTGTTCGATCGCCAGGCTGACCGCCGGGATCGTGTTGGCGCGCGCGGCGTTTCGTTCGTTTTCTGCGCCAATCTCTACTTTCGCTACCTCTCCGAGCCGGATCAGGAATCCGTCCTGACCGCGGCCGACCACAAGCTGACGGAATTGCTCATCGCTGATCAGCCCGGTTTCGGTACGCAGCGTGAATTCGCGTTCGGTCGATTCGAGGCGGCCGGCCGGCAATTCGACGTTTTCCCGCCGCAGTGCATCCTCTATGTCAGTCACCGTCAACTGACGTGCCGCCAGCGCTTCACGATCGAGCCATATTCGCATCGCGTAACGGCGCGCGCCGGATACCCTCACCCGGGCGACGCCATCGACGACCGAGAGTCGATCAACCAGGTTGCGTTCCGCGAAATCCGACAGCTCGAGGGTCGACATCCGGTCGCTGGTCAGATTGATATACATCACCGGGCGGGTATTCGAGTCGACCTTGGCGATTTCCGGCGGCTCGGCTTCATCGGGCAGGTTGTCGACGACCCGGGCGACCCGGTCGCGTATGTCATTGGCGGCGGCATCGACATCGCGATTGAGTCCGAATTCGACCCGAATTCGCGATCGCTCGTCACTGCTTGTGGAGGTCAGTTTGCGGATACCCTCGAGACCGGCGATCCGGTCCTCGATGACCTGGGTGATTTTGGTTTCGACCACCGCCGCGGAGGCTCCGCGGTAAGTGGTGTCGATCGAAACTACCGGCGGGTCGATGTCAGGATATTCGCGCACTGACAAACGGTCGAGCGCCATCAGGCCGAAAATCACCAGCAGGAGACTGACGACCATCGCAAATACCGGCCGTCGTACCGAAACGTCCGAGATGAACATCAGCGCGTGCCCGCCGATACGCTGCGCTCAACCATTTCGACCGCGCTTCCCTCACGCAGATTCTGGTTGCCTTCGATGACGACGATCTCACCGGCAGCGAGGCCTTCGATAACTTCAACCTGTCCCGGCCGGCGCCTGCCGGTCTGGATCTCCCTCTGGTGTGCCGTGGTGCCGTCGATGACGAAGACATACTGGCGATCCTGAATCGGCACCAGTGCCTGCTCCGGAATCATCAGGCTGCTGACTCCACGCCGCAGTACCTGGACGGTGAGGAACATGCCCGGTTTTAGCAAAGCATCGTCATTTTCAAGCAAAGCGCGCACCCGAACCGCGCGCGTAACCGGGTCGATTCGGGTGTCGATGCTGGCGATTTTCCCAGCGAATAAAGTGTCCGGGAAAGCGACGCTGCGGGCGCCGACGGGGAGTCCCGGCTGCAGCGGCGCCAGCGCGACTTCCGGCACCGCAAAATCCAGCTTGATCACACTCAGGTCGTCCAGCGTGGTGATCACGGTACCGGGCGAAATGAGGCTGCCAAGGCTGACCCTGCGCAACCCGACCCGGCCGTCAAACGGTGCGGTGATCGTCAGATCGGCAAGGCGCGCCTCCGCGGCTTTTACCCTTGCACTGTTGGCATCCATTATTGCCTTCAGCTGTTGTAGCTCGGACGGTGAGATTGATCGGGTCTTGGCCAGCTGCTGGCCACGCTCGTACTGGCTGCGGCTCTCGATCGCATTGGCGCGCGCAATTGCCAGATCGGCGGTTGCCTCGTGGTTTGCCAGTTCGACCAGTACATCGCCGGCCTTGACCAGGCCGCCTTCCTCGAAGCGAATGGCGGTGATGACCTCGGCGACCTTGGAGGTTACCTCGATGGATTCGTTTGCCCGGGCAGTGCCGAGTGCCTCGATTTCATAAGGGAAATCCTCCGCGGCGACCTGCGTCGTAATCACGCGGATGGTGCGTTGTTGTGCCTCGGCAGCAGTATTTGCCAGCAGCAAGGCTGACACGAATGCCGTGGCCACGAGACGGCCCGTTCGGGTCGCGGGTTGCGTCGACCACAGGAGATTCACAGCTTCACTACCCCAATCTGGTTATCACGTAATTATCGCACTTATCGGTGGCGCGGTTTGAATTGACGATTTTCGTCGCGCCGGGCCCGCCGGATTCACGCTCACAACGGCAAGGGTGTCCCGCTAGCGGCGACATGGGCGGCGTACAGCGCCTGAAGTTGCCGGGTGATCGGGCCGGGCGCGCTCGCGGTCGCGCGTCCGTCGATTTCGAGCACGGGCGTCAGCTCGCCCATCGTGCCGGTGGTGAACACCTCATCGGCGGTGTAGATCTCGGTCAGCGATATGTTGCGCTCTGCACAGTCCAGGCCTGCCTCGCGCCCGAGTCGCAGCACGACCGCGCGGGTGATCCCGGGAAGGCAGGCATCTGCATGTGGTGTCAGGAGCTGGCCGTCCCGGACCAGAAACACGTTGGTGTCGTTGGTCTCGGAAACGAATCCGGCAATGTCGAGCATCAGTGCGCTGTCGACTCCGGCGACGTTGGCCTCGATACACGCGAGGATATTGTTGATCAGGTTGTTATGGTGAATTTTCGAGTCCAGGCATTGCGGCGTGTTGCGCCGGATCGCCGATGTGATCAGCCGGATGGGCTGCGGGTAGATCGGAGGTTTCCACTCGGCGAGAACGATCAGGCATGACCCGGAACGGTTCCAGCGGGGATTCATGCCGGATGTCACTTTCTCGCCGCGGGTCAGAGTGAGACGAATATGTGCACCGTCCCGCATGCCGTTGGCTTTGAGGGTTTCGAAGATCGCGTTGCGGACCTGCGCCGTGTCCGGAATATCTGTAAACGCCATCGCCCGCGCCGATGCGTCGAGCCGGCGCAGATGGGCGTCGAGTTCGGCGATCTTGCCATCATAGACTCGCAGCCCTTCCCAGACCGCGTCGCCGCCCTGGACCGAACTGTCGAATACGCTGACTTTGGCGTCGGCGCGCGGTTTCAGCTCGCCACCTACGTGAACCAGGATGTCGGCATTGCGGGGATCGGGCAGTATTGCTGCGTCAGTATTTGTCATGTCGTCGCTTTGAGTGAGTGCGCATGGAGCCGCTGATAATAGTGGTCACATTCCTCGCGGAGAGCCTCGAGGCGTGACGGAAAGGGCTGGTCTTTGCTGCGGTACTCGGAGAAACCGCTCGATAAATGGACGTTGTGATACCAGTGCGGCGCCCACACGCCATCCTCGGGCTTGGACCCGGGTGGCCAGGAAAGCATCGCGGGCTCGAACGCCAGACCGAGAATCGCGCAAAGCTTGCGCAGCACGCCAGGCGGGTCGAGCAGCAGTTCGCGCGCATCCAGCACCGGCGGATGGTGCTCGCCGTGCAGCAGCAGGTCTTCAAACAACTCCCACTGGCGCTTGAGGCCGGTGTCGCGAATCGTCGGCCTGGGTATCTGGTTGACCAGTGACGGCAACATCTCGCCGGGATCGCGAATAAGTAATACGTTAGTGGTAACTCTGAGGAAGCGTTCGTCGATATCAACGAGATGATGCGCCATTTGCTTGATGAACTGGACCGGGCGCTCCTCGTTTTCCGCGATCAGCAACCGCCGCATGACGCGGTCGCCATCGCAGTCCATGTGTTTCATGACTTCCAGCGCGGCCGGGTGTTCCGCGCCGCTGACCCGGAGGAAATGACCATACAACGGTTCGTCGACGACGCGGGTGTCGCTACGCTGGCGAAAACTGTACATCAGTGCCGTCGATACGTTGCGCGGCCCCGACCAAAGGCAGATTGTGCGCTGATTGCCCATGGCCGCATATTCCATCATGAAATATTTCCCATGTCGCGTGACGATCGCGCAGAAATGTTGTCTTATGGACCGCGGCCATACATTCAGCACGGGGACAGCC
>PKUM01000318.1 GCA_002868855.1 Chromatiales bacterium | reverse complement strand
TGCGCGATATTTTTGCGTTTCCCGGCGGCCACCGTTTTCACTTCAGCGATCCCAGCGGCAACGAATACGCACTGTGGTCGGACGCAGAATAGCGAGAACCGTCAAACTGTCGACCCTGCATGACGTTCACCGATCCGAAGCGCGACCCCGGGATTGGAACAATGACTTTTCGGAGCAACGTGAATGCTCGCTGACAAACCCATCATCGGATTCCTGACCACCACCGACCCTGACCGCGCGCGCGTTTTTTTTAGAGACACTCTCGGACTGAAACTGATATCCGAAGATCCGTTTGCGCTGGTTTTTCGGGTTGCTGACAACACGTTGCGAATCAGCACCGTCGAGGCGCGGGTACCCTCATCCCATACGGTGCTTGGGTGGCTCGTCGAGGACATAGATGAAACGGTTGCGGCGCTGCGGCTACGCGGTGTCGAATTCACGACCTACCCGGGGCTCGAACAGGACGAAGCGGGCATATGCCGCTTTCCCGGCGCCCGCGTGGCCTGGTTCCGGGACCCGGACGGCAACACTCTTTCACTGACCCAGCTCGCCCCGGCCTAGGTGCGACCGCTAAGACGCAATGGCGCGACGGATTCGCGCCGGGCCGCGGCGTTTCCACGCATCGCCGGAAACCAGCGCCGTCCGCGCTTCGAGCCCGGCGACGGGCGGGCGCCGATCAGAAACCCTCGGGATTACCCTGCTTCAACACGGCCATCGACCAGTCGGTACGCACACCGGTGCGGTCGATGCGCTTGTAGGTATTCTCACCAACCTTGACCAGCTCATAGCACTGTTCGGCGACATCCCCGAGTTCGCGCAAACAGAAATTGCCTCCGCTCAACGTCCAGCGCCCGTTGAGGCTGGTCGCGCGATCGGCGGCGAGCTGGCAGGCACGTTTCTTGGCGAATGCCTTGCCGTCATCCGCAAAATAGACGATGAGATTCGCAGCCTGGTCGGTGCAGCCCGGATGGTAAACGTAGAAAGTGTTCCCCACCGCAACATCGGCAAGCGCTTTCCCGCGGAGAAATTCCTGCTCCTGCGCAATCGCGGCCGAACTGAGGGCCAACAGGCCCACGGCCAAAAGTATTTTTCTCATTGTCTCGCTCCCTCACTTGCTCGATTGCCGCTGCAGCAGCATGTGTTTTAGTTTAGTCGCTGCAAACCGACCTTACTAGTCAGCGCCCCACGGCGGCAGGGTGCGAATGCCACAGCCGCGGAGCCGGCACGGCCAGGGCCGGAGTCCGCGGCAATCGCCGTGACCGTTCTCGGTCGTCGCTATGGCCGGCATTGGTACGCCGACGCTGTGGTTCGTAAGCGGCTCCATAAATCGCTACAGGTATCGCACAGTGCCTGGTCCGGGCAACACCGGCAGAGTAACCGCTACAATGTCTGACGTAGTCGCGGAGCCGAGACGGCGCCGCCGGATGCGACAACCACAAGGAGAACGAAATGGCGAATGAGGGCTACCACGAACCCATATCCGAACTGTCAGACGATACCCGCGACATGCACCGCGCCATTACTTCACTGATGGAAGAACTGGAAGCGGTCGACTGGTACAACCAGCGGGTCGACGCCTGTGTGGACACCGAGTTGCGGGCAATCCTGGCGCACAACCGGGACGAGGAAAAGGAACATGCCGCAATGGTGCTCGAGTGGATACGCCGCCGAGACTCCACCTTCGACAAGGAACTGAAGGACTTTCTGTTTACCGACAAACCCATCGCGCACGAATAATCGCGGTGCAAGCCGACCCGGCACAAGCCGGGACGGAACGTAGATGGCGCGGCCGCTGGATCGGGCCGATCCGGGAGAATTCAATGTCGAGTGCCTGTCTGGTATTGCGCGTGCTCGCAATTGCCGCCGCCTGCCTTGCGTTGACGCCGCAGGCTGGTCACGCGGACCGCGCCGATGTGGAGATCGCGGATCTGGGCTGGATTGCCGGAAACTGGATCCGCGAGGAAAATGGCACGGTTTCCGAACACCTGTGGCTGGCGCCACGCGGGCAGGTCATTGTCGGCCTGCAACGCGATACGCTCGACGGTATCACCCACCACACCGAGTTCGTCGAGATTCGTGAAGGCCCGAACGGCATCGTCTTCCATGTCTACCCGGTCGGGCAGGCCCCGACCGATTTCTTCCTGGTCTGGGCGGACGAGCGGCGCATGCTGTTCGAGAATCCCGACCACGATTTCCCCCAGCGCATCCTCTACTGGACCGAGGGCGGGTCAGTCCTGGTAGCGCGCATAGAAGGACGGGTGAACGGCCATATCCGGTCGGTCGAATGGCGCTGGCGCAGAGCTGGCGAAGACTAGACCCGGTTTCCGTGCAGGGCCATGCAGCACCGCCAAGCGGGTGCCAGCGGGACCTTTAACCCTTGCGTCATCTTTTTTCTGCTAAACTATGCGCCGAGTCGTTACGGGAAGTCCCGTGGCGCAGGCGGTTGCTCATCGGATCAAACACACTTTCCGGGGCAGCCAATGTTAAGAGTTGTTCGTATTGCACGTGTAAATTGGTCGTTTCAGAAGTTCCCCTCCGGTATCTCCTGCAAAACCCCCAGCACGAACCGCAATTGAACATCGTATGTCGAAATATGTTCTGAGGATATAGAAATGATGACAGGTACCGTGAAGTGGTTTAACGATTCCAAGGGTTTTGGATTCATCGCTCCTGCTGATGGCAGCAAAGACGTGTTTGTGCACTTCTCTGCAATCGAAGGCAGCGGCCACCGGACGCTGGCCGAAGGCCAGACGGTCGATTTCGAAGTCGAGATGAGCCCGAAGGGCCCGCAGGCTTCGCGAGTCGTTGTCAGCGGTTAAACGCAGACACCGAATCGGCTGATTCAGAAAGACCCTGCGCTTGCGCAGGGTCTTTTTTTTGTGCCCGGGCATCGGCCGCGCGTCATGCTCGTGACGCACCACCGCTCCGACCCATGGCAGATTCGGCGCAGCCCGCGCCTATTCGATTCCGATCCGCTCCGGCTGCAGCGATTCGAGCGGCGCCCCGGCGAGCGATTCGGCGGCGCGTCTTAGCTGATCCAGGCCGACCCTGCTGTCGTCGCTGCCAAGCGTGGCGGCCACTGCATCGAGTCCACTGCGGCCACCCGTAAGGGCGCGCAGTTCCTTGTCGAGTTCGTACATGATTCGCGCACCGCGCGCGGTAACCGGGCCTCTCGAGCGATCCACCGGGCCGGGTTCGGCGTCGTCACCCCACCGGGTGAGACTGGACATCGCCAGGTCGAAGCGTCGTTGCGACAATGTGCCGGCGCGGCGCATGATTTCGAGGCTGTAGTACTCGGCCATGCCTTCGACGATCCAGTCGGCGCCGGGCGCGCCACGAAGACCCTGGGCAACATGTACCAGCTCATGTAGCAGCGTGCTGGTGCCGTTTGCACTGATCAGCGGCCGATCGGCATGCAGGTAAAGCGACTGCGGCCCGGACAGGCCGCCGCGCCACATCGGGTCTGCGGCAGATACGATGAGCAACCGCTGCGGGAATTGCGGAAATACCCGGCTCAATTCAGGCAGATGCCAGCGCACGAAGGCGAGGATGTCCATCCGCCGCACTCCCTGCTGCAGCGGCCCGGCAACCACGACACGGGTCGCGCCGACATCGTCCCAGCGGGTGCCGATGCGGCCCGCGACGATCCAGCCCACGGGCCGGATAAAGCCGCGTTCCGTGCGCTCGATGGCGATCCAGCGATCCTTGTCGACGTCCTTGCCGAACGGCGTGATCGAGGACCAGCCCGACGGCGCGTCGATCCGGATACGCGCCCGCGAACGCGCACCTTTGAGCGTCGTGACCCGTGCCGGCGGCACCAGGTCGTCGCCGCGAAACAGGGCCCAGTCACGGGTAATCATCGAGTCAAACCCGCCGTTGCGGCGCTGGTGGCTGATCCGCGACCGGTAGCGAAGCTGGCCACCCGAGGCCGGCGGGCGCCAGGTCACGGTATCGGCTGCGACGACGACTTCGCCGTCACCATCAAAACCGCTGTGCCACTCGGGTTTGTGACGGAACCGCACGATGCGCAACAAGTCGCGCGGCTGGCGCAACGTGATCGTCACCGCGGCCTGTTCGGCATCCGGGTCGAGGCGGAACCGGTAATCGAGCTCGTAGCGGAGATCCTCGCCATGCGCCAGCGCAGCGGCGAGCAGCACTGCGCCAGCGAGTACCTTGCCGAGAATATTGCAGACGCGCCGACTGGGTCCGGGATGCACGGCTAGTCCGCGACGAGCGCTTTGAACCGCGGCATGTCGCGCAACGGATCGAGGCGCGGGTCCAGGCGCAGTTGCCAGACGGTAAAGCCGCCCGGCTCGCCAAGGCGGGCCTCGAGAATATCCAGCACCTGCTCGTAATCGCCGATCCTGGTCAGCGCCTGGACGCGCGTCCAGTCCCGGTAAAATTCGTTCAAATGGTCATTCTCTGGCCAGTTCGAGTCAACCCTCTCCAGCGCCGCGAGCGTCTCGCTGCGGTTCCCCAGATAAGCGTGTGCCACGGCCAGCGCCTGGTCGCTGCCCCATGAGGTCTGGACGAAAGACCGTTCTGCCGCCCTGGCAACTACCGTCTCAAACTCCTGCCGGGCCGCGTCCGTTTCGCCCATCTGGGTCAGGACCACGCCGCGCCATATTTCGATTTGCAACGGCTGGTCCTCCCGCATCGTCCTCTCGAACTGCGGTTGCCCGAGCACCTCCATCGCCGCCGGATAGTCCCGGGCGAGGAACGGCACCATGATAATTGACGTGCTGTACACCGATGCTGCGATACTGTCGACCTTGGAAATCAGCCGTTCGGCCGCATCGAGGTCGCCGTAGAGACCGAGGTAGACATCGGCCTTGAGCGACTCGAAAATGTCGGTGCCCGGCGCAATCTCCAGCCCCTTATCGAGAGTCCTGAGCGCGAGTTCGCCGTCGCCCATCCTTTCAGCCGTTTCACTGAGGTTGGTGTAAATCTGCAGGTTGGCCGGATCAAGGGCCGCCGCCCGCTGCATGCTCGAGATCGCTTCGTCCCACAACCCCACCCGGCGCTGCGCCCAGCCGGTCTGCATCAGCAGCAATGAGTCATTCGGCAAGCGCTGCTGGGCCTGCTCGAACTTCGCCAGCGCCCCGGGGAAGTCCTTGTGAATGCGGTACAGAATCTCGCCTTCGGCAGCAACGATCTCCGGCAGGTCCGGCTGCAACGCACGCGCTCTTGCGACTGCCGCCTCGGCGCGCCCGGCAGTTCCGCCATCGTCCTGGCCAAGCCAGTGGAACTGCCCCTGGACATAGGCATACAGCACCCATGCCAACGCAAAATCGGGATCGAGCTCCAGCGCCGCTTCGAGCAACGGACCGGCCCGTTCGAATATTTCCCGGCCGTACTCAGGGTGCCAGATGGCTTCACGCGCGGCTACATACAACTCGTAGGCGGCAACGTTGTCGGTCGGACGGCGCTCGATCAGCGCCTGCTCGTCCGGTGAGATCTGCGCCTGCATTGCCGCCGCAATCTCTTTGGCGATATCTGACTGGATCGCAAAAACGTCGTCGAGGCTGCGATCGTAGTTCTCGGCCCAGACGTGTTCGTCGCTGCGGCCATCGATCAGCTGCGCGGTAACCCGCACCCTGTCACCGGCGCGGCGTACCGATCCCTCGAGCACGTAGCGGACGTCGAGTTCCTCCGCAATTACCGGGATGTCGTCCTCGCGATCGGCATAGCGCAGCATCGTCGTTCGCGAGATCACCCTAAGATCCCGCACCTTGGCGAGATAGGTCAGCACGTCCTCGTGAACGCCGCTGGCGAAATAGGCATTTTCCTCGTCGCTGGAGAGATTCGAGAACGGCAGGACCGCAACAGACTTGTCGGAAATCTGCGTGTCCGCCGGCGTGGACTCGGCCGCGGCGGTTTGCGCCGGTGCCCGATCCACGGCCGCCACCGGGGCAGAGGTCGAATCCGCCGCCGCATTGTCGGCGGGGGCTCTGTCTGCGCCGACCCAGCGGTCGAGCACCAGCAACGCTACCGCGGCCGATACCACGGCGATCGTAACGAGATTCAGACGTTGGCCGGTTTTGGCCGAAATCGACTCGGACCGGTCAATTTCGGTTTCCCGGCGGATGCCTTCGGGGGTGAGCTCGTAAATCCAGGAAAGGACAATCGCGACCGGGAAACCGAGAATCAGCAGACCGAGCACGAAGCGCAGGCTCCAGCCCGGCACCTCGAGCAGACCGAAAAGCACATCGGCGATCTGCAGGATCAGCCAGGCGGCAACGAGATACAGCACCGCGACGCGAAAGACGTTACGGCGTTTGAGCTCATCCCAAAGTCCAGACATCGATTAACCGGGTGACAACGACCGCGGAAGCTTAGCAGAATCGGGCGCTGCGGCGGCATGTAAGTACCGCATCCGGGCTCCGGCAAGGTTATCTCCGGGAAACCACCGAACTGCGGCGCTCATCGGCCTCGCGGCCACGAAAAAACCGCCCGCCAGCAGTCGACCGGACCCGATCGAATAGATCTACTATTGCTCGAACACCCAGCGCAGCACGGCATCCTGGACGTTCACGCCATAACCGCGATGCACGTCGGTGTCGTTGTGCAGCGATACTACAATGTAGCGTTGCCCGGATCGCGACATCGCATAGCCGGCGATACCCGCCACATTGTCCAGGCGCCCGGTCTTCATGTGCAGCCGCCCGGCGAGGGGCTCATCACGATAGCGGCGGCGCAACGTCCCATCCATCGCCGCCAGCGGCAGCGAGGCGATGAACTCGGGCATGTACTGGCTGGCAAAGGCATCGTTCAGCAGCACCCCAAGGCTGGCCGCCGATATTCGCGCATCGCGCGACAGCCCGGCACCATTTACCAGCACCAGCTCCGGAAACTCCATGCCCTGGGCCGCCAGCCATTCCTTTATGACTTCGATGCCCTTGGTCGCGGTACCCGGTTCGCCCTTGAATTCCGCGCCCAGCGTCAATAGAAGATGCCGGGTCATTACGTTGTTGCTGTACTTGTTGATGCTGCGAACGATCTCGCCGAGATACGGTGAGCGATAGACAAACAGAGGATCCTGATCGAGCGGAGCCGCCGCTACCCGGACTTTGCCGTCGATGCTGCCGCCGAGTTCACGCCACAGGCTCTCAAAAACGCCAAATGCGAATTCCTCTGGACGCATTACCGAGCGGGTCAGCGCGTACTCACCGCAAGCGGCGGGAAACTTGCCATCCAGCACGACCTCATCGCTGCCCACGCCGCCCGGAACGCTGAACGCGATGCCGCGTTGATAACCGCCACATCGTCCCGATCCCAGTTTCACCCGGTTTTCGATCTGCAGGTTCGACAACATCGGATCGGGAATGACGCGCACGATGTCGGCCAGCGGATCGGCACGGAACGTGAATCGGACCGCCTTGAAATTGACGAGTAGCGCGTCCGGAGCGACGTTGTATGAGCGAAATGGCTGGCCGTCGAAATCACTCGGATCCTCGGGCGGCACGTCGAAGAAGAAATTGTCGACCACCAGGTCGCCGTCAATATGCTCCACCCCGCGGGTCCGCAACTCGCG
>PKUM01000077.1 GCA_002868855.1 Chromatiales bacterium | reverse complement strand
GAGCCAGGAAGTGTAGTTACCCTGCCAGGGAATGCCATGGCCACGATCAAGTTCCAGAATCCAGCCGGCGACGTTGTCCAGAAAGTAGCGGTCATGAGTCACCGCGATGACGGTGCCCGGATAGGATTCGAGAAAGCGCTCGAGCCAGGCTACCGACTCCGCATCGAGATGGTTGGTCGGCTCATCGAGCAGCAGCATGTCGGGTTTTTCCAGCAATAACCGGCATAATGCGACCCGCCGCCGCTCGCCGCCCGACAAGCGGGTCACATCGGCTTCCCATGGCGGCAGGCGCAATGCGTCCGCCGCGATTTCCAGCGAGCGCTCGAGATTGTGACCGTCGCCGGCCTCAACAATGTTCTCGAGCCGTGCCTGTTCCTTCGCCAGGGCGTCAAAGTCGGCGTCAGCCTCGGCGTAGGCGGCATAGACCTCCTCCAGCCGCTGCAGCGCCTCGGTGATCTCGCCCAGCGCGAGTTCGACGTTGCCGCGCACGTCCAGCTTCTCGTCAAGTTGCGGCTCCTGCGGCAGGTAGCCGATCCTGATGTCGGGCTGGGGCCGCGCCTCACCTTCGAATTCGGTGTCTACGCCGGCCATAATTCGCAGTAGTGTCGATTTGCCCGAGCCGTTGAGTCCCAGCACGCCAATTTTCGCTCCGGGGAAAAAACTCAGGGAAATGTCACGCAGAATGTACTTCTTTGGAGGTACGATTCTGGCGACACGGCTCATTGTGTAAACGTATTGGGCCATGGGGGCTCGCATTTTTCCGGCAAGGCGCGCGATTATCGGCAATCGCGGCGCGCCAATCCAGTAATATGCCAACGCGACCGCGGGCCGGCCCATGCGCCCCGTTGCAGCGCGCCCTCGGGTACAATCTCCCGGGCCCGCCTTTTTTGCTCACGGAGACGCCAGAATGTTTACGCCCGATCTGACCATCGCCGCATTTGACCCGGAATTGGCATCGGCCATGGAGCATGAGCGCCAGCGTCAGGAAGATCACATCGAACTGATTGCCTCTGAGAACTATGCCAGCCCGTGCGTTCTGGAAGCCCAGGGGTCGGTGCTGACGAACAAGTACGCGGAAGGCTATCCCGGCAAACGCTACTACGGCGGTTGCGAGTTTGTCGATATCGCCGAGCGCCTCGCTATCGAGCGCGCGCGCGAGCTGTTTGGCGCGGACTATGTCAACGTGCAGCCGCATTCGGGTTCGCAGGCCAACGTCGCCGTGTTCCTGGCACTGTTGCAGCCAGGCGACACGATTCTCGGCATGAGTCTGGCGCATGGCGGTCACCTTACCCATGGCGCCAAAGTCAATTTCTCCGGCAAGCTCTTTAATGCGTTCCAGTACGGGATCGACGAGGGCAGTGGCGAGGTTGATTACGAACAGGTGGCGGCGCTCGCTCGCGAGCATCGCCCGCGCATGATCGTCGCGGGTTTTTCGGCCTACTCCCGGATCATCGACTGGCAGAAGTTTCGTGACATTGCTGACGAAGTAGGTGCTTACCTCGTCGTCGACATGGCGCATGTCGCCGGTCTCGTTGCAGCCGGCGTTTATCCGAGCCCGGTCTCGATCGCCGATGTGGTCACCAGCACGACCCATAAGACGCTGCGCGGCCCGCGCGGCGGCATAATCCTGGCGCGCGAAAACGCCGAGCTGACGAAGAAGCTGAATTCACTGGTTTTTCCGGGTACTCAGGGCGGACCGTTGATGCATGTGATCGCGGCCAAGGCCGTGGCATTCCTCGAGGCGATGCAGCCGGGGTTTGTCGAGTACCAGCAGCAAGTGGTCGCCAATGCGCGACTGATGACCGAGGTCCTGACGGAGCGCGGATTCAGGATCGTTTCCGGCGGCACCGACAATCATCTGTTCCTGCTCGACCTTATCGACAAGGACATCACTGGCAAAGACGCCGACGCAGCGCTGGGGCGCGCGAATATCACGGTCAACAAGAACGCCGTGCCCAACGATCCACGTTCGCCTTTTGTAACGAGCGGTTTGCGGCTGGGTACGCCGGCTATCACCACGCGCGGATTCGGCCCCGACGAAGTTACGACGATGACTCACTGGATTGCCGATATTCTCGAAGACATCTCGAGCGAGGAAATGATCGACCGGGTGCGCGGACAGGTGCTGGAACTCTGCGGACGGTTTCCCGTCTACCGTGCGGCGCCGGCCGCGGCCAGGGCCGCCGCCGGCGCGTGATTCGTGAGCGATGCACTGTCCTTTTTGCGGTCACTCTGAAACCAAGGTAGCCGACTCCCGGCTCGCGGGTGAGGGGCGCCAGGTGCGGCGGCGTCGCGAATGCCTGAGTTGCGCGGAGCGATTCACCACTTTCGAAACCGCGGAACTGGTGTTGCCACACGTCGTTAAAAGCGATGCCAGCCGTCAGCCCTTCGACCAGGCCAAACTGCGCGCCGGGATCGAGCGGGCGCTGGAGAAGCGCCCGGTCAGCAGCGAAGCGGTGGAAGAGGCTTTGTCGCGGATCGTGCACAAGCTCCAGGTGGCCGGTGAGCGCGAAGTGCGCTCGGTCATGATCGGCGAGCTGGTGATGGAGGAACTGCGGCAACTCGACGAAGTCGCTTTCGTCCGGTTTGCATCCGTTTATCGCAGCTTCCAGGATGTCGAGGAATTTCGCGAGGAGATCGAGCGATTGCAACAGGTTTCGAAACATCTCGTCGATCGCGAGCAGATGTCGCTGCTACCGGAAGCGCGACAGCGGCGTCGCCGGCGGCGGTGAGTTTCACCCCGGCGGACCAGCGTTTCATGGCGCGCGCGCTCGCGCTCGCTGCGCGTGGCCAAAACACAACCCATCCGAATCCGCGCGTCGGATGCGTCATCGTCAGAGGCGACCAGGTAGTGGGTGAGGGCTGGCACCGGCGTGCCGGTGAGCCGCATGCCGAGGTGCTGGCGCTGGCCGAGGCGGGCGAGGCCGCGCGCGGTGCGACCATCTACCTGACGCTCGAACCCTGCAGTCATAGCGGCAGAACGCCACCTTGCGTCGATGCGGTTGTCGCGGCGGCTCCGGCGCGCGTGGTCGTGGCGATGCTGGACCCCAATCCTGTTGTCGACGGCAATGCCGCAGGCACGCTGCGGAAAGCCGGAATCGAAGTGGCGGTCGGCCTGTATGGCGACCGTGCCGAGGCGCTAAACCGCGGCTTTGTATCGCGAATGCGGCGTGGCAGACCATGGGTAATCAGCAAGATTGCGGCAAGTGTCGACGGGCGTACCGCCGTCGCGAGCGGCGAAAGCAAGTGGATTAGCAGTGCTGAATCACGCGCCGATGTGCAACAGCTGCGGGCAGGTTGCTCTGCCATTGTCACCGGGATCGGCACCGTTCTCGCCGACGACCCGTCGCTGAATGTCCGCCGCGAGAATTGCGAACGGCAACCGCTGCGAGTCATTTGCGATACCCGTCTGCGCACTGCGCCGGGCGCGCAAACACTGGGTCTCGACGGTGACGTAGTCATCGCCACGGCCAGCAATGACGGGGCTCGTCGCGCTGCGCTTGCGGCAGCGGGAGCCGGGTTTATGGACGTGGCGGAACAAGGCGGGCATCTGGATTTACGGCAGTTGCTTGAGCTGCTGGCGCAGCGCGAAGTCAACGAAGTCCTGGTCGAGGCCGGGCCGATTCTCAACGGCGCGCTGGTCGCGGCGGGGCTGACAGACGAACTGGTGATCTACTACGCGCCGAGCCTGCTGGGCGGTGACGGTCGCGCCATGTTTCAACTGCCGCAGGTCGTAACCATGGCCGACAAGGTAGAATGCAGTTTTTCGGAATGCACCAGAGTAGGACCGGACCTCAAAGTCCGGTTACTCCTCGCTGACACCTAGGATTTCAATGTTCACCGGCATCATTCAGGCCACTGGCAGGATCAGGGCGCGCCACAGTATCGGCGGCGATGTCCGTCTCGAAATCGAGTCGGGCGGGCTGGACATGGCCGGGGTTCGGCCGGGCGACAGCATTGCGGTGAACGGCGTCTGTCTTACCGTGGTCGAACTGGGCCCGAACTGGTTCGCCGCCGATTGTTCCGTCGAGACGCTGAATCTGACCAGCCTGGGTGGGCTTGACGGGCACGCGACGCTAAATCTGGAGAAGGCGCTGGTAGCCGGACAACCCCTCGGCGGTCATCTCGTCTCCGGGCACGTCGATGGCATCGGGCGCTGCGTTGCGCGGCGACCGGACGCCCGGTCGGTACGCTTCGAGTTCGAATTGCCGCGCGAACTGGTGCGCTATGTCGCGCGCAAGGGCTCGATCTGTATCGACGGGATCAGCCTGACGGTCAATGACGTGAAAGGCCACCGCTTCGATGTGAACATCGTGCCGCATACACTCGCCGAGACTAACATCGGCGATTTCGCGCCCGGCACTGCCGTCAATATCGAGGTGGATGTCATTGCGCGTTACCTCGAACAACTGCTGCGGGATCGAAGCGATGAGGGTCTCGATCTCGGCAAGCTTAAACTGCACGGCTTCGCTGCGGAGTAGTCGGAGAGAAATATGAAGCTGAATACGATCGAGGAGGTTCTCGAGGATCTGCGGCTCGGCCGGATGGTCATCATCATGGATGACGAAGATCGGGAAAATGAGGGTGACCTGGTGATGGCAGCCGACCGGGTAACCCCGGACGCGATCAACTTTATGGCTCGCTTCGGGCGTGGCCTGATTTGCCTGACATTGACCCGCGACCGTTGCCGCCAATTGCGGCTGCCGCTGATGGTGTCCGATACCGACGATCAGCACAGCACCAATTTCACGCTATCGATCGAAGCCGCGGAGGGAATTACCACCGGTATCTCGGCGCACGATCGGGCAGTCACTGTGGCGGCGGCGGTCAAGCCCGACGCAAGGCCGGAGGATCTGCGCCAGCCGGGGCATATTTTTCCGTTGATGGCCCAGGCCGGAGGCGTGTTGAGCCGGGCCGGGCATACGGAGGCGGGCTGCGACCTCGCCCGACTCTCGGGCGCAAGCGAGGCGTCGGCCGTTATCGTCGAAATCATGAACGAAGATGGCACTATGGCTCGGCGGCCCGATCTCGAAGAATTCGCGGTCCATCATGGATTGAAGATTGGCACGATTGCAGACCTGATTCGTTATCGACTCGACAAGGAGCCAAGCGTCGAGAGGATTATGCAGCAGGACGTCAATACCGCCTTCGGCCAGTGGCGCCTCTATTGCTATGACGACTACGTACATCGCAATGTTCACCTGGCCCTTGTTAAGGGTGACCTTTCGCAGCAAGATGCGCCGCTGGTACGAGTGCATTTGCCGGACACACTGAGGGATGTAGTTGGGGTTCGCAGCCCGGCGCTTGGGTGGCCGCTAGGCGATGCAATGCAGTGGATCGATGACGAAGGCGTGGGTGTCGTGATAGTTCTGCGTCAGCAGGAGGGGCCGCGGGAGCTTATCGAGGCCGCGACTTCGCTTCGTGCCGGGGCCCAATTAAAAAATGCCGGCGAGGGTGGAGCGCCACTGCTTCGCACCTATGGAATCGGCGCGCAGATTTTGCGTGACCTCGGTGTGCATCGCATGCGGGTGCTGAGTTCGCCGAAACAAATGCAAGGCATCTCGGGATTCGATCTCGAAGTCGTGGGCTACGTCGACGAGCGGCCGCGAGCGGCGAAAACGGCTGCGGCGTCGGACTGACTTCGGAACCAACACATTCATGGTATGGAATATGAACAAGACCCGGACCGTTCAAGGCGATCTCGCTGCGCGTGATCTGAGGCTGGCGATTGTCGCGACCAGGTTCAACGAGTTCATCGTCGATAGTCTCGTCAAGTCGGCCGTGGCGACGTTGTGCCGGCACGGCGCGGACCCATCGAATCTGACGATCATCCACGTGCCCGGTGCTTTCGAGCTGCCGCTGGCGGTTTCGCGTGTCGCGGCCTCGCGGCGTTACGATGGTGTCGTCGCGCTCGGCGCGGTCATCCGTGGCGGGACGCCGCATTTCGAATATGTCGCCGGAGAGTGTGCCAAGGGTTTGTCCGCTGTCGCTCGTGAAACCGGTGTGCCGGTCGGGTTTGGCGTGCTGACGGTAGATACCATCGAACAGGCGATCGAGCGTGCCGGGACGAAGGCCGGCAACAAGGGTGCCGAAGCAGCATTGTCCGTCGTCGAAATGGCGAACCTGCTGCGCGAGCTTGGCAACTGACATGGGTGCACGCGCCGCTCGCGGCAAAATGGTTCGCGGCCGCCAGAAGGCGCGCAAATGCGCTATGCAGGCCCTGTATCAATGGCAGATACAGGACCAGCCGATAAAGGACGTTTGCAACCAGTTTCTTAGCGGGGAGCAGGTAGAAGGCCTCGATACCGAGTACTTCAAGGAGCTCGTGCTCGGCGCCGCCGAACAACGCGCTGATCTCGATTTGCGAATCGCTGAATTCGCCGATCGCCACCCGAGTCTTCTCGATCCGGTCGAACATGCCGTGCTGTGGATCGGATTTTACGAACTGGTGAACAAGATCGATGTGCCTTTCCGGGTGGTCCTGAACGAGGCAGTAGAGCTTGCGCGATCGTTCGGTGCCGAAGACGGGCACAAGTATGTGAATGCGGTCATGGACCGCGCCGCGACTGAGTTGCGCGCGATCGAGCACCAGGGGTAGGGAAGCGGATCGTGCCATTGACAGAACCCGGGGCGCGCAGCCCGATACACTCCAGGGAGATTCGTTGCGAGGGTTTCCGCCGCGACGACGGCCTGTTCGACATAGACGGACGAATCGTCGACAGCAAAGCCTATTCATTCGAAAACCGTTTCCGCGGCACCATTGAAAGCGGGGATCCCGTGCACGATATGTGGATGCGGATCACGCTTAACGACCGGCTCGAGATCGTTGCCGCCGAAGCAGTCACCGACAAACATCCGTACCCGGGTTGCGGCGACATTACACCAGACTACCGGGCACTGATCGGGCTTCGCATCGGGCCGGGCTGGAGTCGCGAGGTAAGGCGGTCGTTCGGCGGAGTCCGGGGATGCACGCACATCACGAAGTTGCTCGACAACATGGCGGTGGCTGCGCTGCAGACGATAATGCCGCTGCTGAAAACGGAGCCAGCCGACGCCGGCCGGCGTCCGCCACAGCTCGATGGTTGTCATGTTTTGCGCAGCGATGGCGCAGTCGTTCGGGAATATTATCCGCGCTGGTATCGCGACGGTGCCGCTGACTGAGTTCGAGATTATCGAGCGGTTCTTTGCGGCGCCAGGCCCGCAACGTAGCGACGTGTGCCTGGGTATTGGCGACGACGCCGCAATTATGCAAGTCCCCGCTGGTCACGACCTGGTGAGTTGCGTCGACATGCTGGTCAGGGGGCAACATTTTCCCGAGGACATGGTAGCCGAGGATGTCGGCTATCGTGCCATGGCGGTCAATCTGAGCGACATGGCAGCGATGGGTGCGGAACCGGCCTGGGCGACCCTGGCACTGTCGTTACCCGAGCCCGACGAGTCGTGGCTGGCCCGATTTGCCGAAGGCCTGATCGGACTCGCCAGGGAACACGGAGTTGCGCTGGTCGGCGGCGATACCGTCAAGGGACCGCTCGTGGCAAGCGTCCAAATGGCGGGGCTTGTGCCCAGCGGCACCGCCTTGCGCCGCGATGGCGCGCAACCGGGTGATCGCCTGTTTGTCACCGGGGCGCCCGGCGAAGCCGCCGCCGGACTGGCATTATGGCAACGCGGTCTGCGCGTTCCCCAGGGCCCCGCTGCCAGACTGCTGCGTCGTTTCAACCGTCCTCAACCTCGGGTTGCTCAGGGGATCGATCTCCGGGGGATCGCCAGCGCATGTATCGATGTTTCCGATGGGCTGGCGGCAGACCTTGGACATCTCGTGCAGGCCAGCGGTATCGGGGCGGTGATCGAGCTGGAGTCGCTGCCAGTGTCGGACGAGCTGGCGGAAGTGGCCGACCCGATGCAGGCGCGCAGATATGTGTTGAGCGGCGGCGACGACTATGAACTTTGCTTTGCCGTGCCGGTTCGTGGTTTGCTCGATTTCGAGCGGCGTGCTCGCGACTGGGCCTGCGCGGTGACGGAGATCGGCGAGATTTGCGATTCCCCGGGGCTGTTCGCCAGGGTTTGCGGCGAGATCGAGCCACTTGAAGAGGGAGGATTCGATCATTTCCGCTGAGTCGGCAAAGCGAAAGGTCACGGCATCGGAGGTGTTTTCCGATCCGGTGCATTTTTTCGCATTCGGGTTTGGCAGCGGTCTCTCACCTTTTGCCCCGGGCACCGCGGGCACCCTGGCGGCGGTTGTTCTCGAGCTGCCGATGCGGCAGTTGCCGATGACGGTCAGGATTGGAATTCTGGTTGCCGTTTGTATCGCCGGGGTCTGGCTGTGCGGCGAGAGCGCGCGCCGTCTCGGCGCCCACGATCACCCCGGTATTGTCTGGGACGAATTTGCCGGCTATTTCCTGACCATGCTCGTGGCGCCGGCGGGCCTTGTCTGGAGCGTTGCTGGTTTCGCTCTGTTCCGGGTTTTCGACATCCTCAAGCCATGGCCAATACGCGATCTGGATCACAGTATCCCGGGCGGGCTCGGCATTATGGTAGACGACATCGTGGCAGGGGTTTTTGCAGCTATCGGGCTGCTGCTCCTTGCCGGTCTGGTTCCAGTGATGGGAGCCTAGGCGGATGCTGAGGAAAAGGTCACAACTTGAGCGCGCGACGACAAGAACAGCCGATCCCCGCACGGATCGGCAAATATACGATCATTAACGAGGTCGGGCGCGGCAGCACCGGTAACGTCTACCTGTCCCATGATCCGCAGTACGGTCGTGACGTCGCCATCAAGGTTTACAACTATCAGGCGGACGACGACGACGACAAGGCACGCGTTGCCCGCAAGATGTTTTTCAACGAAGCCCACATGGTGGGCAAGCTGCAGCATCCCAACATTCTCCCGATCTACGATGCGGGCGAAGAGGACGGCCGGTATTACGTGGTGACCGAGCACATCCACGGCGCGCGTACGCTCGCGGCATACACCAAGCCGGACAATTTGCTGCGCATCGACGACGTCGTGGAAATTATTTACAAATGCGCCAAGTCGCTGGCTTACGCCCATGGCAGGGGCGTCATCCATCGCGATATCAAGCCCAGCAACATAATGCTTACACTCGACAACGATGTTCGGATTATCGATTTCGGAATCGCGATCGTGCGCGATTCCGACGTGTCGCGAATCGACGGCATAGCCGGGTCGCCGAGTTACATGTCGCCGGAACAGGTGACTTCGGAGGAACTGACGAGCCGCTCCGATCTCTTTTCTCTTGGAGCAACCATGTACGAGTTGCTCACCGGGTTTCGCCCGTTTCGCGCGAGCAACCTCTCAAAGCTCCTGCACCAGATCGTCTATGCCACGCCGCCGCCCATCCACACGCTGCGCGCCGACATTCCGGAGCAACTCGAACAAACTGTCGCGATGTGCATGCAGAAAGAGCCGGAGAAACGGTTCAAGACCGGCGTCGATCTCGCCGCCGACCTGACCCGGATATTCCAGGGCCTGAAAAAGCAAAACGACCGGGTCGACAAGCAGCAGCGCTACGAGACGTTGCGCAGGCTGCGTTTTTTCCACGAGTTTTCGCACGCCGAAATCTGGGAGTTGTTGCGTGCCAGCGACTGGCACGACTACGAAAATGGTGAGGAGATCGTTCGCGAGGGCGAGCGCGACGATCGCTTCTACGTGATCGTGCGTGGCGGCGTCCACGTCGAGCAGCAGGATCGGGTCGTCGGCAAGCTCGGTCCGGGAGACTGTTTCGGCGAGTCCAGCTACGTGCTTGGCGCGCGCCGCACCGCTACCATTCGGGCGGCCGATACCGTTGCATTGATCTGCGTCAGCTCGAGTCTTCTCGAGCAGGCCTCATCGGCCTGCCAGTTGCGTTTCAACAAGGTATTTCTGCGTACCCTGATCCGCCGCCTGCAAAGCGCTGAACGCCTCGATTTCGAAGTTCAGTAAACCCCCCGGCCAACCGGTCATCGACAGCCCGGTGGCTAGCTGTCGTCGTCATCCGCATCCTTGTCGCATTCGATAAGGGCATAAGCGGAGTGGTTGTGAATCGACTCGAAGTTCTCCGATTCCACGACATAGGCTCGAATCCGCTCGTCGTCATTTAGCCTGACCGCGATGTCGCGAACCATGTCTTCAACGAACTTCGGATTATCGTAGGCGCGCTCGGTGACGTATTTTTCGTCCGGTCGCTTCAGTATCCCGTAGAGCTCGCAGGAAGCCTCCGATTCGGCGATATCGATTATTTCCTCTATCCACACGAAACCGGTAATTCGCGCCTTGATCGTGACGTGCGAACGCTGGTTATGCGCTCCGTAGTCCGAGATTTTTTTCGAGCAGGGACAAAGGCTGGTAACCGGCACAACGACTTTGATGTACGTCGTGGTTTCGCCACTGCGGCGGGCACCGATCAGGCTGGCCTGGTAGTCCATCAGGCTTTCGACCCCAGATATCGGCGCTTTCTTGCTGATGAAATACGGGAACGACATTTCGATGTGACCGGATTGGGCCTCGAGATGGTCGGTCATTTCCGCCAGCATTTCCTTGAAAGACCTGACCGAAATCTCGCGTTCATGACGGTGCAGAATTTCGACGAATCGCGACATGTGCGTGCCCTTGAAATCGTGCGGCAGGTTCACGTACATGTTGAAATTCGCGATCGTATGCTGTTCCCCGCCGGACCGGTCCTTGACCCGCACCGGATGGAATATGTCCTTCACTCCGACCTTGTTGATCGGAATTCGACGGGTGTCGGCGCGACCCTGGACGTCTTCAATTTCGGCGATCGCGACGCCCGTCGCGGGGGCCTCTTTGCTCATGATGTAATCCTGAAAGGTTGATGGTGGCGAATGGTGCGGGCCATTGGTGGCCGTCAATGCCGTCGGAAAATCCCGAGACCGGAAACATTATAAACACGCGGCCGCACTCAGGGTCATTTGCAGGTTGTTCGCCACGGAATCCCGTCCGGATTCCGCGCAGTCGGAGTCAGACGATTCCCCCGGGCGCGGCCGCGGGCACGCTCGGCCGCCAGTTATCGATAGTGCGGTACAGGGATTCCTCGTCAAGTCCGGCATCGGCAAGATTGTCACGGCGCGATCCATGCTCGATTATCCGGTCACCGATACCGATGTTCAGCACCGGAATAAGCTTGCCTTGTTCCGCAAGGCATTCGATGATCGCGCCACCGGCGCCTCCCGCTACGACGCCGTCCTCGATGGTCACCAGGGCATCGTGGGTCTCTGCCATGCGCATCACCATGTCGACATCCAGCGGTTTGACGAAACGCATGTTTACCACGCTGGCGTCGAGGCGCGCACCGATACTCTCCGCAGCCCCCACCATCGCGCCGAATGCAAGCAAGGCAATACCATTGCCCTTGCGACGCAGCTGCGCCTTTCCGACCGGAAGCGCGCGCATCTCTTGCTCCGGCAATACGCCGGGGCCGCTGCCGCGCGGGTAGCGCACTGCCGCCGGCCCTTCGAGCTGCAGCCCGGTGAACAGCATCTGCCTGCACTCATCTTCGTCGGCGGGCGCCATGATTGTCATGTTTGGCAGGCAGCGCATGAAACAAATGTCATACAAGCCCTGGTGGGTTGCACCGTCACCACCCACCAGCCCGGCGCGATCGATCGCAAACAACACCGGCAGGTTCTGTAACGCGACATCATGGATCAGCTGATCGTATCCGCGTTGCAGGAAAGTCGAATAAATCGCGACGACCGGACGCATTCCCTCGCAGGCAAAGCCAGCGCCGAGAGTAACCGCATGTTGTTCGGCGATAGCGACATCGAAATAACGATCGGGAAAATCGCGCGAGTACTGCACCAGTCCGGAGCCCTCACGCATTGCCGGCGTGATAGCCACGACGCGCTCGTCCTGTGCGGCGATGTCGCACAGCCACTGACCGAACACCTGTGAGTACGTAAGTCCGGCGGCGGCCTTGGCGCGAAATGTCCCGGTCGCGGGATCGAACGGTCCCGGGCCATGCCATTTGATCGGGTCACGTTCCGCCGGGGCGTAGCCCTTGCCTTTGCGTGTTACGACATGCAGGAACTGCGGGCCCTTGAGATTTTTGAGGTTCTCCAGGGTTTTGACCAGCGTGTCGAGATCATGACCGTCGATCGGACCGATGTAATTGAGCCCCATTTCTTCGAACAACGTGCCGGGCAGCACCATGCCCTTGACGTGTTCTTCGGATCGCCGTGCCAGTTCCCACACCGTGGGCATCGTCCGCAGGACCTTCTTGCTGCCCTCGCGAATATGAGAGTACAGCTTGCCGGACAACATCTTCGCGAGGTAATTGGACATCGCGCCGACGTTTTCCGAAATCGACATGTCGTTGTCATTGAGTACCACGAGCATGTCGACATTCAGGCTGCCCGCATGGTTGAGCGCCTCGAACGCCATGCCGCCGGTCAGCGCGCCATCGCCAATGACCGCGACTACCTTGCGGGTCTGGTTTTGCAGTGCAGCCGCAATGGCCATGCCGAGGCCCGCCGATACCGAAGTGCTGGAATGGCCGACGCCAAACACATCGAAAGGACTTTCGCCGCGTTTCGGAAACGGGGCGAGGCCGTCTTTCCGTTTAATCGTGTGCAGTTGATCGCGGCGCCCGGTAATGACCTTGTGCGGATACGCCTGGTGACCGACATCCCAGATCAACCGGTCGTCGGGCGTGTCGAATACGTAGTGCAGCGCGATCGTCAGTTCGACAGTGCCGAGGCCGGCGGCAAAATGCCCGCCCATGGTACTGACCGTTTCGATAAGGTACCGGCGCAACTCCTCCGCCACCGCTCCGATCTGGTCGGCGGGCAGCCGGCGCAGATCTTCGGGTGAGTCGATTGTCGATAACAACGGGTATGTGGAGGAGTCGATCATTGGGTCCTGAACTGACCGAGCGTGAATGTTCCCCGGGGGTCCGGTCGGGGCTCTGGCGCTATTATCACAGCGACGTGGCGCCTTGGCAAAGTCGGCTGTTGCGGCTAACGGCTGCGCCGGACGATGAACTCCGACAGTTCCGCGAGCCCGGGCGCGCGGTTGCCGAGAGGTTCCAGAGCCGATACCGCTTCGCGGTGCAGCAGACTCGCCTTTTTCTTCGCTGCAGCGAGCCCGGCGATGCTCGGGTACGTGGGTTTTGCCCGGGCGGCGTCGGCGCCGGTGCTTTTTCCCATCAGTTGCTCGTCGCCCTCGATATCGAGAATGTCGTCCTGGATCTGGAACGCCAGTCCGACGCAGTCGGCATAGCGTCCGAGCGCGTCGAATTCAGCACTGGTGAGCTGGGGATAGCTCAATGCGCCCAGCAGCACACTGGCGCGAATCAGGGCTCCGGTCTTCATGCTATGCATGGTTTCGAGCTCGTCGATAGTGATGGCGCGCCCGGCGCTTTCGAGATCGATTGCCTGGCCGCCTGCCATGCCGCGCGGACCGCTGGCTTCGGCCAGCAGCCGGATCATATCCAGGCGCTGCGGTGCCGAAGCCGTCATCGCCGGGTCGCTGGAGAGAATTCGAAACGCCACTACCTGCAATGCATCACCGGCCAGTATTGCCGTCGCTTCGTCAAAGGCGCGGTGGCATGTAGGCCGGCCGCGGCGCAGATCGTCGTCGTCCATGGCCGGCAGGTCATCGTGGACCAGCGAATAGGCGTGGATCAGTTCGACCGCGCAGGCGGGTCCGTCAAGCGCTTCCGCCGCGACCCCGAGCGCGTTGCCCGTCGTATAAACGAGCAGCGGCCGGACCCGTTTGCCGCCACCGAGAACGCTGTAGCGCAGTGCTTCGTTGAGTCGCGCGGGTTCGCCGGGCTCCGGTTGCAGCCACGATGCGAGAGCCCTGTCGACCCGCTCCCTGCAGGCTTCAATGCGGCTTGCCAGGTTCACGCCGTCAGTCTTGGCCGGAGTAGGGCTCGGTTTCGCTGTCCTCGGCCCCGGACACAAGCATGTCCACGCGCTGCTCCGCGGACTTCAAAGCCTGCTGGCAGGCGCGGGTCAGTTTCACGCCTCTTTCGAACTGTTGCAACGACTGCTCTAGAGAAAGTTCACCCTGTTCCAGCGTTTCCACCAGCGATTCCAGCTCGGCGAGCGCTGTTTCAAATTGAAACTCGGGGGATTCTTTGGTCTTGGTCACGCGCTTCAGGCCTCGATTCACAATTTGCGGGAGTCAGCCGGAGCGATGATGCACGAGCGCGAAACGCAGGGTCAAACGGCGGCCACCCGGCAGCCGAATCCACGGCCTCCGCTGCGGCGAAGTAAAGGCATGTACGAATTGACAAGCGCGGCCGCGGCTTCTAGAGTTGTGAGTCCGCTTAGACCCATTCTAATGCGCTGGGCAGCCGGGTAAATTTATTCGTCTGATCAACGAAATCGAGAGTCCAACCACAAAGTCAAAAGGAGTCAGAAATGGCCGATCTCAAGGGATCAAAGACCGAGCAGAACCTCAAGGATGCATTCTCTGGCGAGTCACAGGCCAATCGTCGCTACCTGTATTTCGCGTCAAAGGCCGATGTAGAAGGCTACAACGACGTCGCGGCTGTGTTCCGTTCGACTGCCGAGGGCGAGACTGGTCATGCACACGGCCATCTCGAATATCTCGAAGCGGTTGGCGATCCGGCCACCGGCCTGCCGATCGGGGCTACGTCGGCGAACCTCGCGGCGGCAATCGCCGGTGAGACTCACGAGTACACCGACATGTATCCGGGCATGGCCAAGACTGCCCGCGACGAGGGCTTCGACGAAATTGCCGATTGGTTTGAGACTTTGGCGAAAGCCGAGCGTTCGCATGCCAATCGTTTCCAGAAAGCTCTGGATACGCTGGACGGCTAATTTCAAATTGGTACTGCCGCAGCTCGCGATCGGAGCCGTTTGAGCTCCGGTCGCTGCTGCGTTGCCGCCTGGGGGAAGTCTCATGAGTGAACAGACGCCGCGCTCCCGCGAGGGCAGTCTGGAGGCACCGACCCGGCATCCTCTGAACTGGCGCGATCCGGAGTTTTACGACGAAAACGCGTTGTTCAAGGAGCTGGAGCGGGTGTTCGACATTTGCCACGGCTGCCGCCGCTGTTTCAGTTTGTGCAACTCGTTTCCGACCCTTTTTGATGCGGTAGACGAGTCCGAGACCATGGAGGTCGACGGGATCACTCGCAAGGTCTACTGGGAAGTCGTTGACCACTGCTACCTGTGCGACATGTGTTACATGTCGAAGTGTCCCTACGTCCCGCCACACGAATTCAATATTGATTTCCCGCACCTGATGTTGCGCGCCAAAGCGAAGCGTTTTCGCGACGAGGGCGCCAGTTTTCGCGACAAGGTCCTGACGTCGACTGACATGGTCGGGAAACTGGCTGGGGTTCCGGTTGTCGCGCAAACGGTCAATGCGGTGAATCACAGCAAGATGGGCAAGAAAATGCTCGACTCGACGCTTGGGGTGCATCCCGAGGCGCCGGTGCCGGATTATCAGCCGAGGTCGCTGGCGCGGCGGATGAAACATCACCGTCCGGCGGCGTCGGAGCCGGTCGCGGTCGGCCCGACCCAGGGCAAGGTCGCGTTGTTCGGGACCTGCTACGGCCGTCATATCCACCCCGATCTCGGCGAGGATCTCGTCGCGGTGTTCGAGCACAACGGGATCCCGGTGACGCTGTTGCCGCGTGAGCGATGCTGCGGAATGCCGAAGCTCGAGCTCGGCGATCTCGAGCAGGTCGCCAAGCTAAAGGAAGAGAATATTCCGCGGCTGACGGCGATGGTCGACGAGGGTTGGGATATCGTCGCGCCAATCCCGTCCTGCGTGCTGATGTTCAAGCAGGAATTGCCGTTGATGTTCCCCGGCGACGAAGCCGTTGCGAAGGTTCAGAAAGCGATTTTCGATCCCTTCGAGTACCTGATGCTGCGCCATCGCGGTGACAAATTGCGCACCGATTTTGTCCGCTCGCTGGGGTCGGTTGCGTACCACGTGGCTTGTCATCTGCGGGTGCAGAACATCGGTCTGAAAACCCGCGACGTTCTGCAACTGGTGCCGGACACCAAGGTGACGCCGATCGAGCGCTGCTCCGGTCACAATGGCACGTACGCGGTCAAACGCGAGTTTCATGAGACTTCGATGAAAATCGGTCGGCCGGTATTTCGCAAGGTCAAGGATGCCGCGGCGGATTTTTACGCCAGCGATTGCCCGATGGCGGGAGACCAGATCGCTGCCGGTGCCGAGCAGGCTCTGCCGCCGACTCACCCGTTGAAGCTGTTGCGTCTTGCCTACGGCATTTGAGCGCAGCGATCACGATCAAAGGATCAGACCCATGCACCACTTGCAAGCAAGCGACCTGCTCAGCCTGGAGGAGTATCACCGCCAAAGGCCGGAGTTCCGGTCGCGAATCATGGCGCACAAGAAGCTTCGTCAGGTTGCGATCGGACCGAACGCAACTTTGTATTTCGAAGACCGCCTGACGATTCAATACCAGGTTCAGGAAATGCTCAGGATCGAAAGGATTTTCGAAGCCGACGGTATTGCCGATGAATTGAATGCCTATAACCCGCTGATCCCGGACGGCACGAATCTGAAAGCCACTTTCATGCTCGAGTATCCGGACGCGGCGGAGCGCAAGACCGAGCTGGCGCGGCTGATCGGGGTCGAGGCAAAGGTGTGGATGGCCGTTGCCGGCTGCGCCCGGGTTTACGCCATTGCGGATGAGGACCTCGAACGGGCAACCGAAGAGAAGACCTCATCGGTGCACTTTCTGCGATTCGAGTTTGACCCCGAAATGCTGGGCGCGTTGAAAGGCGGCGCCGCGTTGTCCGCCGGGATCGATCACGACAACTATCGCTACAGCGTTGAGCCGCTCGACGCCGATGTTCGAGCGGCGCTGGTCGCAGACCTCGACTGAGCGCCACAAGCCCGGTTCCGCGCCTGTCGCGCTCATTGCGCCGCACCGCACGACTCCGCTGGGTGGTCTGGCGCGCCTGCTCTGGCGCGGCCCGTGGCAGCTGAATCCGCGGCGGGATTGCGCCGGCCGGTCCGTTTCACGGTAGAATCGGCACCGGTTCTTTGAGCTTGCCAAACCCAATGAGTTCAGCGTATTCATCCTCCGATATCGAGGTCCTGTCGGGTCTCGACCCTGTGCGTATGCGGCCCGGTATGTACACCGATACCTCGAGGCCAAACCATCTCGTGCATGAGGTCGTCGATAACAGTGTCGATGAAGCACTTGCCGGGCACTGCAAACGCATCGACGTCGTTCTGTACGCCGATGAGTCGCTACAGGTCAGCGACGACGGCCGCGGCATGCCTACCGATATCCACCCGGTCGAAAACATCCCGGGAGTCGAACTGATCCTTACGCGGTTGCACGCCGGTGGTAAATTTTCGGACAAGAATTATGAGTTTGCCGGTGGCTTGCACGGTGTGGGCGTGTCCGTGGTCAACGCGCTTTCGCGAAATCTCGAGGTCTGGGTCAAGCGCGACGGCAAGGAATACAACATGAGCTTCCGTGGCGGTGAGCCCGCCAGCGCGCTTGAGCTCGTGGGCAAGGTGGGCAAGCTCAACACCGGAACGACGATACGATTCTGGCCCGACCCGCAGTATTTCGATAGCTCCAAATTCTCTGTGCCTCGGCTGACTCACATGTTGCGGGCGAAAGCGGTGCTGTGCCCCGGTCTGCAGGTTCGCTTCAGCAATGAAAAAACCGGCGAACAGTTCGAGTGGCTGTACAGCGGCGGGCTCAACGAATATCTCGTCGAGGCCCTCGGCGCGGTAGCGCGGCTGCCGGAAGAGACATTCTCGGGCAGCATGCAGGGAAACAACGCCGCGGTGGATTGGGCTCTCGTGTGGTTGCCTGAGGGTGGTGCGACATTGGCGGAGAGCTATGTCAATCTGATTCCCACGGCGCAGGGCGGTACTCACGTAAACGGGTTGCGCAGTGGACTGACCGAGGCGCTGCGAGAGTTCTGTGAATTTCGAAATCTGCTGCCGCGCGGTGTCAAGCTGGCGCCGGACGACGTCTGGGACGGGGTCGCTTTCGTGCTGTCCGCCAAAGTCCGCGATCCGCAGTTCGCCGGGCAGACCAAGGAGCGGTTGTCGTCGCGCGAGTGCGCCGCATTCGTCTCCGGCGTGGTCAAGGATGCGTTCGTGTTGTGGCTCAGTCAGCATGCGGACAGTGGCGAACGAATTGCTCAACTCGCGATTTCCAGCGCCCAGAGCCGGCTCAAGGCCAGCAAGAAAGTAGTCCGCAAACGCGTGGTGTCGGGTCCGGCTTTGCCCGGCAAGCTGGCTGACTGCGCCAGCCAGCAGCCTGAACTGTCCGAGCTATTTCTCGTAGAGGGCGACTCGGCGGGCGGCTCCGCCAAACAGGCGAGAGACAAGGAATTCCAGGCGGTGATGCCGCTGCGAGGCAAGATTCTGAATACCTGGGAAGTCGAACATCAGCATGTGCTCGCGTCGCAGGAGGTACACGATATTAGCGTCGCGATGGGAATCGATCCGGGCAGCGGCGATTTGTCCGGGCTGCGATATCACAAGCTGTGCGTACTGGCCGATGCTGACTCGGATGGTCTGCATATCGCCACATTGTTATCGGCGCTTTTCCTGCGCCATTTTCGCAGCCTCGTCGATGCCGGCCATGTATTTATTGCGATGCCGCCGTTGTACCGTGTCGATATCGGGCAAAGAGTCTTCTATGCCCTCGACGAAGCCGAACGCGAAGGCATTCTCGAACGTATCGCCGCGGAGAAGCTGCGCGGAAAAATCAATGTCACCCGGTTCAAGGGCCTCGGTGAAATGAATCCGGTGCAACTACGCGAGACGACTATGGCGCCGGAAACGCGGCGCCTGGTTCAGCTAACGCTGGAGAGCGATGACAATACCGACCAGTTGATGGATATGCTGCTGGCGAAAAAGCGATCCGCCGACCGCCGCGCCTGGCTCGAGCGCAAGGGCAACCTGGCTGACGTGTAAGTCGGATGGCGGAGGACGTAATGGAAAACCAGGAACTGAATTTCGACGGCGTCGAACAAATGTCGTTAAAGGCCTTCTCCGAGCAGGCCTACCTCAATTACTCGATGTACGTCATCCTCGACCGCGCATTGCCGCATATCGGCGACGGGCTCAAGCCTGTGCAGCGGCGAATTATCTACTCGATGAGCGAACTCGGATTGTCGGCCGCTTCAAAGCCGAAAAAGTCGGCGCGGACGGTCGGTGATGTCATCGGCAAATTTCATCCGCATGGCGACTCCGCCTGTTATGAGGCGATGGTGTTGATGGCGCAGGATTTCAGTTACCGCTATCCGATCATCGACGGTCAGGGCAACTGGGGTTCACAGGACGATCCCAAGTCGTTTGCGGCGATGCGCTATACCGAGGCGCGGCTGCGGCCTTACGCCGCGGTGTTGCTGAAAGAAGTCGGCCAGGGGACGGTCGACTGGATTGCCAACTTCGATGGCACGCTGCAGGAGCCGGCGATCCTTCCGGCGAGCCTGCCCAACCTGTTGCTCAACGGTACGACAGGTATCGCGGTCGGCATGTCGACCGACGTGCCACCGCACAATCTGCGCGAGGTTGCCGCCGCATGTATCCGTGTCCTCGAGTCTTCACGCGTTACCGTTGCCGAATTGATGGAGCATATCAAGGGTCCGGATTATCCGACCGGTGGCGAGATCGTGACGCCGGCCGAAGAACTTCAGACTGTTTACGAGACCGGAAACGGGACGCTGCGTGTGCGCGCCGGCTGGCAGCGCGAAAAAAGCGATATCGTTGTCACCGAGTTGCCGCATCAGGTGTCGGGCAGCAAAGTGCTGGAACAGATCGCCTCACAGATGCGGGCAAAAAAACTGCCGTTGGTTGAGGACTTGCGTGACGAATCCGATCACGAGAACCCGACCCGGCTGGTAATAACGCCGCGTTCTTCACGAGTCGACGCCGAACAACTGATGAGTCATTTGTTCGCCACGACGGATCTGGAACGAACCTGCCGGGTCAATCTCAACGTGATTGGCCTCGATGGGCGGCCACAGGTTTTCGATCTGGTTTCGTTGCTAAAGGAATGGATCAAATTCCGTCTCGCGACCGTGACCCGGAGGCTCGAATTCAGGCTGCAAAAGGTTGTTGATCGACTCCATATTCTCGACGGCTTGCTGATAGCGTTTCTGAATATTGATGAGGTCATTGCGATTATTCGCCGCGAGGATGAGCCCAAGCCGGTTCTGATGAAGCGCTTCGATCTCAGCGACGCCCAGGCTGAAGCAATTCTCGAACTCAAGTTACGCCACCTCGCGCGTCTCGAGGAGATCAAGATTCGTGGCGAGCAGGAAGAACTGGCCGCGGAACGTGACCGCATTGAGAAAATTCTCGGCAGCCAGGCGCGGCTGAAGACGCTGGTGCGCAAGGAGATCATGGCAGCGGCTGAACAGCATGGCGACGACCGTCGCAGCCGTCTCGTGGAGCGGCCGGCAGCGCAGGCGTTGGACGAAATGCAGTTGATCTCGAGCGACCCGGTGACCGTCGTGTTGTCGCAACGCGGCTGGGTACGTGCCGCCAAGGGCCATGAAGTCGATCCCGCTACGCTGTCTTACAAGGCGGGGGACGGCTGTCTCGCCGCGGCACGTGGGCGTAGCAACCAGCTGGCCGTATTCCTGGACAGTACCGGGCGTGCGTACAGCCTGGCTGCGCATACGCTGCCATCGGCTCGAGGTCAGGGTGAACCGCTTTCTGGCCGTCTCAATCCGGCGGACGGCGCGCTTTTTACCGGCCTGATGATCGGTGATCCCGATGAGCGCTGGCTGCTGGCGACGGATGCCGGGTACGGATTCGTTGCGCGTCTCGGCGATCTGCATTCGCGTAACCGCGCCGGCAAGGCAGCAATAAAGGTCCCTGCCAATGCCACTGTGCTGCCGCCTGCGGTACTGGTTGGCGGCGACAATGCGTGGGTCGTTGCTGCAACGAGCAGCGGCAACATGCTCAGTTTTCCGGTCGGGGAGTTACCCGAGCTTGCGCGCGGGAAAGGCAACAAGATTATCCAGATACCGCCAAAGCGTCTCGCGTCCGGCGAGGAGAGGCTGGCAGCTGTAATCGTAATTGGCCCGGAAAACGATTTGCTGGTCCACAGCGGCCAGCGTCATTTACGTTTCCGGTACCATGAGCTCGAGCGTTATGAGGGAGCGCGCGCCCAACGCGGTGCGTTGCTGCCGCGCGGTTTTCGCAAGGTCGAGCGGTTGGATATCGAGTGACGCCCGCGCCGGTTTACAGTGCCAGGTCCTCGAGCACGACTTCCGGCTCCTGGACGTAATAGCCCTGCACGCACTGCACGCCGAGCTGCCACAGCACCGCCATCGTATTGGCGTCCTCGACCCGCTCGGCGATGGTCTGAACCTCGCGCGCACGCGCCATCTCCACCAGCGAACGGACCTTGGCTTGTTTCAATTCGTTGCTTGCCAGTCCCTGCATAAGCGAGCCATCGATTTTGATGTAGTCCATTGTCAGCTGCTCCAACAGGCGTCCGGCATTGGTGCTCATGCCGAAATGTTCGATTGCGAACGAGAATCCGAATTCTCCGAGTTGCTGCGCCAGTTCCTGAGTTGGGAGCATGTTTTCGGCGGCCACGTCTTCGGGAACCTGGAAACAGATGACGCTGGTCGGCAATTTCGCGTTTTTGACCAGTTGCGCGACCCACTTCGCGAGTCCGTTATCGGCGATTGAGTCGCTGGATATACGCACGAAAACCCGCGACGCCCGGCGTGATGCACAGAATTGCACGGCGGCATTGATGATCCATCGATCAAGCGTTTTCATCAGTCCATTGCGCTGCGCCGCGGGGAGAAAATCGCCGGGAAGAATTTCGTTGCCGCGCGGGTCCTTCATCCGCACGACGACATCGTACATGTCCTTTTCCTGACTCTGCAGGCTGGCGATCGGCTGGTGCACCAGGTGCAGCCGGTTCTCCATCAGTGCTGATTTAATCAACTTGATCCAGACCGCATCCTTCGCTTTCGTGCTGGTCGCGGAGGTGAGATCCACCTTGTGGACGACGACCTTGTCTCCGCCTTCCTCGCGGCCCTTTTCATTCGCGGCGTCGGCCAGCGCAACCAGGTCTGAGATCGAATTGCCGGCGGATCCGACTGGCGCCACGCCGATCGTGCAGGAGACGGATATCGACTTGCCGCCGCCTTCGAAAGTCAGTTTTCTGACCCGCGCACACAGGCTATCGGCCCATTCCTCCACATCCCGTTCGGTTCCGCGTGCCAGCAGAATTGCAAACATCGTGCCGCCAAAACGCCCGACCAGGTCGTCCGGACCGGCCAGCTCCTGCAGCGTCGACGCAAGTTTGACTATCACGTCCTCGCTGGCGAGCGGACCGACTTTGTTTTTTATCGCACGAAATTTGTCCGGGGTGACGTAGGCGAGTGCGCGAACACCTCCCTTGGCCGGTTCTGCGACAGCGGTCTCAAGCTCGGTCAGGAACTGTTGCCGGTGCAGGAGCCCGGTGAGCGGGTCGCGTGTCGCGACCTCGGTGATTCTCTCGTCCGGCTCGCGGTTCTCCTCGGCGCCGGCTCTGATGCTGACGCGGACACACGGTTCGCCATCGTACTCCGCCTCGTCGAGCTGCAGATTGAGCGATAGCGCCGAGCCGTCACTGCACAGGCCCTGAATCTTGAGGTCGTGGTCGCTCCACTTGCCCTGCCCGCATGCCACCAGTGCGCCCTTCATCGCGGCATGGTTGTCGGCATCGAAAAAATCCATCAGCGGCATGCCATCTATGGCCTCGGCGTCCGGATAACCAAACAGTTCGAGCCATGCCGGGTTGGAATCAACGACAATGCCTTCCTGTACATGTGCTATCGCGTCGGTGGAGCCTTCCATGAAAGCATTGAGGGCGCGTTTGTACTCGGTTGCCGAAGCCAGCGTGCGGTTCAGTGCCCGTTCGAGCCGGAACGCCCGCAGTTCGCGTCCGCAAACCCATTGCAGACGATCACGATGGCGCAACGACACGATGTCCTGGGCTCCGCGCCGCATCGCCAGCGCGATTGCGTCCTCGTTGACCTCGTCACGGACGTCGAGAATCGGCACGCCGGACGCATAGGCATTACGAATGTCGTCGAGTTGCTCGAGCGAGGTATTGATGTCTTCGCTAAACACCAGCAGAAGTTCCGGGTTTATCTGGGTCAATGCGTCGCCGAGGTCGCCAACGTCAGGAATATGGGTGCAATGAACCGGATGGCCGGCATTTCGCAGCGTGCTGTTGATGGCCTCGACGTTGTCGGGCCGTTCCGCGATCACGATAATCGGCACTGCGCTCTTGTCGCTCAAAACCTGCTCCTGCCCGAAAACTACCTTCAGTTTTGCCTATGCCTGCCGGCGCGTGGGTCGAACGAGCCATATTAGCAAGACCCGAGCGGCGGTACAGGCACTTTGCTCGGTGCGCCGGCCCTTTCGCAAACCAATTTCGGCACCAGGTAACCTGGAAGGCGGGCGAGCAACTCTGCATACAGGGCCTGGGCCTGGGCTCGCGGGACCTCGAAATGCGCCGTCCCCTGGACCCGGTCGAGCAGGTGCAGGTAGTACGGCATCACGCCGCAGTCGAACAGTTTCTCGGACAGCCTCACGAGGGTATCCCCGGTGTCGTTGACCGCGCGCAGCAGGACCGCCTGGTTGAGCAGTACCGTCCCCGCAGCGCGCAGACGTTGACAAGCATGGCGAAATTCAGAGTCGATTTCCTTGTCGTGATTCACATGTAGCACGATTATCGCGGTCGATCGCAGCCTTGCCAGCCACTCGAGCAGACGATCGTCGACCCGTTCCGGCAGCACCACCGGCTGGCGGGTGTGAATTCGGATTCGTCCGATATGAGGGATAGCATCGATCGCCGCGGCGAGATGGCCCAGTTTTGCGTCGCTGAGCGACAGCGGGTCGCCTCCGCTCAGGATGACCTCGCCGATATCCGGGTTGGTCGCAACCCATTGCAGTGCCGCGTCCCATTGGCCGCGGGCTGCGGTCTGGTCGGCATAAGGGAAGTGACGGCGGAAACAGAAGCGGCAGTGGACCGCGCACGCGGCCGTCGTGATTAACAGTACCCGGCCCCGATATTTGTGCAGTACCCCGGGGATCAGGCTACTGGCCAGGTCCCCGACCGCGTCTGCGGCGAAGCCTTGCGGCCGCTCGAATTCGGCATCCAGCGGCAATACCTGGCGTAACAACGGGTCGTTGGGGTCGCCTTTCGTCATTTTGTCGATGTAGGCCCGAGGTACGCGGAGCGGGAACAGTTCGCTGGCCCGCTTTGCGGCGGGCAGCAGCGCGGCATCGAGCTCCAGCAGCCCGAGTAGCTCTGCCGGGTCGGTGACCGCCGCCGCCAGCGCGGATTGCCACGGCGCGGGCTGACGGGTGTAGGGGGTAAGCGGTATCATGATCGTTTGTGCCGATCGCCGGGATGGCCGGTCGCATTATTTACAGCATTGGAACAGTATAAATGGCTAATTACAGTACTAATGAATTCCGGTCCGGTTTGAAAATTCTTATGGACGGCGATCCCTGCACCATTGTCGAGAACGAGTTCGTCAAACCGGGCAAGGGGCAGGCTTTCAATCGGGTCAAGATTCGCAACCTCAAGACCGGTCGCGTGGTCGACAAGACGTTCAAATCGGGCGAGTCGGTCGAGGCTGCGGACGTGCTGGAAACTGAAATGCAATATCTCTACGAGGATGGAGAGTTCTGGCATTTCATGGTGGCCGACACGTTTGAGCAATACGCGGCTGACGCGAAAGCAATCGGCGATTCCGCGAAATGGCTGAAAGAGCAGGATATGTGCCAGGTCACATTGTGGAACAACGCACCGATACTCGTCGCACCGCCAAATTTCGTCGTGCTTGAGGTGACGGAAACTGACCCGGGCGTGCGCGGCGATACGGCGCAGGGTGGCGTCAAGCCGGCGACTCTGAGTACCGGCGCGGTAGTCCGGGTACCGCTGTTTCTCGAAATCGGCGACGTGATCAAGGTCGATACCCGCAGTGGCGAATATGTATCGCGGGTCAAGGACTAGGCGTCTGGGGCTGCGCGGGTTGACCGGGCGTGGCCGCGGTGACCGCGCAAACTGACTGGCGGCCCGGCGCCGACCTCCGGACATTGCGGCTTCGGGCGGAGTTGTTGCGCCGGGTCAGACATTTCTTCGAACGGCGAGACGTGCTCGAGGTGCAGACGCCGGCGCTATCGCGGGCGGCGACAACCGACCCCCATATCCACAGCATGGCCACTGCCGCCGGCCCCGGGCAGCCGCGCTTTTTACATACCTCGCCGGAGCTTGCCATGAAGCGTCTTCTCGCGGCCGGTGTCGGCGACATATACCAGGTTTGCCCGGTCTTCCGCTGCGAGGAATCCGGAGCGCTTCACAACCCGGAATTCTCGATGCTCGAGTATTACCGGGTCGGGATGGATCATCATGACCTGATGCGTGATGTGGCGGATCTGATTTCAGCCGCGACCGCGGGCTGGCTCAGGCTTGGGGAGCCACATTTCGTCCCCTACGGCGAGGCGTTTTCCGATCATGCGGGCTGCGATCCGTTTCATGACGACGCGGCGACGATAGCCGCGGCAATTGCTGCCCGCGGAGTCGATATTCCCGATTCGATTAAAACGGACGGGGATGCGTTGATAGATCTCGCAATGGCCACTCTCGTGTCCCCGCAGCTGGGCCGGGGGCGGCTCAGTTTCGTATATGATTTTCCGCTGCAACAGGCTGCGCTCGCCCGGTCGCGGCCAGGAGACCCACCAGTGGCCGAGCGATTCGAGGCCTTTATCGACGGATTGGAACTGGCTAATGGCTTTCACGAACTCCTCGATCCGGTCGAGCAACGGCGTCGATTCGATGCGGATCTCGAGCGCCGCAGGCGCCTCGGGCTGCCGCAAGTAGCGGTTGACGAGCGTTTTCTGGCAGCACTCGAAGCCGGGATGCCGGCCTGCGCCGGGGTGGCGCTGGGCCTCGATCGATTGCTGATGCTTATTGCCGGGGCGAAAACACTGGGCGAGGTGCTCGCGTTCGGCTGGGAGAAGGTGTGAGCAAAACCGGGAATGGAGAACGACCTTGACGACGGGAACCAAGACGGCCGAATTTGAAACTCTGCGCGCGGCGGCCCGCGCTTTGATGGACGGAGAATGTGACCCGATCGCCAACGCGGCCAACCTGGCGGCGTTGTTATTTCACGAGCTCGCCGACGTTAACTGGGTCGGATTCTATTTTTTGCGTGACGGCGAGCTGGTAGTCGGTCCTTTCCAGGGGCGGCCGGCATGCGTGCGGATTGCGGTGGGTAGCGGAGTGTGCGGAACTGCGGCTGCGACCCGCACCACTCAGCGGGTTGCGGATGTGCACAGTTTCGATGGTCATATTGCGTGTGATGCGGCGTCCAATTCAGAGATTGTCGTGCCGCTGGTGCGTGACGGCGAGCTGCTGGGAGTGCTCGACGTGGACAGCCCGTCGTTCGATCGTTTCGATGGTGAGGATCAGGCGGGACTGGAGCAAATTGCGAGCGATTTCGTTGCTGTACTCGGCCGCGCCGAGCTCTGATCACGATTTTCCGCTTTCCGTTACCCGGCCGATGGACATACCCAGGCGCACCGTTTCGCCGCTTCGCAGTTGTGGATCCCATTCGGCGCGGGCTTTCGGCAACAACAGGATTACCGTCGATCCCATGTTGAAGCGTCCCATCTCGGCGCCCCTGGTCAGTTCCGGTCCATCGTCGATGTAGGTTCTGTGCTCTGTCGCGCCACGATGCGGCGGCGTTACTTCCCCTGCCCAGACCGTCTCGATACTGCCCACGAACAACGCGCCGACCAGTACCATTGCCATTGGCCCGGCCGCGGTATCGAACATGCAGGCGACGCGTTCGTTTCGCGCGAACAGGCGCGGGATCGCCCGGGCGGTCGCCGCATTGACGCTGAACAGCCGGCCGGGCACGTAAATGGTCTCCGTCAGTACTCCATCGGTCGGCATGTGGATTCGATGATAGTTGTACGGGGCAAGATAAATCGTTGCGAACAAGCCACCGTCGAACAGTTCGGCAAGATCAGCGCGGTCGCCAAGCAACTCCCGCACGCTATAGTCGTGCCCCTTGGCCTGCAGCACACTGCCGTTGCGGAGTTCACCGATCTGGCTGACGGTGCCATCGACCGGGCATGCAAGCACATCGGATCCTGCGGCAAATTCGCGCGCTGTCGGCTTCAGGGCGCGGGTAAAAAACGCGTTGAACGTTGGGTAGTTGTCGAGATTCTCCTCGACCGCCTCGCCGAGGTCGATCGCGAAGTGTTTTACGAACCAGCGCGTAAATGGTCTGCGAAACCAATTGCTTTCGAGCCGGGTCAGCCAGTGCATTGCGCGCGACAGCAAATGCTGTGGCAATACCAGTTGCAACAGGGCGAAAAGGCGGTCGGAAATACGGACGCTCTGGTTTTCGTCGCTCAAGAGCCGGGCTCCACTTTGGATTATTTGGGTGTCTGCCGGACCTCTGCGGAAAATGTCACGATTTGGCCGTCGTCCAGGTGCAGATCGAAACCGATTACCTGGCCGGGTTGGATCGTGCCGCGCGGTCGCATCAACATCAAATGACGGCCCTGCGGGGCGAAACTTACCGTCTCGCCCGGTGCTACGACAACGGCGTCTTCCTGCTGCATGCGGCTGATGCCGTCGGCGGTGACCGTGCGGTGTATTTCAACCAACTCGAACGCATCGCTCGAGGCAGCGACAATCGTCTGGTCGGACCCGGTCCGGTTGGAAAACTCGAAATAGGCGGCTGTCATTGCGCTGCCAGGCGGCATGGCGCGAACCCAGGGGTTCGCGATCACGGCGTCACCGCCGCCGGAACAGGCGCTCAAAAGAAGCACCGCCCACACCAGTATTCGCATTATCTGCGCTCCAGGTAGCTTATGGTCGCCTTGTATCTGGCGGCAAGCGATGCGGCCTCGTGGGGCGCGGAGAAAAGCGCGGCCTGGCGCCCCGTCGGGTCAATCAGGAAAATCGCCGAGGAGTGATCCACCGTGTAATCGCCGTCCTCGCGAGGAACCTTCATGTGGGCGACGCCAAGTGCTGCGGTCAGGGCGTCGATTTCCGCGGTCGTGCCGGTTACACCGATAAAGGTCGGATCGAAAAATGGTACGTAGTCGCGCAGTTTTTCGACCGTGTCCCGCTCCGGATCGACTGAAATCAGCACGACTTCCGGTTGCAACGAGGCCGGCAAATCGCTGAGCAGCGCCCGGCTGCGGGCCAGCGTGTTGAGAGTCGTGGGGCAGACGTCGGGACAATGTGTGAAGCCAAAAAACAGCAGGGTCCAGTGGTCCTGCAAGCGTTGCGGGTCAAATGCCTCGCCGTTGTGGTCGGTCAACGCAAATCCAGGAATCGGCCGGGGAGCATTGAAAATCGTCGCGTCGATGTCATCTGGCGCTGCAGGGCCCGCTGACTGCAGCCGGTAGGCTGTGTACGCGCCCGCGCCCAACGCGAGAAGTGCGAGGATGGCGGCAATAATTCGAAGTGGCACAGACATAGCCCGCCATTATCCCATAACCGCGGGTGTGCTCCACATCGCCGGGCTATCATGTGCGCTTTATCACAGGAGCGAAAATGGCGGAAGACGGAAAAATACCTGCGGATGCGGCAATCGGCGCCACGGTGGCCGACGCCATCGAGTGGGCGGCAATTCGGTTTCGCGCCGCAAATATCCATTTCGGACACGGTACGGACAATCCCGACGATGAGGCGGCAGCACTTGCCTTCCACGTAGCTGGCGTCACCTACCCGGCGAACGCCGGGGATTACAGCAAACGGCTCGATGAAAAACAGCGCCGTCAACTGATGGCATTAGTGGAAGCGAGAATCAGCAGCCGCGATCCGGCAGCCTACCTGATCGGCGAGGCATGGTTCGCGGGCCTCAGATTTTTCGTAGACAATCGGGTTCTGGTGCCGCGATCGCCCATCGCTGAACTGATTGGCGACCGTTTCGAGCCATGGATCGATTCCGGCTCGGTAATGCGGATTCTCGATTTATGTACCGGTAGCGGGTGTATCGCAATTGCCTGCGCTGTGGAATTCCCACAGGCAACAGTGGACGCGAGCGATGTCTCGGCGGATGCGCTGGAAGTGGCGTCGATGAACGTGGCGCGACACGGTTTGGAAGACAGGGTGCGACTGGTGCATTCGGATCTCTTCGAGAACCTCGAAGGTCGCCGCTACGATCTGATCGTCAGCAACCCGCCGTATGTCAGCAAGGCGGAAATGGAACAGTTGCCCGCGGAGTACACTCGGGAACCGCGTCTCGGTCTCGAGGCCGGAACGGACGGCTTGCAGTTGGCGCGGCGAATTCTCGACAATGCGCGCGAACATCTGACCGATCACGGTCTGCTGGTCGTGGAAGTCGGTGCCAGTCAGCCAGCGCTCGAGGCCGCTTACCCGCGGGTGCCGTTCACCTGGGTCGAGTTCGAATATGGCGGCGAGGGTGTGTTTTTGATGAGTGCCGGTGAACTCGATGCATGCAGCGCCGAATTCGCCGTAGCCGAGGAGAAACAACAGAATGGCCGGTAATACGCAGGGCAAGCTTTTCACGGTAACGACTTTCGGCGAGAGCCACGGGCCGGGCCTGGGTTGTATCGTCGACGGTTGTCCACCGGGACTGGCGCTGACCGAGGACGACATCCAGGCTGATGTCGAACGCAGGCGAACCGGGCGCAGCCGGCATACGAGCCAGCGCAAGGAAACCGATGCGATTCGCATCATGTCGGGCGTTTTCGAAGGCCGCACCACCGGCACCCCGATCGGGATGATCGTCGAGAACGAGGACCAGCGCCCGCGCGATTACAGCGAAATCATGGACCGTTTCCGTCCGGGTCATGCCGATTACACCTACCAGCAGAAGTTCGGTTTTCGTGACTATCGCGGCGGAGGGCGTTCTTCGGCGCGTGAGACAGTAATGCGTGTTGCCGCCGGAGCGATCGCGCGCAAATATCTCAGGGAGAGACTTGGGATTCGGATCTATGGTTATCTTGCCCAGCTCGGGCCGCTGGTACTGGACCCGGTTGCGCCGGAAACAGTCGATGACAATCCGTTTTTCTGTCCCGACCCGTCTCGCGTCGAAGAACTCGAGAACTATATGGATGCATTGCGAAAATCGCGGGATTCAGTCGGGGCCCGGGTGGTGACGATAGCGACAGGCGTTCCACCGGGACTGGGCGAGCCGGTATTTGATCGCCTCGATGCCGATATTGCGCACGCGATGATGAATATCAACGCGGTCAAGGGTGTCGAAATAGGCGCCGGTTTTGCGTGCGTAGCGCAAAAGGGCACGGAGCATCGCGACGAAATCACTGCCGACGGGTTTCTGTCCAACCACGCGGGCGGGGTACTCGGCGGCATCTCTTCCGGCCAGGACCTGGTAGTCAGTATTGCATTGAAACCGACTTCGAGCATTCCTACTGCAGGCAGAACCGTGGATGTTGAGGGTAATGAGGTAGAGGTTCTGACCAAGGGTCGTCACGACCCATGCGTCGGACTGCGCGCGACCCCGATTGCGGAGGCGCAGCTGGCGCTGGTCGTCATGGATCATTATTTGCGCCAGCGTGGGCAGAATGCCGACGTTCGCAGCGTGACGCCGGTGGTCAGGGGTTGACGGGCCCGCGCCGGGTCGCCGCCGGCGGGCTGGTATTTGTATCTGGCGAGGCAGACAATCCCCCGCTTTCAGGCGGCACAAAGCGCAGCCGTGGGGCGCTTCCAGCATTCGAGAGAAGAAGATGAGCAAGCAATTCAACGTCGCGGTCGTCGGCGCAACCGGACTGGTTGGAGAGACGATGATCCAGTTACTGGAGGAGCGCAATTTTCCAGTTGCCGAATTCCATCCGCTTGCCAGCGAGCGCTCGGCCGGTGCGAAGATTCGTTTTGGCAAGCGCGAGCACACGGTCGGGGTGCTTGATGATTTCGATTTTTCCGGCACGGATATTGCGATGTTCTCAGCGGGCGGGTCGATCTCCGACGTACATGCGCCACGGGCAGGCGACGCGGGGTGCGTGGTCATCGACAACACCTCGCGTTTTCGTTACGACGACGATATTCCGCTGGTCGTGCCTGAGGTGAACCCGGAAGCATTGGAGCAGTTTCGCAACCGCAATATTATTGCCAACCCCAACTGCTCGACGATCCAGATGCTGGTCGCGCTCAATCCGTTGCGGAACGCGGCCGGAATCGAGCGGATCGATATCGCTACCTACCAGTCGGTGTCGGGAGCGGGACGCACGCATATGGAGGAGCTGGCGAGTCAGACCGCGACGCTCCTGAACGGCAGGCCCGTTAAAAGTGAGCTTTACCCGCGCCAGATCGCATTTAATGCCATTCCCCATATCGACGTCTTCGAGGACAACGGCTATACCCGGGAGGAGATGAAGATGGTCTGGGAGACTCACAAGATCTTCGCTGACGAATCGATTGCGGTGAACGCAACCGCGGTCCGTATCCCGGTGTTTTTCGGCCACTCCGAAGCGGTGCATCTTCGAACCCGTGTGCCTCTGACGGCGGTTGCGGCACGAAAATTGCTTCGCAAGGCCCCCGGGGTACGTCTTCTGGACAATCCCGATAATGCGACTTACCCCACAGCAGTGAGCGACGCCGCAGGTCATGATCCGGTTTATGTTGGACGCGTACGGGACGATCTCTCCGATGAGTGTGGTTTGAACCTGTGGGTGGTCGCTGATAACGTGCGCAAGGGCGCGGCGCTGAATAGCGTGCAAATTGCTGAATTGTTGGTAAAAAGCTATTTGTAAGCTATAGTTAGCCGATTATTTGAAAGAGGCTTATTAGCTTCTATGCGAGCCGTAAAACGTTGGCTCGATCGGCCCGAATTGGGGTATGGGACCAAAGGGAGCATTCATGGCGCGGCATATTTCCATCTTGAGTCTGCTGCTTAGCGTTTATCTGATGTCGGCGCCTGCCTGGGGGCTGGCGCTGGGTGACATCGATCTCAAATCGAACCTCAACCAGCCATTTCGCGCCGAAATCACGGTCGACGGGGCAAATCGCGACGACGTTACGGGACTGACGGTGCAGCTGGCGTCGCGTGCCGCATTCGATCGTCTCGGACTTGACTATCCCGAATATTTGCAGGGATTCAACCTGAGGACTGAATTGCGCCCGGACGGGAACGCGGTCGTCATCGTGACTTCCTCGGCTTCCGTGACAGAACCATTTGTCACGATTCTGGTTGAAGCGGTCTGGGCCCGCGGCCGCCTGCTGCGCGAGTACACGGTGTTTCTGGATCCGCCGACATTTGTCGCTCCGGCACCTGCTCCGGCCCCGGTTCAGGCGCCGAGTACCGCAACGGAAAGCCGGACAACGGGCACGGTGGTACGGCAACCGCCACCACCTGCACCGCGTGCCGCGCCGGCAGATCAGCCTGCCGGTCAGCCTTTCGATGCGCCGGGCGACAGTTACCGGGTGCAGCGAAACGACACGTTGTGGAAGATTGCAGATCGCTACCGGCCCGACACTAGCGTTTCCGTCAACCAGATGATGATGGCGATTTACGAAGCCAATCCCAACGCGTTCATGGGGCAGAACATCAATCTTGTGCGGGCGGGTTCGATCCTCCGAATACCCGACCGTTCCGCGGTGACTGCAATTTCCGCTTCCCAGGCCAATGCCGAAGTCGCACGCCAGTATGACGAGTGGCGCAGCGGCAGTGCCTATTCCGCGCCGTCGGAGCCGGTCGCCCGGCTCGAACTGCGCCCGCCGAGCGAGGAGAGCTCGCCCGGTGTAGGTGGCCAGCCGGTTACCGGCGATGCCGAGCTGACAAAAGAGAACGTCGAGCTTCGCGACGAACTCGCTGGCGTTCGCGATGAGCTCGAGGAAACGCAAAGGCTGCTGCAGTTACGCGACGAAGAGATGGCGCAGTTGCAGCAGCGCCTGCAGGCAATCGAGGAGGCCGAATCGGAGGTAGTGGCACCGGTTTCGCCGGCTCAGCCTGAGGAACTGGCGCCGCAGCCGGAACCGGCCGCGGAAACGGAAACGCCGCCGGCACCGGTCCAACCCGCTGCACGGCTCGCGCAACCCGCTGCGGATGAGTCGTTGTTCGGCAAGGTGATCAGTTTTGTCACTGCACCATTGTTCCTGATTCTGCTTGGTCTTGGCGTCATTGTTGCAGCCCTGCTGGCGGTGCTCCGCCGCCGCCGCGCGGCGACCGAAGAATTCGTCGAACCCTGGGACAGTGCCGGTCAGGCCGCCGACGATTCGTCACTCACGGGTCAGACGCAGACGCTGACGGAGCTTCCGGTTCGTGCTCGCGGCGAAGAGTCGATCGTGGTCGAAGAAGGGGTTTCCGCCGAGGATACCGGCAGCATGGAAATCCCGGTTTTCGAGCCTCGGACAGATGCGACCGGCAGCTTCGAACTCCCTGATTTCGAAACGACTGCGGAGACGACCGGCAGTCTCGAACTACCGACCTTCGACGATTTGGGTGCAGCCGAGACTCCGGCCGAGCCGCTCCCGGAAGTGAAGCCCGGGAAAGCGGAAATTTCGGCCATCGACGAGTTGTCCAATACCATCATGGAGCGCCTTGGCCAGGATCAGGGCGACCCGATCGGCGAAGCCGATTTCCACATGGCCTACGGTCTCTACGACCAGGCGGCCGATGTCGTCAGATCCGCGCTGAACAAGGCGCCGGAACGGCATGACCTCAGGGCAAAGCTGGCGGAAATTTACTTTGTCTGGGGCAATAAGGACCAATTCCTCCAAAGTGCCCAGAAGTTGTTCGACACCCGTGACGAGGGGGCCGATTCGGATTGGGACAAGATCCTGATCATGGGCAAGCAAATCGCCCCGGAGGAGCCGATTTTCTCGGGCGAGCTGCGGTCCTCGGGCGAAGAGCCGGTCGATCTCGCGCTGGAGGCGACGGCGGTTGCTCCGCCCGTTGACCTGTCGCTGGCGGAGGAGGATCAAGGCAGTGTCGATCTCGATTTCGGTGATGCGTTGGAGACGGGCGGAGATACCCGCGAAACGCCGGTATTGACGGACACCGGCGCTGTGGCCGAGGAAAAGATCTGGGCCGACGCCGGTGAAGACGACGAAGAACTCGATTTCGATTTCAGCGGCGATACCCAGGAGAGCCCGACGCTCGAGACCGTGGCAGCCGAGAATGCCACTTTAGAAACGCCCACGATCGAAAGCGTGTCGCTGGATACACCGACGATGGAGACGACGACGCTGGAGACTCCGGCCGCTGACATGCCGACGATGGAGACGCCGACGCTGGAGACGCCGGGATTCGATAACGCTGAGGAACTGGCCGACACCATCGAGCAGAAATTCGATCTCGACGCTGGTTCGGAGTTTGACGGCGACAGGACGTCCGAAACCGCAGAAATCGATCTCGACGATCTCGGGCTCGATGTCAATCTCGACGACAGTTTCCTCGGACCGCTGGATCGTACCGGTCAGGCCGAGGCCCTCGCGGCAGAAGAAGACGAAGACCTGACCGCGGCGGAGGGCGCCGAGTCAACCGGCATTCGCAAGGTCGACTTCGACTTTTCCGAAGAGACCGCAGACGAGGATGCCGGGCACGCCGAAACCGAGACCCTGGCCGCGACAGATCTTGCCGGGCCGGAAGAGGTGATCGGGGACGAAGACGCGACGATACTTGCCAGCGCCTTGCCGGATGCCGCCGAGATTTTCGCCAATGAGCCGGAGTCTGTCAGGGCGATCGATGATCCGACCGGTATCGATCTCGACCTCGGCGACATGATCGATGCCGCCGAGAGTGCAGAGTTTGGCGATACGGTCGAACAGCCCGGTGTCGCGGACGCAGAGGCTACCGCTTCCGCGGATGGCGATCTGCTGGAGAACGTCGAGGCAACTGGGATTTTCGACAGCCCCGGTGCAACGGGTATTTTCGAGAGCCCGGAGTCGACCGGCGTGCTGGAGCGGCCCGACGATACGGCCGTGCTGGACCTCGATATCGGCGAAGAGCTGCGCGGGGTGGACGATGACCCCACGGCAACCGAGGTGCTGCCGTCTGACGAATTCTTGCAGCCCGCGGGCGATGCGGTCACGATGAGCGAGATTGGTACCAAGCTCGATCTTGCCCGCGCTTACATGGACATGGGCGATCCGGACGGCGCACGCAGCATACTCGAAGAAGTGCTGGACGAAGGCGACGAGGGCCAGAGAGCTGACGCCGAACGTTTGATAAAAAGCCTGTCCTGATGGCGAGCGCCGGTTACGGCGCCCAGATCGGAGGAGCGTCTCCGCCGGTGCCATGTCCAGAATAGCCATGGCCGTCGAGTATGACGGCACCGCGTTCTACGGCTGGCAGATTCAGAAGGACGGCCGCGACGTTCAGTCCTGCGTGGAGCGCGCACTGAGCGTTGTAGCCAACGAGCCGGTCAAGGCGGTTTGCGCTGGCCGCACCGACTCCGGCGTGCATGCCATCGGCCAGGTGATCCACTTTGACACATCCGCCCGGCGCGGCGAGCGCTCGTGGGTTCTGGGTGTAAATAGCAATTTGCCGGACGATGTGAATGCGACCTGGGCCAGGGTCGTGGCGCCGGATTTTCACGCCCGTTTCAGTGCGCGTCGCCGCACCTACAGATACCTGATTGTCAATCGCCGGGTCCGATCCAGCCTGTTGCGCGATCGTGCCTGCTGGATCCACCGCCCGCTCGACGCGGACCTGATGCAGCGGGCTGCCACGTATTTGCTCGGCGAACACGATTTCAGTTCGTTTCGCGCGGCCAATTGTCAGGCGAATACCGCGACCAGGACGATCCACCAGCTCGATGTCGTACGCCAACACGATTTCATCTGGCTGACGATTTGTGCCAACGCGTTTTTGCAGCATATGGTGCGAAACATCGCCGGGGCCCTGATCAAGGTAGGTCTGGCGGAGCGCGATCCCGACTGGGTGGCAGAAGTTCTGCGACAGCGCGATCGCAAGCGCGCGGGCGTAACCGCACCGCCGGAGGGTCTGTACTTCACGGCAGTCGCTTATCCGCCGGAATTCGGATTGCCCGAGAACGAGGTTGTCGCCGCGGTGCCGGATTCGTTTATCATGCCTTTACCTGGCTGGACCTGAAGCGGGCACCAAGAGCATGAGCTGGTTCGAAAAACTGATGCCGTCGCGGATCAAGACCGAACGCCGCACGCGCTCGATCCCGGAAGGGCTGTGGTCAAAGTGCCCGGCATGCGATGCCGTTTTGTATCGCGCCGAGCTCGAGCGCAATCTATTCGTGTGCCCGAAGTGTGAGCACCACATGCGGATCAGTGCGCGCGTGCGCCTCGATAAATTCCTCGACGCTGGCAGCGGAGAGGAAGTCTTTGCCAATCTCGAACCGCTTGATCCTTTGAAGTTCAAAGATACCAAGCGCTATCGTGACCGCTTGTTGCAAAGTCAGAAGGCGGTGGACGAAAAGGATGCGCTGATTGCGATGACGGGCGAGGTCGGCAAGGTCCCGGTCGTCGTGTGCGCCTTCGAATTCAAGTTCATGGGTGGATCGATGGGATCGGTCGTCGGCGAGAAATTCGTGCGGGCGGCGGAGCTTGCGCTGGCAGAACGGCGGCCGCTGATCTGTTTTTCGGCAAGCGGCGGTGCGAGGATGCAGGAGGCGCTGTTTTCGCTGATGCAGATGGCGAAGACCAGCGCCGCATTGGCGCGGCTCGGTCGGGAGGGCATTCCGTTCATTTCGGTGATGACCGACCCGACCACCGGTGGGGTGTCCGCGAGTCTCGCAATGCTTGGCGACATCAACGTTGCCGAACCGAGGGCGCTCATCGGGTTTGCCGGTCCCCGGGTCATCGAACAGACCGTGCGTCAGACGTTGCCCGAGGGATTTCAGCGTAGCGAGTTTCTGCTCGAGCACGGCGCTCTGGACATGATCGTCGATCGTCGCGAGATGCGGCAACAGATCGCAGCGTTGGTTGCGAAACTGGCCGGCATGCCCGAGACCGAGGTGGAATAACGCAAGCTGTTACTTCGGGTAGCCACGCCCCGGGCGCAATTGGACTATCCAGGGAAAACGTCGGTCAGTGAGTACTGATGACACGGATATTGACAGCTGGTTGCAGCGGCTCGAGATGCTGCACCCGAAGGCCGTCGATCTCGGGCTGGAGCGAATTGGGCTGGTGCTCGAACGCCTGGGTCTCACCGAACCGGGGTTCAAAGTCATTACCGTGGCGGGAACCAACGGCAAGGGTTCGACGGTCGCAATGCTCGAGAGTGTTCTTAGGGGTGCAGGGCGATCCGTTGCAGCGCTAACCTCTCCCCACCTGTGGCGTTTCAACGAACGCGTCCGGATCGACGGCAGGATGGCCAGCGATGCCGAGCTGATCTCCTGGTTCGAAGCGGTGGAGCTGGCTCGTGATAGCAAAGCGCTGACTTTTTTCGAATTTACGACGGCTGCCGCTTTGCTCGGTTTCCATCGGAGCGATATCGAGGTCGGCGTGTTGGAGGTCGGCCTCGGGGGGCGCCTGGATGCAGTCAACGCGATCGATCCGGATGTCGCGATCGTCACGTCCGTGGATCTCGATCACCAGAACTGGCTGGGCGCCACTCGCGACCGGATCGGCTATGAGAAAGCGGGGATATTCCGTCCGGGCAAGCCGGCGATCGTCGGCGATCCGGATCCGCCCGCCACGGTAGCGGCCCACGCCGAGGCGATAGGCGCGACGTTATACCGCTACGGGCCGGATTTTCGTATCGAACGCCGTGCCGAGGGGCTCGATTTTTTCGGCATGGCGACGCGCCGAGCGGCGCTTCCCGACACGCCAATTACCGGCAATGTGGAGGGGCGAAATCTGGCTTGCGTGCTCGCCGCGCTCGAATGCATGGGTGAAGATATGTTGCCGGATTCGTCCGCTCTGAGCGCCGCACTTGGCGGTCTGCAAGTCCCCGGGAGATTTCAACGTTTGCTTGTCGACGGTGTCGAGTGGATCCTGGACGTTGCCCACAATCCGGCCGCCGCCGCCAATCTCGCACGTCAGCTCGCTTCCGAGCCGCGCCGGCGCACTCATGCCCTGATCGGGATGATGGAGGACAAGGACTCTGTCGGCGTCGCGCGGGCGCTGGCGGAACGCGTGGATTGCTGGACAGCCATTCCGATTGATCGCCCGCGCGGCCAGGATGCCGAGACCCTTGCCGCTCGGTTGCGCGAAGGCGGGGCGCGAGATGTGCGCACGGCTGAGTCGGCGCAGACCGCATGTGCCCGACTGCGCGCCGCGGCGGCAATAGACGAGCGGGTTGTGGTGCTGGGGTCCTTCTACGTAGTTGCTCCCGCCGCGGAGGCGCTTGGGCTATACTGCGCCGCGCCCGCGCAGCGTTGACTGCGCTGGCTGGTGGCGGCAAACACACACTGGTATGGCGATGGAGCAACGTCTGAAAGAACGCATGATAGGCGCCATTGTTCTGGTAGCGATTGCGATCCTGTTGATACCGGCGCTGCTCGACGGTCCGGGGCAGGAGACGGTTCGTAAGGAACTCGAACTCGATACCGGCGCGCGTTCACGGACAGTGGAACTCGCGCTCGACGGTCAGGTGCCGAAGCCTGCCGCAAGGGAAACATCGGCTCAGCAAGTCAAGGAACCGCCGAGGAAGGAAAAACCGGTGGAACCACCGCCGGCCAGTACCGCGGTGGCGAAGACGCCGCCGCCGAAAACGGCGGCCACACCGGAACCCGAGCCACCGAAGCCGGAGAAGGAGGTTGATAGGGCCGCCCCGGCGACACCGGCAGCGGCGGGCAACTGGGCCGCACAGGTCGGCAGTTTTGCGAAAGAGAGCTCCGCGTCACGTATCACCCGCGAGCTGAAAGCAGGCGGGTTCGACGCCTATGTCTCGGAGATCAGGCAAGGCGGGCGCACCCTCTACCGGGTCCGCGTGGGACCGGTCGCCAGCCGCGCCGAAGCCGATGCGCTGGTTGCCAGGCTCAGCGCCGGTGGCCATGCGGCCAAGGTCATGCCGCATCCGTGAGCGGGGAGGGAGTCACCGTCCCGTGGCTCTGTTACAATGACGCCGCCTTGAAGCCGACTCAGGGGGAGTCGAGCTCGGGCCGGTCGGCAGCGGTTTTTGTGACCGCCTGACATCGTGACAACCAACGGTCCGTTGATGGTTTCCCACATCCCTTTCGCTGCGCGATTATTTCTATGCCAGTAATCGATTACATTTTTCTTGGTCTCGTCGCGTTATCGGTATTGCTCGGCTTCATGCGCGGCTTTTTCCGCGAGGCCCTGTCTCTTGCGAGCTGGGTGCTGGCGCTGTGGCTGGCGCTGGAATTCGGCCAGATTTTCGTGCCGGTTTTCTCCGAAATATTGCCGTCGCCGGCGCTGCAAATCTGGGCGGCAAGACTGATGACCTTCGTCCTGGTCGTGGTTGCCGGTGCGGTGGTCAATCGCCTTATTGGCATGGCCGTGCGCAAGACCGGGCTATCGGGCACCGATCGCGTTCTCGGCATGGGATTCGGATTCGTCCGTGGTGTTTTACTGGTCTGTCTGGTTGTGCTCGGCGCGCAGGTCCTGGAACTCGATCGCGAGCCCTGGTGGGACGAATCCAGACTGGTTCCTTATGGATTACAGGTCGCTGATCAGATTCGCGATTACGTAGGCGAGGGCATCGACTATATAGGCGAGGAAATCCAACTCGGAACCTCGGGGGAAGACTAGACCGTGCCGGTGGCGCGGATCTGGTAACGGCAATCGTTGACGGGCTGAAACATTATGTGCGGAATTGTCGGAATTGTTGGCCAGAACCCGGTTAATCAGGCGCTGTACGATGCTTTGACGGTGTTGCAGCATCGTGGTCAGGATGCCGCCGGTATCGCGACCATGAACGGCAACCTGTTAAATCTTCGTAAGAAGAACGGTCTCGTTCGCGATGTTTTTCAGCAGCGCCATATGCTGAAGCTGAAAGGTAACGCCGGTATCGGGCATGTTCGCTATCCCACCGCCGGTTGCGCGAAGTCCGCCGATTCGCAACCTTTCTATGTCAATTCGCCTTACGGAATCTGCCTGGCGCATAACGGTAATCTGACTAACTGCGACCAATTGACCCGTTTGTTGTTGCAGGAAGACCGCAGGCATCTGAATACCACCTCTGATTCGGAAGTGCTTCTCAATGTTTTTGCCCACGAACTGGCAGCGGTTGCCGACGATCATCTGCAGCCGAATCATGTCTTCGAAGCTGTGACAGCGGTTCATAAGCGCGTACGCGGGGGCTATGCAGTCATTGCGATGGTAATCGGGCATGGCCTGGTCGCGTTC
>PKUM01000056.1 GCA_002868855.1 Chromatiales bacterium | reverse complement strand
GCCTGGACCCTGAACCTCTCGCTTCTGTTGTAGCAGGTGGTCAGCATCGTCGTGCCGGCGACAAACAGGAAGTTCCAGCCGATCCCGAGCATGACCAGAGCGCCCCAGTAGTCATGAATGCCGCGACCGGTCAGGCCGAGCGCGATACAGGCGATGTTCGCGGCGATACCGGCAAGCATCATCCGCCGCGGGCCAAAACGCCTTATCAATGCGCCGCTGAAAAACGACGGCAGGTACATCGCCAGTACGTGACTCTGGATTACCCATGCCGTGTCGTCGAGACTGTGACCGTCCATCACGTGCATGCTGATCGGGGTGGCGGTCATGATGAAGCTCATTACACCGTAACCGACAGCGGCGCTGATGACGGCGACGAGGAAGCGTGGCTGCGACACGATTGATCGCAGCGGCCGCGTGGGCTCACTGCTGAGGTCTGCCGGTTGAGTTGCAGGTGCGGCAAACTGCGCCAGTATCGCCGCACCGAGCGCGAGCAGGCTAACGACCAGAAATGATGCCGAGTAACGGCTGGAAGCTATCCAGTCCGAGCTTTGCGTTGCAAGGCCGGGTGCCAGCAGCGCGGCCAGCAGGGTGCCGAGCAACACCACGGAGATAGCCTGACTCACCCGTGCCGGAATTACGCTTTCGGCTGCGGCGAAACGGTAATGCTGGGCAAACGCCATATGGGCGCCGATACCGAACCCGGCGCAACAAAAAAGCGCGAAGTTCCCGGCCGCAATGGCAGCGGCGGCCAGCAGCCCTGCCATGGTGGCGATAATTCCACCAACGGCAAAAGCGCGCGGTCGTCCCAGTCGCTGCATTAACAGGGCGGCGGGGATGGTCGTGATTGCCGTACCGACGATGCCGCATGAAACCGGCAGTGTGGCAAGGCCTGCGCTGGGGGCAATCGCTGCGCCGATAATGCCACCGAGCAGACCGAGAAAAAGCGTGCAGGACACGGATAACGACTGGCAAACGGCCAGGACGTAGACATTGGCGGGAATTCGGTGGGTTCGAGCCATCGGTGCATGCGTCCTGGCTATAGCCGAGTGGCTGCCGCTGCTGTAAGTTCGGGTGGGGAAAGCTTACCGCAGGGGCGGCCGACACGCCCGCGAAGCGAGGGAATGACAATGAGTGACTGGCCACTGAATCTTGCCGGGTTCGAGAGCGCGGCGCGCGATCGCCTGCCGCAGATGGTCTACGACTATTATGCTGGCGGCGCACTCGACGAGATCACGCTGCGCGCCAACCGCGACGCCTACGATGAGATTGCGTTGCGTTACCGGGTACTGGTGGACGTTAGCCGGCGCAGTCTGGCGACCGGTATTTTCGGCCGTTCCCTCGAGACCCCCATTCTCTTTGCGCCGACCGCATTCCACAGGCTCGCCTGTGAGGAAGGTGAGATGGCGACCGTACGCGCAGCGAAAGAGCTGGGTACGCTGATGGTGTTGTCAAGCCTTTCGACGGTGCCGATGGAACAGGTGATCGCCGAATACGAGCACGTCTGGTTTCAACTCTATGTCTACCGCGATCGTGGCCTGACCCGCGAGCTGGTCGCGCGAGCCGAAGCTGCCGGCGCCGCGGCGATCGTGTTGACCGTGGATGCCCAGATCTGGGGCCGCCGTGAGCGCGACGTTCGTAACCAGTTTCACCTGCCGCAGGGCATCAGCGTAGCCAACGCGCTGCCGGGGGGTTACGGCGACATGCCCGAACGAGAAGGGGATTCCGGTCTCGCCGCCTACGTCAACTCTTTATTCGATCCGGCGCTCAGTTGGGAGGACATAGCGTGGCTGAAAAGCGTAACGTCGTTGCCGGTTCTGTTAAAAGGCATCGTCCATCCCGACGATGCGCGTCTTGCCGTGGAGCATGGTGCCGACGGAGTCATGGTGTCGAATCACGGCGGGCGCCAGCTCGACACGGCCTGCGCAACTATCCGGGCGTTGCCCGACGTTGTCGCGGCGGTGGAGGGCAGGGCGCCGGTTTTTGTCGACGGCGGTATCCGGCGCGGCACCGATGTGGTCAAGGCGCTGGCCTATGGCGCCTCTGCGGTGTTCGTGGGGCGGCCGGTCCTTTGGGGTCTGGCGGTCGGTGGCGATGCCGGAATTGTTGCGGCGATACGTTCGCTGCAACACGAACTCGATGTTGCGCTGGCGCTGTGCGGCGCAGCTACGCCCGCGCAGGTTACAGCCGATATCCTGGCGCCGTGGTGAAAGTCGCCCTAGGGCCCGCTGCGCTCGACGACACGGCCCGCTTTCTGGTGACACGATCCGCATGCGGCCAGGACGTCACCGAACACCTGCGCCTTTTTTTCCACGGTATCGGCAACGAATCCCATCGCCGCACGCGCATGAACCGTGCGTGCGAGATCCTCCAGCGCATTGCCTTCGCTGGTGCCATCGACGCTGTCATGAGCACCCAACGGAATATCCGCGAGCATGCCGACACCTTCGTCCCAGGCGGTGGCGGATGGACCGATGAGGCCCTCCCACATTCTTTCGATCGCCCACTGATGGCGCTGCATGTGAGCCTTTACCGTTTCTTCGTCAGGCGCCTCCACGCTGCCACCGAACTGTCCGGCAATACCGTTTTGTAAATGGCAATCGCCACACGCTACGGCCATCGTTGCGGTGGCATAACTTGCATCCTCCAGGCCATGAGCCGCGAGCACCTCCAGTGCAGAGACGCGTACCGAATCGAGATAGCGCTCCCACGCGGGTGGAAGATCTGCAAACGGCGCGTGTTCCGCCAGCCATGTGGCGGGCTCGCGAGCGGCCTCGAGATCGCCGATTACAAGGGCTTCGCGAACCTCCGTGACTTTGTCGAAGTGCTCCTGCATATGCGACGACACATCGTCCGGGGCGGTCTCGGGTGAGTCAGAGTCACCACACGCGGCCAGCGCCAGCGCGAGGAAGGAAATGCAGAGCGGTGCGGCCAGGCGCATGGGATTTCTCCTGATTTCGTTTTCGCTTGCCTTAACTACCTATTTCGTAGCATGGCATGCGGCAACGGGTCAATCAGCAATGACCGGAACACCAATTATGGCTGATGTAACCGGGTCGCAAAAAACACGGGGCCGCACGGTCGAACCCGGCGGCCCCTTTCCGAACCCTCCCTGGAGGGTAGTTCGATCGGAATTAAATTATCTGCCGAATCTGTAGCCGATCATCACACTGGCAACGAACGGGTCAATTTCGACGTCGCCGATACCCTCGCCGTTTACCTCTGCATCAGGCTCGATCGAGATATAACGGAAATCGATATTGCCGACCCAGCGTTCGGAAAAGGCGATATCGAAGCCGAGCTGGTATGCGATTCCCCAGGAGTCGTCGAGGTCGAGATCGGCGCCCGACAACGCGCCTTTGGTATCTTCATCGAAGAAATAGGTGTAGTTGACGCCAAGGCCGACATACGGCTGGACCGCGCCGTCGGGAATGAAGTGATACTGCACCGACAGCGTTGGCGGCAGGTGTTTGGTCGAGGCGACGTCGGGTTTCGACGGATCGACCCGATTCCGCAGGCTGATATCGTGCTCGAACGGATAGGCAGCCAGCAGGTCCAGCGCCCAGTGGTCTGTAAAGAACCAGGTCGCGGTCAGTCCGAGGCTCCAATCGTCATCGACATCGACAATGTCGTTGTTGTTTTGTTTCGGATCAACCCAGGTGGCTCCTGCCCGAATGACAAAATCACCTTTTTCGTGAGCAATTGCCGGTGCCCCGGTCAGAAGCGCCACAAGTGCGGCGGAAACAATTATTGCGCGTTGCATGGTGTTTCTCCTCATGATTGCAATTCTCGCAGAATCAGACTGCCCTCCCCCTGAAGCGTCGGTACCCGCGAGGTCCGCGCCCACGGACGAAATTCTCCCACTTATCAGGCCGCTGGAGTGTACGTAGTTGTGCGGATCGGGCTAAGGTGATGCCGAAACGCGGCGGAGTCTCAGCTAGGCGATGAGCCTGATTCTTTATCTCAAACAGATGCGTCTGATCGTGCTGGCTGCGGCGGGAGCAATTCTGACCGTCGGGCTCTGGGGCCTTGGCAGGTGGCTGGCAGTGACTCATGTGGCGATGGCCTGGTTGTTGCTTCCGGCCTGGATGATGCTGGGATTCGGGATCCTCGTTTACGCCTTCGCAATCGTCGAGACAAGCGCGCTCGGGCAGTCGCAGGCGCCGGAATTCGATGCCGCGCTGATCGTCAACCAACACCGCAATCCTGCATTCAGGCTTAGTGTTCTGGCCGCGACCGCAGCCAGCTTCTGGTTTGGCCTGGGACCGCCCCAAGGCATGGGTCCGGCTATTGGTCTGGGACTCGTCGTTATTGCGTGGTTGCCGGCCGGGATTGCGTTACTCGCTCTGGAGGGCAGCGTACGGCGGGCGCTGGACCCGCGGGCCATTGCCGGGTTTGCCGCCGCGATGGGGTGGCGCTACCTGACAATGGTGCTGACCTTGCTGATGGCCGGCGCCGCACTCGCATACACGCAGGCTTTTGCGATCGGTTCCTTTTTTGCTCACATGGGTTCGTTGTTCGCGGTTTTTGCAGTGGCCAGATTGCTCGGGACCCAGATTTTTGCACGCCGCGAGGCGCTCGAACTCGGCGTCTTTTCGGAGTCGGAACTGCTGCGCGAACGCCTCGAGAACGACGAGACTGACAGCTGGAAACAGGCGTTTGACCACATCCACCTGGCCTGTGGCAGCGGCCGCCTCGAAGAGGCGAACGAGCTGCTGAACGAAGTCTTGTCCAGGGGGCAACGGACCGAACGCGCGCTGCGCTGGTTTTTCGAGGAGCTCAGGGAAAACGGCCATGCCCGGCTTGCGCTCGAGGTCGCGCGTCGGATCGCGGATGACAAGGCCCGGGCGGGCAATGCGGCCGCGGCGCTGGATGTTTGCGAATGGGCCTGCAAAATGGAGCCCGGTTTCGTCCTTTCCGGCGCGGCTGCAACGCTGACAATGGCCCGCGCTGCGGCCACGACTGGCCGCTACAGCCTTGCCACGGCGTTCCTTAAACCATTCCCGGCGATGTTTGCCGATAGCGCCGAGCGTGGCGCGGCTGCAATGCTCGACGCGCGAATCTGCGCCGAGCATACGGGCGACAGCACGCGGGCTCGGGAACAACTGGACTGGCTCGCCAAGAATGTCCCGGCAATTGTGCAAAGCGAGGAATATAGCCGGGTAGCGCGCCTTGTCGGCCGGAGCCTGGGTTGATACGGCGGAGGCCACGCCCGGGCAGTGGTCGGGTCTATCGGCGGCGCGATACCAGATTGGTGCTGACGCATTCGAAGAGGATCTCGTCGCGCTGATTGAAGAGTTCGTAACAGTATACGACGGCGCCCCGCTCCGGGTCCTTGCGCGACAGGCGCTTGTCGGGACAGGTCGCGCGCGCCCGCAAAGTGTCGCCAGGGCGGACTGCGCGCGGGAACCGGACGTCGTCCCAGGCGACACCGCAGATCCATGCGATGTCCGCGGCAATCTGGTGATCGAGCTGGCGCCACATCGCCATGGTATGAATACCCGATGCCACGACCTCGCCGAATACCGAGTCGCGGGCGGCTTCCTCATCGGCATGGAAGTGCTGTGGATCGTACCTGCGAGCGAACGCGAGTGCTTCATCCTTCGTGACTCGCTTTGTGCCTGACTCGAATGTTTCGCCGGTTTCGAGATCCTCGTAATACCTTGTCGCGGTCATGACTGCTCCGGATCCGGATCGCGATGCACGGTATCGGGAGAAAACGCGGGAAGACACACGGCGATATACTCCGCACCCCCGGCTTCGGGGCTGCTGTAGCGTATCCACTCGCCAGCACTGACGGCGATAGCCTGTCCGGCGCGAACGTCGATTACCCCGGCGTCGGATTCCACTCTGAGGCAACCGCGAAGCACCACGGTGTATTCGTCGAATTCCGGCGTCTGTCCGGGTTCGGCCCAGCCCGGCGGAGAATGCATGTGGGCGACACTGATACGTGTGTCGCCGGAGTTTACCCGGCCGATGTACTCATCGATCTGTTTTGCTTTGTTGCCATGCGCGGCCACTCGCGTGGCTTGCGACAGTAATACCGGCATGAGAAGCCTCCAGGATGGTTTGTTTCAGCCGCAAAGAATATTGACCAACCTTGCCGGCGCAAGTCCTCGGGTCGTTGCTCCCGGCTACGAGCGCGGCCGGGCGCAGCCCCAGTAGTTGAAGCTCGCGGGTTTCCAGCCCGGCAGGTACATCGTCTCCATGCGCTCCATGTCGAAGCCGGCGGCGCCGATCATTGCCGGTATGTCACGGTCCAGGTTGCAGCCGCCTGCAAGGCGTTGCCACAATGGATTCAGTCTTCGTTGCCAGCCCCTGACGTTCGCGTCGGGCGCAAGTCCGTGTTCGCAGAACAACATGCGCCCGCCTGGCCGCAGCACGCGCACTACCTCGGCGAGCGCCGGACCGGTGTCAGGTATCGTGCAAAGGGTGAAGGTGAAAACGACCGTGTCCACGCTCCTGTCGGCCAGCGGTATCTGTTCCCCGATGGCCCTGAGGCGATGCAGCGTAACCGCCGCGGAGCGCGTGGAGGCGGTTGCCTTGTCGAGCATTTCCGCGGCCGGTTCAATCCCGAGAACGGCCGTTACCGCGGTTGAGTCGTAGAAAGGTAGATTGTGGCCCGAGCCCATCCCTACCTCGAGTACCAGCCCCTCGGCCTGCGGAACGACCTTGGCACGCTGGCGTTGCATTGGCCGCTGTCCGCACGCGAGATGTACGAGATGTGGAAGCACAAATTTCTGGTAAATGCCCATTGGTATCCGGTTCCATGGATAACTGGCTCAGTGTACCGTGACCAGGGAGGGCGCGGTCAGGATTCGCCCTGCCCCGGGCGGCACAGGGATTGAGGATACGCGAATGTCTGGATTACGTATTTCATTGGTTCAGGCCGATCTGTTCTGGCTCGATGCTGCGGCGAATCTGCGCCATTTCGAAGCGGTGATCGCGGAGCTCGAGGGGGATACGGATCTGGTAGTACTGCCGGAGATGTTCGCCTCGGGTTTCAGCATGGAGCCACGCCGCTGCGCCGAGCCAATGGATGGCTCTTGTGTCGCCTGGATGGCGGCAGTTGCTGCCCGGTACAACGTCGCCGTCTGCGGCAGCCTCGCCATCCGCGAGGGCGCGGCATTCTACAATCGTCTCGTTTTCATGCCGCCGGGCGGGGTATTTTCAGCCTATGACAAACGTCATCTGTATACGCTGAGCGGGGAGGACCGGGTTTATCGCCGCGGTCACTCAAAAGTGGTGATTCCCTACCGCGGCTGGCGGATCTGCCCGCAGATTTGTTACGACCTGCGGTTTCCCGCCTGGTGTCGCAATCGTGGCGAGTACGACCTGCTGGTTTTCGTGGCCAGCTGGCCGGACGAGCGGCGCCAGCACTGGCGCGGCCTGCTGCGGGCCCGGGCAATTGAGAATCAATGCTATGTCGTTGGGGTCAACCGCATCGGCGAGGACGGCAATGGTTACAGGTATGTTGGCGATAGCGCTGTCTGCGAGTACAGTGGCGAGCCTATTGTCGAGCTTGGCAGGGAGCCGCGAATTGCGACGGTCAGTCTCGATCTTGCAGCGCAAGCGGCTTACCG
>PKUM01000144.1 GCA_002868855.1 Chromatiales bacterium | reverse complement strand
CGGCTGTCGGGAAAAAACTCCGCCGATATCCGCATGGTCGTCGATGCGCTCGATCTGTGCTACACCAAAGCGCACGTCGATGCCTTCGTCATTATCAGCGGCGATTCGGATTTTTCGCCGCTGGTTAGCAAGCTGCGCGAAAACAACAAGTTCGTGATCGGTGTGGGGGTCAAGAATTCGACCTCCGATTTGCTGACCGCGAACTGCGACGAGTTCATTTTTTACGACGACCTGGTCCGGGTCAGCAAGAAACCCTCGCGCAAACGCGCAGCGTCGAAAAAAAGCGTCAGCCGCGACAAAAAAATAAGTGAGGAGGATCAGCGTAAGCAGGAGGCTTTCGATCTCGTCATTGCCACACTCAAGGCACTCAAGGATGAGCGCGGTGACGAGAGCACGATATGGGGCTCGATGATCAAGCAAACTCTGAAGCGTCAGCGCCCAGGGTTTAGCGAGTCCTATTATGGGTTTGGCGGTTTCGGTGAACTGCTCGAGGAGGCTCAGATCAAGGGTCTTTTGAATGTGGAGCGCGATGAGCGATCCGGTGGGTATATAGTGCGCCGTGCCGACTGAATACGGTTTCGGATCAGGCGTTTTTCTGGCAGCCCCGCAATGAGACTGCTAACAATTCTGACGCAGTTGCTTGCGCCAGAGGAAAAAATTTGGCAATAAATATCAGCAACTGAATCTTGTGCCGTTTGTGCACTTAAAACGTTTCAACAATCTGAACAGGTAACAACCGCTGCGGCGGTGATGCTGAGCGCGGGTGATGCGCGCGGCATCGGTTACAGCCCAGGGCGGCAGAATCCGACCGGGTTTTTCCATGATTGTGGTATTGGCCACAGGCAAAGGAGACGGTGTAGATGTCGAGACGCAGTGCAAACGAAAAGGTCCTTCCGGTCGCAAGCCTCAAAGAGTATTTTCGCGATTCGGTCGATTCCGCGATGAGCAATCAAAGCGTCGAATTGCGTGAAGAGACCAGCCACTATGTAGTAAATCTGCTCACGCTGTTCTCTCGCTCGGAAGAGTTCTACGAAGTGACGCCGCACGGGCTTGGGCTGAAACCTCTTGCGATGATGCTGGGTGACGCTCTGGAGGCGCCGAGCGATGCCGACAGCAACCGGACTCTAAGGCGTCTCGGCGATGTGTCGCTTTTCTGCGCCGGGTTTTTCAGCGAAGCGCTTGCGCGCAAGCCGGTCGATGTCGACTACTACGTGGGCATGGGAGGGCTGGCCTACGGCAGTCTCAGCGACCGTGTCCGCGGGGCCGTCAATGGCCGCGCTCTGGGTTCGGTATTTGCGGAGCTCGCGCGAAATTTTCAGGTCCTGGTTGACGTTCTCAACGAAGTAAGCGAGAGCGCTCGCACCCACAGCGACAAGGATATTCTCAGGCTGTATGAAATCTGGCTGAAAACCGGCAGCCAGCGCTGTGCCACGCTACTGCGCAAAATGGGCGTCGAACCGAGCCAGGGTGCCGCGACACCTTTCCAGCACTAGCTCATGATCTGGCCACTGGACCCGCTGCAGACTTTGCTGGAGAGAATCTACGGCGTCAGCAGCGAATTGCGCGTCGATGACTTTCTGATCAGTGACCCTTGCAGCGTGCGTCAGCTGCATCGTGGCGGTCGCGAATCGCGAGAGAAGTTATTGATAAGCGAGACCGGCGACGAACTCGACGTGGCCTTGTTCGTGCATCAGAAAATATTGAATACGCTGGCCGCGGACGATCCTGTCGAGCGCTTGCACGATGGCAATCTCGACGCTTTCTGGATTGCGCTCGAGGGGGTGAGCCACTTTCTCTACCTGGTGTGCAATGCGTGTGCCGGGCGTAGCGTCAGGTTGCTGGAAATCGAGTTGCAGGCGGAAGTCGACAAGTTCGTGGCGACGCTTTTTCTGTTGCGCCGTCAGGCAGTGACCGGTTCGCATCGCCGACTCCATCATTTCCTGTTTGAGCGCATCGAATTCGATACCGGGCTCAGCCCGGAAGATCTGGCCCGATATCGCGATGCGAACCGGTATGCGGGCAAATACTGTCTCGGCCTGTCGCGCAGTTATCTCAGCCGCCGGCGCCGGGTCGGGCTGGTCGAAGAGCTGCGGCGCTTCTATCGCATGCCGCAATCGGCGAAACTTCGGTATATCGACCACGGAACGGGCCGCTGATCGCTAGCGGGACGGCGGACATCAGGAGACAATCCAATCGCCGCGCCGAGCAGACGCATCGTGTACATGCCCGGGCAGAACCCGAAGCCGCCACCCGCAGTTCATGCTCCGCAATTGTGGCGCTGCCTGGTAGAGGGTTGCCGGCGCGCCGACCCGGAACTTGCGCGGCAGCTCGAGCGCGAACCGGATATTTTCAGCCTGCTCAGCTGGAACAGTTTTTTTTACTCCGAGTCCGAGGATATCGGCCCCGATCTGCCATGGATTGACCTGGTGCTGGAGCGTTCCGCGCCGGACCCGCGTGACATCCGCGATGCCCGCTCCTGGAACAAGCGCTTCCTGCGCCTGCTGTATGGCATCGCCGACCGCATGCCCTGGCTGGTCGATCTTATTCCCGACCCGCATATGAAAAATACGTTGCAGCAGGCAAACCGCTATTTCGAAAACCACAACCACCTCGCGGAACAGGCTCGCGCGCTGGTGATCGACGCGGTGTCGGAGGCGTGGCGCGACCAGGTGCCGATTTGTGTGATCGGGCACAGTTTGGGGTCGGTTATTGCCTTCGATGCGCTGTGGGAACTGGACCATATCGAGCACAGTCGCGCTCAGGTCGACCTGTTTCTAACGTTCGGCAGCCCGCTCGGCAGCAACTTTGTCAGGAAACGGTTGCTCGGCGCGGCTTATCGGCACGAACGGCGATTCCCCGGAAATATTCGCTCCTGGGTCAATTTGCCGGCGGTGGGAGATCATATTTCGCTGGATAAGGACTTCGAGGAGTACTTTGCGGAAATGCTCGACGTCGGTGGAACCAGCGAAATCCTGCAGCCCGCCGGGCCCCTCTACAATCTTTACCGTGACGAAAACGGCCTCAATCCGCACCGCTCATATGGCTATCTTTGCCATCGAGAGGTGGGCGCCGCGGTCCAGAGTTGGTGGCTGCGCGGGGAAAGACAGAAAGATTGATGCAACTCTTTTGACATTTGCGGCATCTAAACTTTACGTAGAAGGGACGGGATTGCGACAGGGATCGCCGCAATTGGGCGCAGGAGGGCATATGCATACCGGTACATTGAAGGTTCTTCTTATCGTCGCTACGTTTACCGCGGCTGCGCTGGCCGGACCAATCGCGGCCGGGCTGGAGCGGACACTGGGTCATGCCGAGGCGACGGAACCGGCTTTGAGAGACATATGCGATTCCGAGCTAGGGGCGGATCGTTCCGCCGCAGCGGACAGGGTATTACTGCTCTAGGGCGGTATCCGGACCGCGTTGCCGGGTTGCGGGAAATCGATGGATGAAACGGGGGCGTTGCCCCCGTTTTCTTATTGCCGGATCATGAATTCTTGCGGTAAATAGCGATCCCAATAGCGATCGCTTCATGATCTTATAGTAATCTGGCTGTAGCGAAATCGAAGATTACCGGACCCGGAATCCGAAATATGAAGGCACGCCATACACTGCGTTACGTCAGTCGTCTGACCAAGGGCACACTGGCAATTATCCTTGCAGGGGGCAGGGGCGAGCGGCTGAAACAGCTCACACTCAAACGGGCCAAGCCGGCCACGCCATTTGGCGGCAAGTACCGGATTATCGATTTCCCGTTGTCCAACTGCGTCAACTCGGGTATTCGCCAGATCTGTGTTCTGACCCAGTACAAAGCACATGACCTGATCCTGCATATCCAGAAGGGCTGGGGGTATCTGCGTGGCGAATTCGGCGAATTCGTCGAGCTTTTGCCCGCGCAACAACAGCAGGGGGAGCGGTGGTACAGCGGTACCGCCGACGCTGTCCATCAGAATTTCGACATCATCGATGCGCACAACCCGGACCACGTTTTGATTCTCGCCGGCGACCATATTTACAAGATGGATTATGGTCCGATGATTGCGACGCACGTCGAACTCGAAGCCGATGTCACAGTCGGGTGCGTCGAGGTGCCGGTAGAACGGGCGCGCGAGTTCGGCGTCGTAACGGTCGCTGACGATCAGCGGATCACCAAATTCACGGAGAAACCGGACCAGCCCGACACACTGGCCGGGCGGCCCGACGTTACGCTTGCGTCGATGGGGATCTACGTTTTCAGCCGCGAGTTCCTGGGGAGAATTCTCGACGCGGATGCGAACGACCCGGATTCCAGCCACGATTTTGGCCGCAACATAGTGCCCGGTACGATTAATAGCCACCGCGTTTTCGCATTCAAGTTCGAGGATACTGCGACCGGCGCACAGCGTTACTGGCGCGATGTCGGCAATGTGGATGCCTTTTATGAGGCCAACATGGAACTGGTCTTTGTGTCGCCGGAGCTCAATCTGTACGATGAAAAATGGCCCATCTGGACGTACCAGGAACAGAAACCGCCGGCCAAGTTTATTCTCGATGAAGACGGTCGACGGGGTTATGCGGTGAATTCGATGGTCTCGGCGGGTTGCATTGTGTCGGGGGCGGAAGTGCGATCCTCGGTGTTGTTTTCGGACGTCCGGGTGAATGAGCAATCGGTGGTTGACCATTCCGTGGTATTGCCGTCGGCGCGGATCGGGCGCAACTGCCGTATCCGCCGCGCGGTGATCGGAGAAGACTGCGTGATACCGGACGGTCTGGTGATCGGTGAGAATCGCGACATCGACGAAGAACGCTTTTACGTTACCAACAACGGTGTTGTTCTGGTCGTCCCGGAAATGATCAGCAGAATTACCGCGACGGGCTGAGCCCGGGTTACTGCGGCGCCAGCATCCGCCGATAGAAATCCTCGTACAGCCGGCCCTGGGCCTGCCACGAAAAATCCTCCCGCATGCCGCGCAACATTAGCGCCCGCCAGTCCGCCGGCGCGGCATACAGCAACATCGCCGCCTCCAGCGCGGCCCCCAGCGCGGCGGCGCTGTAGTCGTCGAAAACAAACCCCGTGCCGCTGTTCGTCGCGGTGTCGACGGGGATGACGGTGTCGGCCAGGCCGCCGGTGCGCCTGACGATCGGTACCGTACCGTAGCGCAGGCTGTACATCTGGTTGAGCCCACAGGGCTCGTAGCGCGAGGGCATCAAAAACATATCGCCGGCGGCTTCCAGCCAGTGCGCAAGTTCCGTATTGTAGGCTTCGACGAACCGAACCTGGTGTGGAAACCGGCCGGCCAGGTAGCGGTAGAAATCGGCGAACCTCTGTTCCCCGGTACCCAGCACCGCAAGAGCGAAAGGCCAGCGTTCCAGCGCCGTCGGTAACACCTGCATCAACAGATCGATTCCCTTTTGCTCGGTCAGGCGGGTTACCTGGGTCAGCAACGGTGCGTCGTGGCCGCCGAGATCGAGCCGTTCGAGCAAGGCCGTTTTCATCGCGCTTTTTCCAGAAAGATCTTCAGCCGAATACGGGTATGGCAGCAGACGGTCCTGCGCCGGGTCCCATTCATCGTAGTCCACCCCATTGAGGATGCCGACAACTCGATCCTCGCGCTGGCGCAACAGCCAGTCGAGCCCAAACCCGTAGTCCGGTGTCATGATTTCGCGGGCGTAAGTCGGGCTGACAGTGCTCAGCCAGTCCGCCATCAGCATTCCGTTTTTCAAAAAGCTGAAACATCCGGTTTTCTGATCCTGCCACTCGAGACGCTCGCGAAACGGAGTCAGCCCCAGTGTCTCGACCACGCTATCGTCGAAGACACCCTGGTAGCCAAGATTGTGCAGCGTCAGGACACTGCGGCAACCTTCGAACAGGCGGCCGCCATGGCGGCGCGTGCCGAGCAGGACTGGTACCAGGGCCGTGTGCCAGTCATGGCAATGCATGATGTCAGGGGCCCAGTCGAGAGCTTCGCACACGTCGATCGAGGCATCGCACAGCATGGCAAAGCGAAGATGTTCGTGATCGCTGTCCCCGTACAGAGAGTCTCTGTCATAGAACTCCGGGCAGTCCACCAGGTAGAGCGGGGCATCGCCTGCGCCGCGTCGCGCCTCGAGCATCGAGTAGCTTATGGAGTGAGGGCCGTAGTACAGCCGGCGACCGGCGAGTTGCGGAACCGGCCGGACATCGAGGCCGGATTCGCGGACGCTGCGATACCATGGCAGAACGACGCGAACATCGTGCCCTTGCTGATGCAGATAGGTTGCCAGCGCCGCGCTGACATCGCCCAGCCCGCCCGCTTTCGCAAAAGGCGCATATTCGGCACACGGGAAGCACAAACGCAGGCTCATTGTAGCGCGAGTTTACCACCTGTCATGGCGCGGAAGATGTGGGGCCTGGTTTGCGCGAACCGCATACGCTATCTAGCGCCGCAGCAGCCACAGAACCAATGACAGGATCACCGATACGAGAATCGCGGTCGTCAGCGGCAGGTAGATGCGCAATCCGGGGCGATCTATAACGATGTCGCCCGGAAGGCGTCCGAGCGGAATCTTTCCGAGCCATGGCCAGCACAGGCCGACCACAACCAGTATCACCCCGGTTACCACCAGTAAGCGTTGTATAGTCATTGTTCTGCGGCCCGGGTGTATTCAGGATTCCCCCGGCCCGGGTAACGAAACCGGACATCGATTCGTGCTGCAACCAACATGCATGGCAATGTACCATTGCCGGCGCGCGAATCGCGCCTGAACCTGAGGGATGTCGACATGCAGGGTTTACCCCACGAATATCTGGTTACGGCCAGCGCCGATGCGGAAGGCACTGTCACGCTCGGCTGCGACGGTCTTGATGATATCCAAAGCTCGCCGCCGGCCCAGTTCGGTGGTCCGGGCACGCAATGGTCGCCGGAGGATTTGCTGGTTGCGGCGATTGCGGATTGCCTGGTGCTGACTTTTCGCGCGATTGCGCGCGCCTCCAAGCTCGAGTGGAATACGATCGAGTGCACCGCCACCGGCACGCTCGACCGGGTCGAGCGGCAGATGCGATTTACCCGCATGGATATCGTTGCGACGGTGACCGTACCCGTTGGTACCGATCTTGCCAGGGCCGAACGCTTGCTGGAAAAATCGGAGCAGACCTGCCTGATTACCAACACGCTCAATTGTGAGCGCCATTTGCAGGCGATCGTCCGCGAGAGTTGAGCCCGCCGGCTGGCGCCGCCACAACCCGGCGCGAAAGCGCCGTCCGAGGAATAGTCTATGCCGACAGTATTGTTGACCGGTGCGAGTCGCGGTATCGGGCTTGAGTTCGCGCTGCAGTACGCGGGTGACGGGTGGAAGGTTCATGCCTGCTGTCGTAATCCCGCCGCGGCGCAAGAGCTTGCCGGTATTGCGGAAGCTGCATCGGGCCGTGTCCAGATCCATCGCCTCGACGTTGCGGATTTCCATGCGATCGATGAACTCGCCGACAGTCTCGACAGCACTGCGATCGACGTGCTGATCAACAATGCCGGCACGTTCGGTCGATTTCCGTTTGCGTTGAGCAGTGCGGAGCAGGCTTTTGGGCGGTCCGATTACCATGATTGGGCGGATGTCTATCGGGTCAACGTTTTTGCGCCGATGAAGATGGCCGAAGCGTTCGTTGATCACGTGGCTTCCAGCGAGCAAAAGAAACTGGTAACCGTCAGCAGCATTATGGGTTCGATCGGCGCCAACAGTTATGGCGG
>PKUM01000137.1 GCA_002868855.1 Chromatiales bacterium | reverse complement strand
GATCTTGGTGGCGGTACGTTCGATATCTCCATCATCGAGATCGCGGAAGTCGATGGCGAACACCAGTTCGAGGTGCTCGCGACGAACGGCGACACGTTCCTCGGTGGCGAGGACTTCGATAAACGGATCATTGATTACCTCGCGGCCGAGTTCAACAAGGAAAGCGGGATCGATATTCGGAAGGATCCGCTGGCGATGCAGCGTCTGAAGGAGGCTGCGGAAAAGGCCAAGATCGAGTTGTCGGCGTCGCAGCAGACCGAAGTCAATCTGCCTTACATCACTGCGGATGCGAGCGGTCCCAAGCATCTCAACATCAAGCTCACGCGGGCCAAGCTCGAGTCGCTCGTCGAGGACCTGATCTCGCGCACCATCGATCCGTGCAAGGTTGCACTGAAAGACGCCGCGCTCAAGGTCAGCGATATCGATGACGTCATCCTGGTGGGCGGCCAGACGCGTATGCCGAAAGTACAGGAGGCGGTGAAGGATTTCTTTGGCCAGGAGCCGCGCAAGGACGTCAACCCGGACGAGGCGGTCGCCGTTGGTGCCGCAATCCAGGCCGGTGTGCTGGCTGGCCACGTCAAGGACGTTCTCCTCCTCGACGTCACACCGCTTTCGCTGGGTATCGAAACTCTCGGCGGCGTAATGACCAAGTTGATCGAGAAGAATACGACTATCCCGACCAAGGCCAATCAGGTGTTCTCCACCGCGGATGACAACCAGACTGCCGTGACGATCCATGTGCTCCAGGGCGAGCGCGATCGGGCGCTGGACAACAAGTCTCTGGGTCGGTTCGATCTGACGGATATTCCGCCCGCCCCGCGCGGTATGCCGCAGGTCGAAGTTACCTTCGATATCGATGCCAACGGTATTCTGAATGTGTCGGCCAAGGATAAGGCGACCGGCAAGGAGCAGAATATCGTGATCAAGGCCTCGAGCGGGCTGTCGGACGACGAAATCGACCGCATGGTTCAGGATGCCGAGGCGCACGAGGAAGAGGATCGCAAGTTCCGCGAAACCGTCGAATCGCGCAATCAGGCGGATGCGCTTGTCCATGCGAGTGAGAAATCGCTGGCCGATCTTGGCGACAAGGTTCAGGACGATGAGCGTAAAAGCATCGAAGCCGCAATTGAGTCTTTGAAAGAGGCGTTGAAAGCCGAGGACAAGGACGAAATCGAGGCGAAGTCGAAAGCCTTGGCGGAAGCCTCAGCCGGTCTGGCGCAACGAATCTACGAGGAACAGGCGAAGTCGGCCGGTTCTGAAGAGGCCGGCGCTGGCGCCCAGGGCCCGGCGGGTGGCGACGACGTCGTCGATGCCGAGTTCGAGGAAGTGAAGGAAGACAAGGCAAAGGATGCGTGAGTCTTCGGTGCGAGTGTGACAAGGCGGCTGCCGGGCATTAGTCCGGCAGCCGTTTCCGTTTTCGAGTTGATTGGTTAAGGATCATTCGGCATGGCCAAACGCGACTACTATGAGGTGCTGGGCGTAGCGCGCGATGCCTCTGCTTCAGACATTAAAAAAGCTTACCGGCGTCTAGCCATGAAGCATCATCCGGATCGAAATCCCGACAGCAAGGATTCGGAAGACCAGTTTAAAGAGGCGAAGGAAGCCTACGAGATACTCAGCGATGGCCAGAAACGCGCAGCTTACGATCAGTTTGGCCATGCCGGTGTCGATCCCGGTGCGGGCGGTGGGTTTGGCGCAGGTGATGTGTTCGGCGACATTTTCGGCGATGTTTTTGGCGATATTTTCGGCGGCGGTCGGCGCGGACGCGGCGGAGCATATCGCGGTTCTGACCTGCGGTACTCACTTGAGCTGACTCTCGAACAGGCAGTGTTCGGTGACAACGTTTCGATCGATATCCCGACACTGACCGGTTGCGACACCTGCGGCGGCGACGGCGCGGCACCGGGCTCATCCCCGGTTTCCTGCGAGACCTGCCAGGGACGCGGTCAGGTCAGGATGCAGCAAGGCTTCTTTTCGATTCAGCAAACCTGCCCTTCGTGCCGGGGTAGCGGCAAGACCATTGAGGACCCGTGCGCGGATTGCCACGGCCAGGGGCGCAAGCGGACCGTCAAGACCCTGGCGGTCAAGGTGCCCGCGGGTGTCGACAACGGCGACCGAATCAGGCTTGCAGGCGAGGGTGAGGCGGGTCAGGGCGGTGGGCCCGGCGGTGACCTCTTTGTCGAGATCGCGGTTGAACCCCATCCGATTTTCGAACGGGCAGGACGGGACCTGTCGTGCGAAATCCCGGTGAGTTTTTCGACCGCCGCGCTGGGCGGCGAGGTCGACGTCCCCACGCTCAACGGCGAAGTGTCCGTGAAGATTCCTTCCGAAAGCCAGTCGGGGCGAGTCTTCAGGCTGCGAGGCAAAGGCGTGAAGCCGGTGCGTGGCGGTGGAACCGGGGACCTGTTTTGCCGCATGGTAGTTGAGACGCCGGTCAATCTGACGAATCAGCAGAAAGACATGCTACGAGAATTTGAAGCCTCGTTGCGCGGCAGCAAGGTGAGCCACAGTCCGAAAGAACGCGGCTGGCTGGACGGCGTGAAACGGTTCTTCGAGAATATCGGTTCCTGATTGTCGCCCCGTGGGAGAGCAGCGGTGCTAAAAATTGCCGTCCTCGGCATCACCGGCCGGATGGGCCGTGCAGTTGCACGGGCGTTGGAGGGCTCGGAGCGGTGTCTGCTTAGCGGAGCGCTGGCATCGCCTTCGAATGAGATGCTGGGTTCAGCGGTGGGTGATTTGCTTGCCGACACCAGCCATACCGTGCTCGTCACATCTTCACTCGACGAGGCCCTCGCCAACGCTGATGTAGCGATCGATTTCACGCTGCCTGACGCGACCGCGCAGGTTGTCAGCACCTGCTCGCAACGCTCGGTCCCGGTTGTCGTGTGCACGACCGGCTTCGGCGAGGATGCGCGCGCGGCTATTGATGCCGCTGCGATACGGATACCCGTCCTCGTTGCCGCCAACACGAGTATCGGAGTCGCGGTGCTAAGCCGGCTGGCGGCGATAGCGGCGGAGAGTCTCGGTGGGGAGTTCGACGTGGAGATTGTCGAAGCGCACCACGCCGGCAAACGCGATATCCCGTCAGGTACGGCGTTGCAATTGGGCCACGCGATAGCGGCGGCCCGGGGCGACGAGTCGCTGCCGCCGCCACACGTGCGACCGGCAGGGAGCGCGGAGTTGCGCAAAAAAGGCGAGATTGGCTATTCGTCGATCCGTGGCGGCGACATCGCCGGCGAGCATACCGTCATCTTCGCCGGGAGCGGGGAAAGGGTCGAACTCGCGCACCGGGTTAGTAACCGCTCGACCTTTGCCGTTGGCGCCATCCATGCGGCCTGCTGGCTGGCCGCCCGAAGTAGCGGGCGATATGACATGAGTGACGCCCTCGGTCTGTAACGCCACATGGACAGCCAAAGCTGCGCTCCGATACAATTCGCCGAGTTCCGGGTTGGCCGGGGTCCGACTCGGCGGACGCGCAGGTGGCATGGCGCGAGGGCTCTCCCCACCAAGGTCTAGATAGCGTAAATACCGGGTCCGGCTGATGTCGTCCGGCGATATCACTCGGCCTCCAGAATCTCCGCGCCGGGCGGGTTGAGCGAGCCCCCGCGCTGGAGCAGGAGTTGCCGAAACAGAAGGAGATCGGATCATGACGACGCCAGCCGTTCTGGCCCTTGCAGACGGTACCGTTTTCGACGGTGTATCGATCGGCATTGAAGGCATTTCCGATGGCGAGGTGGTTTTCAATACCGCGATGACCGGTTACCAGGAAATACTGACCGATCCTTCCTACAGCCGCCAGATTGTCACGCTCACCTATCCCCACATCGGCAATACCGGAACCAACAGCGAGGACATGGAGTCAGCGAAAGTGCATGCGGCGGGCCTGGTGATCAGGGATCTGCCAATTGCTTATAACAACTGGCGCGCTGAATACTCTCTCGAGACTTTTCTCCGCGGTAGCGGGCTGGTGGCAATTGCGGATCTCGATACCCGCAAGCTGACCCGGATTCTGCGTGAGAAGGGTGCGCAGAATGGTTGCATCCACGCCGGCACCAGCGATCCTGACCAGGCCCTTGTGAAGGCGCGCGAATTTCCCGGCCTCAAGGGAATGGACCTCGCCAAGGTGGTCAGTACGCGAGAGCCCTACCAGTGGAATGACGGCACGCTGTGGCCGCGTGTCGAACGCACACCGGGCAGGACCCAGCGTCTCCACGTGGTGGCGATGGATTTCGGCATCAAGCGCAATATTCTGCGTATTCTCTCCGATTACGGTTGCCGTATGACGGTCGTTCCGGCTACGACGACCGCAGAGGACATTCTGCGCCTGGCGCCCGATGGGGTCTTTCTCTCGAACGGTCCCGGTGATCCGGAGCCTTGCGATTATGCGATTGCGGCCATCTCCAGACTACTGGAGGAACGCCTGCCGATCTTTGGCATATGTTTGGGTCACCAGCTTCTGGCGCTTGCTAGTGGTGCGAGTACCGTCAAGATGAAGTTCGGTCACCACGGCGCCAACCATCCGGTCCAGGAACTCGCCGGTGGGCGCGTAATGATTACCAGCCAGAACCATGGCTTTTCAGTCGATGAGGCGAGCCTTCCGGACAATCTCGTCGCCACGCACCGCTCACTGTTTGATGGCTCGTTACAGGGAATAGAGCGAACTGATTGCATGGCCTTCGGATTCCAGGGGCATCCCGAGGCGAGCCCGGGGCCGCGTGACCTCACGGCTTTGTTCGAACGCTTTCTCAAGCAGATGCTGAAAGCGAGAGCCGGGTTTTCGTCACCCGGCGAACAGCACAGTCGTGCTGGCTAATTAAGTATATTCAATATTTTACAGTATAAATATAAAGTGAATTATTCAATTATTGGCGCCACCGGCGGACTTTCTTATGCCTAAGCGGAAGGATTTGCAGAGCGTTTTGATCATCGGTGCCGGCCCGATCGTTATCGGCCAGGCATGCGAGTTCGATTATTCCGGGGCCCAGGCATGCAAGGCCCTGCGCGAAGAGGGATACCGGGTCATCCTCGTCAATTCCAACCCCGCCACGATCATGACTGATCCGGAGACTGCGGACTCGATCTATATCGAGCCAATCCACTGGCGAACCTTGGCGCGGATTATCGAGAAAGAGCAACCGGACGCGCTGTTGCCGACGATGGGCGGTCAGACCGCATTGAACTGTGCGCTCGATCTGAGCCGCGAGGGTGTACTCGCGCAACACGGTGTAGAACTGATCGGCGCATCGCGTGAAGCCATTGACATGGCCGAGGATCGCGAGCTTTTTCGCAATGCCATGCAGGAGATTGGCCTTTCGGTGCCGAAGGCCGCGGTCGCGCACAGTATGGAAGACGCGCTGGCGATCCAGGCCGAAATCGGGTTTCCAACCATCATCCGGCCGTCGTTCACGATGGGCGGCAGTGGCGGCGGCATTGCTTACAATCGCGAGGAGTTCGAGACGATTGTTGCCAATGGCCTGGACCTTTCTCCGACTACCGAGGTCCTGCTCGAGACCTCCGTGCTCGGTTGGAAGGAATTCGAGATGGAGGTTGTCCGCGACTGCAAGGACAACTGCATCATTATCTGTTCGATTGAGAACTTCGACCCGATGGGCGTTCATACCGGCGATTCGATAACCGTGGCGCCGGCGCAAACGCTCACCGACAAGGAATACCAGATGATGCGCGATGCATCGATCGCGGTATTGCGCAAGATCGGGGTCGATACCGGCGGCTCGAACGTGCAGTTTGCCGTGAATCCGGCGGACGGCGAGTTGATCGTCATTGAGATGAATCCGCGCGTCTCGCGTTCTTCCGCGCTGGCATCCAAGGCAACCGGGTTCCCGATCGCCAAGGTTGCGGCAAAACTTGCCGTCGGCTACACCCTGGACGAACTGAAGAACGAGATCACTGGTGGTGCGACACCGGCATCTTTCGAGCCCAGCATCGACTACGTCGTAACGAAAATACCGCGCTTCACATTCGAGAAATTCGCTAATGCCAACACCCGGCTGACCACGCAGATGAAGAGTGTCGGCGAAGTCATGGCGATCGGGCGCACGTTCCAGGAGTCCTTACAGAAGGCGCTACGCGGTCTTGAAATAGGCACTGACGGGTTGACACCGCACATCGACGATCTGAGCACGGACGACGATCGAAATGCGCTGGAGCATGAACTGCGGGCGCCCGGCGGTAACCGCATTTTTTTCGTTGCCGATGCGTTTCGGCACGGATACACGCTCGATGCCGTGGCACAGCTGACCAATATTGACCGTTGGTTTCTGCATCAGATCGAGGATCTGATTGCCGAGGAACGCGCCCTTGCAGAGGTAACGCTCGCCGATGTCGATCGCGCCTGGTTGCGGAGGCTCAAACGGAAAGGTTTTTCTGATAGCCGGCTGGCATCCGTAGTTGGCACTTACGAGAGCGAGGTGCGCGCATTACGCCATGAACACGATCTCAGGCCGGTCTACAAACGCGTGGATACCTGTGCGGCGGAGTTCGCCACTGCGACGGCCTACATGTACTCGACCTACGACGACGAGTGCGAGGCCGCGCCCGGCGACAAACGCAAAATCGTGATTCTCGGCGGTGGACCAAACCGAATCGGGCAGGGCATCGAATTCGATTATTGCTGTGTCCATGCCGCTCTGGCGCTGCGGGACGACGGCTTCGAGACCATCATGGTCAATTGCAATCCGGAAACCGTGTCCACCGATTACGACACATCGGACCGGCTCTATTTCGAACCGCTGACCCTCGAGGACGTTCTGGAGATTGTCGATCTGGAAAAACCGGAGGGAGTTATCGTGCAGTTCGGTGGCCAGACTCCGCTCAAACTCGCCGCCGCTCTGGAACAAGCAGGCGCGCCGATAATCGGCACGACACCGGATTGCATCGACCTCGCGGAGGATCGTGAGCGTTTCCAGAAACTGGTTGACTCACTGGAACTCAAGCAACCGCCTAACCGCACGGCCCGGACGACCGAAGAAGCCGTTGCAATGGCGCAGGAGGTCGGGTATCCGCTGGTCGTGCGCCCTTCCTACGTACTCGGCGGGCGGGCGATGGAGGTCGTGTTCGGAGAGGATGATCTGCGTGTTTACATGCGCGATGCGGTCAGCGTCTCCAACGACAGCCCGGTGTTGCTGGACCGCTTTCTCGACCAGGCCGTAGAGGTAGACGTCGACGCCATTTGCGATGGCAAGGACGTCCTGATCGGCGGCATCATGGAGCATATCGAACAGGCCGGTGTGCACTCCGGTGACTCTGGCTGCAGCCTGCCACCGAACACGCTCTCGGCCACCGTCCAGGATGAACTGGCGGAGCAGGTCCGGCTGCTTGCTCGCGGTCTCGATGTCAGGGGCCTGATGAACACCCAGTTTGCTATCCAGAACGGAATTATCTACCTGCTCGAGGTGAATCCGCGCGCGTCGCGAACGGTGCCTTTCGTTTCCAAGGCGGTCGGCATGCCGCTGGCGAAAATTGCCGCACGCGTCATGGCAGGGCAGTCCTTGCTCAAGCAAGGGGTCAAGAGCCCTGAAGCGCCGCCTTACTTTGCGGTGAAGGAGTCGGTATTCCCGTTTTCGAAATTCCCCGATTCCGATCCGATCCTGGGTCCGGAGATGAAATCGACCGGCGAGGTGATGGGCACCGGGCGAACTTTCGGCGAGGCCTACGCCAAGGCACAGCTTGCGTCAGGCGTGGTGTTGCCGTT
>PKUM01000030.1 GCA_002868855.1 Chromatiales bacterium | reverse complement strand
GTTGCTGGCGGGCCTGTCCGCGTGCTGTGGGCCGTCGCACTGTTGCTGATGGCGGTGCCCGCGATGTCTGAGCCGACTGTGCTGGCCGATTTTTCCGACCCGCGCGAGATCGCGGCGTGGCGGGCGCTGCACGATACCGTGATGGGCGGCCGTTCCGATGGCGCGCTTGTGGCCGGAGACGCTGGCGCAGCGTTATTTAGCGGCACCATATCGCTTGAAAATCGCGGCGGTTTCGCATCTGTTCGCGGCCCGATCCGACGCTATTCCCTTGCAGGCTGCAGTGGCGTCGCAATCGAGGTTCGCGGAGATCCGCGCCGTTTCCAGTTGCGTTTCAGGACCGACGACCGTTACGACGGTGTGGCCTGGCGCGCGTTTTTCGAACCGGCCGCGGATGAGTGGCTGACGATAACTCTGCCATTCGACTCGTTTGTCCCGGTTTTTCGCGGCCGGGTGCTCGGTGGCGAGGGCCAGCTCGAGCCGTCTCGAATCACCCGGCTCGGACTGATGCTGGCTGACAAGAAGGCGGGGCCATACCGTCTCGAAATCCGGCGGATCAGCGCCGCTTGCGGCTGATCCGCCGGACCCCTGATCAATCGGTGCGGCTTGTGACTTCGACCAGGTGGTAGCCGAACTGGGTTCGTACCGGGCCGACGACTTCGCCGATATCCGAACTGAAAACGACTTCATCGAATTCCTTGACCATCTGGCCCGGGCCGAATTCCCCGAGGTCGCCGCCCTGGCCACCAGAGGGGCACTGACTGTGGGCTTTGGCCAGCTCGGCGAAATCTTCGCCCCCGGCAATCTTGGTTTTCAGATCGTTGCATGCCTGTTCGGTCGGAACGAGGATATGACGCGCGCGGGCCCTGCTCATAATGTGGTCTCCCTGGTGAAATTGCCGGGTAAGCCCGGACGGTCCTCGCACACGTTGTGCGGGAGGGCGCGATTATCGGCCAGTTTCAATGCGGACAACAACATTGGCGCAAGCGGAATCCCGTGCCTGCCGCGGAATCAGCCGCTAAACTATGGCCGGGCCCGGATTGCGGTGCCGGGTCCGGGCGAGCGGGAATACAGGATGCCGCGCCACGTGGCCGGTAACGGAGTGCACTGTATGAGTAATGTCGTCGCTATTGTCGGAAGTCTCCGCAAGCAATCGTTCAATCGCGCGTTGCTGAACGCGGCAATCGAACTCGCTCCCCCCGGGCTCGCGCTTCGCGAGGGCAAGATCGAGGGCATCCCCCTGTACGATGCAGATCTCGAAGCTGTCGATATTCCGGTCGCCGTCGAGGCGCTGAAAGGACGGGTTGCCGCGGCCGACGGAATCCTGTTGTTTACACCGGAGTACAACGGATCGTTCCCGGGCGTGCTGAAGAATGTCATCGACTGGGTATCGCGTCCGCCGCAGGATCAGGACAAGGTTCTGCGCGGCAAGCCGGTCGGGCTGCTCGGCGCAACGCCGGGAGGTATGGGGACCGCATACGCACAATCGGCATGGCTGCCGGTGTTTCGCGCGCTCGGATTATCGCCGTGGTTTGGCGGCAGTTTCCATCTGTCCCGGGCGCACAAGGCGCTGGATGAAAGCGGCCGTCTCATTGACCAGGATATGCGTGACCGGCTCGAGGCCTATCTGGCGGGCTTTGATGCTTTTGTCAGGGGCGTGTGAGTGAGCGGGTTGCGGCGGCGATAACGGACAGCCATGACCGGGCCTGTGAACGAACTCGTTTCCCACCTCGAAGGCGCCATCGACGGTTACCGCCTCGCACCCGGCCAGCTTTATTCGCTGCATCAGGGGCGGCCGATCTGGGTGCGCTACGACCTGGCTGCAATGGCCGCGCGAGTCGACCGCGACGCTTTTGCCAGCCGCGAGGCCAGTTTGTGGCGTTACCGTGAATGTCTGCCGCTTGGCGCCGACATCCAGCCGGTCACGCTCGGCGAGGGCATGACGCCGTTACTTGACTGCAAACGCCTCGGCGAGCGTCTTGGTCTTGCGGATTTTTGGATCAAGGACGAGTCGCAAATGCCAACCGGCTCGTTCAAGGATCGCGGTCAGAGCGTGGCGATTTCGATGGCACGGTCTCTTGGCGTCAACCGGGTCGCTATTCCTACAGCGGGCAATGCCGGTGGTTCCATGGCCGCATACGCGGCGCGTGCCGGTCTGGAGGCGTTTGTGTTCATGCCTGAGGACACGCCGCCGATAAACCGATTCGAAGTGGCGCACGCGGGCGCGCATGGGTGGCTGGTAAACGGGCTGATCACCGATTGCGGCAAAATCGTGCGCGACGGCATCGTGCCGATGAACTGGTTCGACATGTCGACCCTGAAGGAGCCCTATCGTCTCGAGGGCAAAAAGACGATGGGGCTCGAACTGGCCGAACAGTTCGGGTGGGTATTGCCGGATGTGATCCTCTATCCGACCGGTGGCGGAACCGGGCTGATTGGAATGTGGAAGGCATTTCGCGAACTGATCGAACTGGGATGGCTCGAAGCAACGGATCTGCCGCGGATGGTCGCGGTGCAATCGGAGGGTTGTTGTCCGATTGTGCGCGCTCATGAGCAAGGGGAGCGTTTCGCCGCTGCGTTCGAGGACGCCGCTACCATTGCCAGCGGTATTCGCGTACCCGCAGCGGTTGGCGATTTCATGATCCTCGATGCAATTGCCGAGAGCGGTGGCTGTGTGGTCGCGGTCGACGAGACGGCGATTCGTGACTGGATGCAGGAGGCGGCAATGACCGAGGGTATCGCGCTCGGTCCCGAGTCAGCCTGTTGTATCGGCGCGGCGCGCAAGCTGCGCGAGAGCGGATGGCTGGAGGCGGATGCGCGCACGGTGATATTCAATTGCGGCGGTGCCCGGAAATACCCGCACCTGATGGCCTGCGAGCTTCCGGCGCTTGATCGTCATGCGCGGATTGACTGGGCAAATCTCGCGCCAACGCCGCAGTAGCCGGCGCCGCGCCGCGGGATCAGAATCCGTCGATGATTTCCTCACCGTCGGGTGCCGGGGCGATATCCTCGGGCAGAAAGAAATCGGCCACCAGCGGTTGTGTCGGGTCCACGCGATAGCCGCTGAAATCGGTTACCCCTGCCTCGCGCAAGACGACGTCGTCGATACAGAAATTACCACTGAACTCGCGCGCTGGCCGGGTCAGCATGACATGCGCCGCATCAGCCATGATCTCCGGCGTGCGCGAGCGCTGCACTATCGCATCGCCACCCAGCAGGTTTTTTACCGCCGCCGTCGCGATAGCGGTGCGCGGCCACAGTGCATTGAACGCGATTCCGTCACGGCGAAACTCCGCTGCCATGCCGAGCACGCACATGCTCATACCGAACTTCGCCATCGTGTAGGCCACGTGGGGGCCGAACCAGCGCGGCCGCATATCGAGCGGTGGCGCGAGATTCAGTACATGGGGATTGGCGGCATTCTTCAGATACGGGATCGCGATTTTCGAACACAGGAAGGTGCCGCGGGTATTGATCGCGTGCATCAGGTCGTAGCGTTTCATTTCGGTCTCAAGCGTGCCGGTGAGCTGGATCGCGCTTGCGTTGTTCACCAGGATGTCGATGCCGCCGAATTTTTCCGCGGCCTCGGCCATCGCCGCGGCGACGCGCTCTTCGTCGCGGACATCGACGACCAGCGGCAGCGCCTGACCGCCTGCTTTTTCGATTTCGTCGGCAGCGGTAAAAATCGTGCCTTCGAGTTTGGGGTGCGGATCGGCGGTTTTTGCGGCCACTGCGATATTGGCGCCGTCGGCAGCTGCGCGTTTGGCAATCGCGAGACCGATACCGCGGCTTGCGCCGGTGATGAAAAGTGTTTTGCCCCTGAGGTCACTCATTCTGCTTCCCTTACACTGTTTAAGGCGCGCCAATTGCGCGTGCTGATGGTCGTCGCGAGCGCCTCGCGGCCGCCACGGATTCGGCCGGGCCGGATCACCGTCGTCGCGCTCAGGGCGTTGGCGTGGCGCGGATTCGCGCCGCGATGGCCCGGCTCAGTTCCTCCACCGCCGCGCTGTGCGCACGTACCAGCGCGTCGTAGGAATCGTCGCCGACGGGTTTGTCGGTGCTGAACTGTTCGACAGCGATAGCCTCATTGGTGCTGCCCGTCAACAGCGTCCAGCGTGCCTGCAGCGTTACCGTCCCGTCGCGGCTGCCGTCAAACCGTTGTACGTCGAGTACCACGCGCAGATCGACCGGGAATAGTGCATCCGCAGGGTAGATCGCAACCCGTTCGGTTTGCAGCAATGATCCGAGATTTTCGCCGACCGCGCGAAGAAAGCCGTGATGCAACGGTTCTGCCCAGCGATGGTATTCGTCAATTTCGAGCTGGTTGGGCCCGCTGCGGGTAACGATCTGGGTTCGGCTCAGCGTGCGCGGAAACTCTGTCGGTCCCACCGCCAGTGCGATTCCGGGCGCCGCGGCAGGGCTACTGCCCGGTGGTAGCGTACTCAGCGTGTAGAAAGTCACATCCGGGCTACGCCCGCCGCAGCCACCCAGGCTCAGGGCAATCAACGCCAGCGCCGCCAGTAACAGTTCACGTTGGCTCATCATGTCAGTCTCCCTTGCCACGAATCAGGGCTTCCGGATGGCGTTCGAGGTAGTCGACGATCATGCGGATTGCCTGGGCCGTTTCTGTCAGTTCAATTAACAGGCGCTTGGTCTCGTTGCGCGCCGCCGAGTTGGTGTCAACCATCGTACGAACCGATCCCAGGGTTCGCTCCGCTTCTTCGATAACGCCGGTCAGCGCCGGAGAAACGTTTGCGTTCAGGTTTGTTGCAACCTCGCTGAATTCTGCGAGCGTTGCGCTGAGGTCACGCAGTGATTTCTCGAGGTCCGGCGAATTGACCAGGTCGGCAAGCCCCGACGCAGTGCGCCCGAGGTCTTCGCCAATTTGCTGCAACGGTACCTGTTCGAGTTGCTGCGCGATGCGTGCAATCGACTCCGCGACTTCCGCAAACGATCCAGGCAGTGCCGGGATAGTCGGGTATTCTCCCGAGAAGTCCATTTCCGCGGCGGGCGCGTTGGGGAAGAAGTCGAAGCTGATCATTTTTTGCCCGGTGATCAGGTTGCCGCTGGAAAGCTTGGCGCGCAGCCCCGCCGCGACGGCCTTTTTCAGGCTTGTCTCTGCGTCCTTGTCCGTCGGTGACATCAGTGCGGGATAGCGCTCGGGCTGTACTTCGATCACGACCCGGACCGCGAAGACCCCGCTCTCTACATCGCCGAATGGCTCGATAAATGCGACCCTGCCGAGTTCAAAGCCCAGCATGTCGATCGGCGCTCCGATCGACAGGCCGCGAATCGATTCTTCAAAGATAACCTCGTAGAAGCGCTTGAGTTCGTACACCGGCGATTCGCTGGCGCGGAGATTGTCGTAGAGGTGGAATTCATGCCCAGTGTCCGCATGCGCTGCATTTTCCAGGGCGGCAGGGGTGTCGAACGCAATGCCTCCCACCAGCATCGTTACCAGCGATTCCGAGTCGATCTGGAGCCCTTCGGCATTTAGCGAGACGTCGAATCCACCGGCATTCCAGAATCGCGTCGTTGTCTTGACCCGTGCATCGTGCGGTGAGCGGACAAAAACTTCGGCACGGATCTTCCCGCTGGGCTCCATGTTGAAATCAACCACACGGCCAACCCGGATCTGGCGAAAATATACCGGGGCGCCGATATCGATCGAACCCAGCTTCTCGGCATTAAGAACATAGCGGGTGCCCTTGGTATCCGGGGTAATCACGGGCGCCTTTTCGAGGCCGACGAAGGCGCGTTGCTTTTTCCCTTCGGTAGAGGGTTGCATCGCCAGGTATGCACCTGAAAGCAGCGTGCCGAGGCCGCTGACCTCGCCTGCGGCGAGGCGCGCGCGGACCACCCAGAAGCGGGTTTCCTCAGTAAGGTAGTCCTTGGCGCCCGGGGCCATTTCAGCAGTGGCCCGCACGCCCGACAGGTCTCCCAGAATTTCGACGGCGGTCACATGGCCGATCTCGACATCCTTGTATTTGATTTTGGTCTTGCCGGCGACCAGGCCCGCGCCGGTGGCGAAATCGATGGTGATCGTCGGGCCGGTCTCGGTGACGGCCTTGTAAACCAGCCACGCGCCGATCAATGCGGCCACGATAGGTACCAGCCAGACGATGGAGAATCGGCTTTTCGCGGCTACCACGGCCTGTGGCAGCGCCTCGGCGCCGGTGTCAGTGTCTTGCGTCATGGTCTTCCTCTTCCGGATCCCAGATAAGTCGTGGGTCGAAACTCTCCGCCGCGAAAATCGTGATGATCACGACCAGAGCAAAATAGACGGCGCCCAAACCGGCGTCGATATTGGCGAGCGCGCCGAGTTTCACCAGTGCGACGAGGATCGTGACGACAAACACGTCGACCATCGACCAGCGTCCGACCGCTTCGGTGAAACGGTAAAGCACGGTTCGATCGCGGTTGCGCCAGGCCGATTTTCGCTGGACGCTGATCAGCAGAAAAATCAGTACCACGAGTTTGAGCAGAGGCACCGCGACACTGGCGGTAAAAATCACCAGCGCCAGCGGCCAGTCGCCGTGCGAAATAAAATACAGGACACCGCTCATGATCGTATCGGACTGGACATGACCCAGAGACGTCGTGTGCGTGATCGGCAACAGGTTGGCGGGCAAATAGAATATGCAGGCGGCGATCACCAGCGCCCAGGTGCGGTGAATGCTGTTCGGCTTGCGCATATGCAGGTCGGCGTTACAGCGTGGGCAGATCAGATGGTCATGGCCGTCCACGTTGCGGCTGACCAGTCCGCAGTCGTGGCACCCGAGCAGGTTTGTCTCGCGGGCTGTGGCTGGCATGGGGCTCACCGGCAGCGCTCGACTTCGTTCCAGTAGACCGCCGGCTCGAAATTACTCGAGGCGGATGCGAGCGTGATAATCAGGATGGCGAACGACCACACCGCGATACCCGGAATTACCTCTGCCATGCCGGCCAGTTTGACCAGCGCCACGAGGATACCGAGCAGAAAAACCTCGATCATGTTCCACGGCGTTATCGCCCGCAACGCCCGGTAAACCGGCTGCACGTAAACCGGTGATCTGCCGCGTTTCAATGGCAGCAACAAATACATGTAACAGAAAATAACGGCCGCCGGGGCAATGACACTGGTTATCAGGACGACGGCCGCCAGCAGATCGAGGCCCTGGCGGTGGAGATCGCGCACACCGGTTAGTAGCGACGTCTCGACCACGTTGCCGCCGCTGCCGAATGCGAGAAACGGAAACGTCACAGCGACGAGATACAGTGCGAGGGAGGCAAATGCGAGCGCCAGGGTCCGGTCGAGGCAGTCTTTGGGGTTGCGGTAGAGGACGCCATTGCAACGCGTGCAGCGCGCTGTGGTGCCGGGGGCGAGGACCGGAACGTGATTGAGCAGATCACATTCGTGACAGGCGGTAATCGTCGGCGGCATCGCATCGGCGGACGATTCGAACACCCGCTTCCCTGCCGATTGCGTTGCCGGGTCATTCACGCTGAGTACCCCATTGCGGGCTGGCGTTTGTCATCCACGCCAGAGCCGTGGGGCCACGATAGCAGAGAAAGGACGGGATTTCCCTCCCGTCCGATGACGACTTTCGCGGCCCGTCATTGCAAAAATTGCGCGCCGCCAGGTGCGGCTGCATCAGGAGCCGGCCGCACGGTTTTCCACGTCGCGCCACACTCGCATGACGTTGGCGCCGCAGATTTTCTCGATATCGGGAAGTGAGTATCCGCGATTCAGCAATCCGGCCACCAGGCCCGGGTAGTCGGACACGTCCTTGAGACCTTCGGGCAGCGAATCGCCGACGCCGTCGAAATCGGATCCGATTCCGACGTGATCGATACCCGCGATCGCAACCACGTGATCGATGTGATCCAGAACGTCG
>PKUM01000192.1 GCA_002868855.1 Chromatiales bacterium | reverse complement strand
GTACTACACGGCGGCCTTGGTCTATGCTCAGGCTGGCGATATCGACGCAGCGGTGACGGCTGCCGAAACGGCGATCGGTCAGGGATACCCGGATTTTCTTATTGCCAGGGAACCGCTATTCCAATCGCTGCAATCAAACGAACGATTCCAAAAACTAATCGCAGCTGCTTCTACGCGATGATGTCGCAACAAACATGAACGAAGGGAGACAAAAATGAGAAACGACCGACCCGAACGAAATCTCACTGCGCGCCTGGGGCTATTGTCCGGCACGGCGATTATGGCGCTGTCGCTGCTGACCGCCATGCCGGCGAATGCTCAAGATCCTTGCGACGTAAGTATCAGGATCAACACGTCCGGTAAGAGACCCGTCAGCGTCAATCCCGACGAGGCGCGACTGAAAACCGGCCAGACCGTGTGCTGGAAGGTCGTTGGCAAGCCCAGCGAGACTTTCCGGATCAGCTACCCGGATCGTTCGCCGACCACATCGTCGGGCGAGTCGGATCGCGGGTGGGTAAGGCAGACGATTACCGCGTCGGCCACCGGAGATCCGGAGCAGGACACCTACAAATACGTCGTGACGATTCCGGGTGGTGGTGAGCCGCTCGACCCGTTAATTATTGTGGATCGGTAGCAGCGCCAGGAGACGGCGTCATAGCGCAGGAATGTAGCCCGAATCCGCCTCTCAACGCGACGGATTCGGGCGCCCTTCCATGCGCCAGACAATGCCGCCGGGACGCACTACATCGTAACGTCTGAGCTCCTCATTGACGGGGAACGCCAATCGAACCCGCGTGGAAGAGTGTGCGGTTGCCGCAGTGGACCGACAAACGTCATGCACATTCACCAGCACAACGCATTTTGATGACGAGACAACTATGAACACCGAACCGCGGAAGCAGGTAGCGGCAGCGATCGATATGAAGTCCATTCTGTGCGCCGCGATGCTGACCGCACTTGGCCTGGGCGCCGGACCTGCAGTTGCCGAGGACCCGCCGGGTTGCACCCACAGGGTTGTAATCAACAAGAGCGGTGCGAGACCGAGCAGCGTGAACAAGGACCCGCTTCATGTCCGTACCGGGGACAAGGTTTGCTGGAAAATTGCCGGCAGCCGCAGCGCGGATTTTTATATCACCTATCCGGGCCCGTCGCCGACCAATTCTCCGTCGCGCGCCAATCGCGGCTGGGTAGTTCACGAAATAACAGCCGAACATACCGGCAACGAATCGATCGACACCTACAAATACGATGTCGTCATTCCGCGCGGCGGCCGGCTGGATCCGAAGATCATAGTCGACCGTTAGAACACTCCCACACTGCTTGCCAGCCCAGACTGCAGCAACCGGGCCCGCTGACGCGGGCCCGGTTGGCATCTGAACCTGTCACAGCGGGAAGCCGCCCGCCACGCTCATCGGCGCGCCGCAGTTTTACCCGCTGCGTTGCGCTGCGACGGCACGAATTCGGTCGTGACAGCCTCGCGCAACAACTCGGGCGGCAGCAGCCCCTGGGCGAGGATGAAATCGTGGAACGCCAGCGCATCGAAATCGTCCTTCAACATCAGCTCGGTCTGGGTCCGCAGCGCCTGTAGTTTCGTATAGCCGTAATAGTAGGCGGTGGCCTGACCAGGCATGCGATAGGTGTAACGCTCGACCTCGTTCTGCGCCCAGGTCTCGCCAAGCACCACATCCTCGAGCAGCACGCGCCTGGCATCCTCCGGCGTAATCAAACCGAGATTCAGCATCGGGTCGAGAAACATCCGCGCTGCTCGGGCAAGCCGGTACTGCAGCGAGATCATCTGTGCATCCAGCGGAAGGTAGGGCTTGGCTATCGCCTCGGCGTACAGTGCCCAGCCTTCCACATTGGCGCTGTTGAACGAAAACACCGCCCGCGCAATCGACACACCTTCCTCGATCATCGCCGAATACTGCAACTCATGTCCCGGCCGCGCCTCGTGCGCGGTCAGGGTCCAGGTGCCGGCCTCGAAATTGTCGTCGCTTTGCTGCCAGCTGCCGTCGGCGTTCTTGCCGAGCTTCGGCAATACAAAAACCGGAAACTCGCCGGTATTGCCGATCAGGCGCGGCGTTTCGAGATGTGCCGCGGGTTGCGCGGCGGTCTCCGCCTCCGAGGCAATCCGGATACCCGCGTCGCGATCGGGCAGCGATACCAGCCGGTTGTCGCGAATGATTTTCTCGAGATCCTTCAACCGTGCGTTGTAATAGTCGAGCAACTCATCGCCGGCGATCCGCTCTTTTTTCAAGAGCCGTATCACTTCACGATAATCGCTGGTGTCGTAGCCTTTCTGTTTCGCAATAAGCGGTGCCAGCGCATCCATCTCGTTGCGAATATCCATATAGCCCTGAGTCGCGGTCTGAATAAGCTGTTGCGGCGACTCGTAGACTCCCCAGTTGCGAAGCGCATCCTCGTAGAGGACCGCCGGCAATCGGTAGTCGTCGCGCGCACGCGGCAAAACCTCGGCTCGCACCCACGTGTCGTAGTCCTCGAGCTGGCGCACGATTTCCTGGTAGGGCTCCTCCCAGCCCTCCAGCCCGTACTGCTGGAATAGCTGCTCGATGCCGCTGACATAAGACTGTGCGTTGCCGAGCTCCTGCTCTATCTCGCCCTTGTACGGGCCGATCAGTCCGGGGGTGTCGAAACGCTCGGCGGTCCGCGCCTTTGCCAGCTCGGTGATCGGCTCATAGCCCTCCTCGAGCCCGGCATACTTGCGCAGGCGGACGACAGCGGCCGGCTGCCGGGCGGCGTCGACCTGCGGGTCGAGTAATCCGCGCATGCCGTAGAAAATCGTCTGCGGCATATTGAGGTAGGGCAGCAGATTGTCGTACTCCAGTTGCGAGCTATAAATGTAGTCCTCTCCGGCCTTGATCAGAATCTGCAGATCCTGCCGGACCTTGGGGTCGGTTTCGTCGATCAGCCGCGCCTTCAACTCGGCGACGAGCACCCCGGCCTCCTCCATCTGGCGCTGGTGAATGTTTTCGCCGAGGTCGAAAATCTGCTCGTCGAGACCGTCGACGCCGAGCGAGGCGGCACCTTCCGGGTTGTACTTCGCCAGGAATTCCAGCACGAGCTGGGTGTGGGCATTGCTGCGGGCAACCCAGCTGCCTTCGGTGGCAGCCATGACCGGCATGGCGCAGGTAACAGCGACCAATACTGGCGCTATCCAGTAGCTACGCTTGGTTCTCATAAAAAGTCCTTGTGACGCGAAATCGCCGGAAGGCGCAGCGCACATTATCGGCCAGACACCCGGCCGGCGCAGCCGTTTCCGATCAAATACCCGGCCGGCGCCAGGATTGGAGGCCGGAAACCACTGCGTATCGGCCGCGGCGAAAATTGGTACCGAACCGGCTTACTGCCTGCTCCAGCGACGCCACACGACGTAGCGATACGTGGCCCTGACCGCCGGCGCGATCAGGGTCGCGCCCACGACAGCGATCATCGTGCGCGGCTCACTGTGGATTCCGGTTGTTAGCGACAGCATGGCAACAGCGAGAAAACCGGTCGGAATAAAACCGGACAGCGCCTGGCGGTAAAAAGCCAGCCATTGCCGCGACGCCCACAACATGGAACAGGGCCGGGCACCGAACTCCGCATTCATGATTTTCATCGCTTCCACTCTCCAGATGTTTGATCCGGTGACCGGGCCGGAACAACGGTCTGCCCATTGTCGTGACCCGTGGATCGGCATTCTGCAGGTGGAAGCGGCAATGAATTTGGCCAAAAGCCGCAACCGCTGGTTGCATTGCAGCAATTACCTGCCGCAAATCCCCCCGAGACAGGCAGCGGTTGCCCGTCAGACCTCAACCATCTGTTTTTATGCGTTTATTTTTTGATACGGGGTGCTGATCCGATTACTGTATTTATATACAAATATATGTTTATTTATACAGATAGCCGAACATGGCCAGAACCTGGAAATGGCAGGCTGAGAAATCCAGGCAAACCCCAGGCAAACCAATACGGCCGGGGTACCCCTATTTGCAATGCCTGCGCCCGGTTAAAAACAAGGAGATGAGACCCCCTTCACGGACACCCGGCCGGTTTTGCGGCATCTTGTGTCGTAACACAGACGCGAAGGGTCAACGGTCCATGCATTTTTTCAGCAACCGGCGGAATACCGCCACCGCCCGCCACGATGCCGGCGACGCCGGGCGCACCGATGCGACGACCACGCCCAGGCCGATGATTGCCCCCTTGCCTTTTGGCCCGTCGCGGATGCAACCCTGCACCGAGCTGTTCGAGGAAGAAAGCGGAATTACCGGCGTGTTTTACCCCGAGGACCACGTGGGACGCGGATAACCACGCCAGCACCCGTCACCTTTCGCACCGATCACGCAAAGGACGCAATCGCCGCAGCGAGACACTTCGACCTGCCGTGAAGCCGGTTCGGACATGATCCGACTTTGGTTGCCGCGGGTCCTTGGCGGCAACTCCGGCCGCGGTGGACTTCGCCGCCACGTTCATCGATGATGCCAGAGCCCGACTCGATACAACCGCAAACCTGATAGAAGGAAACCGGGCCAATATGCGTATCGTAGCTCTGCTCGCCCTGATGTTTTCGGTACTGCCTGCCCCGGCGCAGACGGTCGACCTGCCGCCGTTGCCGGCGATAAACGATCCGGCAACGAACGAATACCTGCCGGGCAAAATCATCTGGGCCGACCTGTTCACCAACAATGTCGAGCGCGCCAGGAGATTTTACGAGCAGGCTTTCGGCTGGGAATGGCGCGCTATCAGCAGCGGCGAGCATGCTTACGGCATTTTCTATAATGCCGGCCTTGCGGTTGCCGGTGTCGCATATCGCGCGGCACCTGAAGGCATCGAAGACTATGGCCGCTGGGTCCATTACGTTTCCGTCGGCGATGTAATGGCTGCAGGCAGCGAAATTGTCGCGAAAGGCGGCGAGGAATTGCTCGGCTACCGCAACCACGCAAATCGCGGTGAATTTGCCATCTACGCGGGCCCGCACAAGGAAGTCTTTGGCATCATGCGCTCGTCGACAGGCGACCCCGGCGACTATCGCGCCGATTTCGGTGACTGGATCTGGTGGGAACTCTTTACTCGCGACGTCCAGTCATCTATCGAGTACTACCAGGCGATTTTCGACTACGAGATTTTCGAAAAGGAAGATACGCCCGATTTCATCGATGTCTATCTGCAGCGCCACGGCTATGCGCGAGCGGCGATTGGTCCATTGTCTGATGAGTCGGAACAGGTACCCACCTGGCTCGGTTTTATTCGCGTCGAGGACATGACCCGAAGTCTCGAAAACATTGTTGTCCATGGTGGCAAGGTATTGCTGGCCCCGGAACCGGATGTTCTCGACAGCGACCTCGCCGTCATCGCCGACCCGGTCGGCACGCTCATCGCGTTGCTGCGGTGGGATTACCCCGAGGGCGATACGGAGGAACTGCCATGACCAGGGCGATGATCACCGTATTCGCAAGCGCGGCCATCCTCGCCACCTGCCTGACCCTGAGCGGGTGTTCCGGCAGTGGCGGTTCGAGCTCGACGACGGTCGGCGTCAGCAGCGGATACTACGGCGGCTCGTACTGGCGCGATCCCTATTATCGTTACGGCTGCTGCTACAACAACACCGTCGTCGTCCGCCCGCCTCACCACCGGCCTCCGGGTCACAGGCCACCGACGCACCGGCCCCGCCCCACGCCGCTGCCGGCGCGGCCGCGGCCGACACCGCGCCCCCGGCCCCGCTAGTACCGGCCGGACGACCAGCGCGGTATTGCTGACACGCAGCGCGCTGCGCCCGATCGGTTTGCACCTGCGCCGCACCTGCCGCTTATGTCAAAATCGTGATCTGCGTCCCGGCTTCGCGAGTCCGTGGCGCCTACACTGCGATTCCAGTCTGTCGTCAAGACAGCACGCGGCGTTGTTTGCCGCGAAAGTCAGAAAAATCTAGCCGGATGCAGGGATGATACGAACCACTTTTTTGTTTTTCTTGGCAATACTTTCGGCAGTAGCCAGTACAGCCGCCGCAGAATCCGTGTTTCACCGACCGGCCGGGCTGGAACCGGACATCGCTTTCTGGACCCGAATCTATACAGAAGTGCCTACGACAAGCGGCCTGATCCATGACAACCGCAGACTCGGTATCGTCTACGAGCAGCTGGACTACAGCGCGAACACTCCAAGAAGCGAGCGCAAGAAAGACGTTTCCGCAGCAAAAAAGCGCTACAAGAAAATCCTGTTGCGGCTCGCAAGCGGCAAGCGCATCGGGCTGACAAAAGACGAAATTCGCGTGCTGGAGTTGTGGCCCGGCGACGTTACCAACGACGAACTGAAGGCGGCCGCTTCGCGGCTGCGATTCCAGCTCGGTCAGGCCGACAGGTTCCGCGCCGGCCTGATCCGGTCCGGCCGCTGGAAACCGTTTATCAACGAGACTCTCGCCAGACGCGGACTACCGCCAGAGATTGCGGCCCTGCCGCATGTCGAATCCTCATTTAATCCGGACGCCTATTCCAAGGTTGGCGCGGCCGGCATGTGGCAGTTCACGCGATCGACCGGCCGGCGTTTCATGCGTATCGATCACGTGATGGACGAACGGATGGATCCCTACATCGCCACGGAGGCGGCAGCCAGTCTGCTTGCCTATAACCATGACACCCTCGACAGCTGGCCGCTGGCGTTGACGGCTTATAACCATGGCGTGGCCGGGATGCGCCGTGCCATCCGCAAGCTCGGCACCGACGATCCCGAGATCGTGCTGCGTCAGTATCGCGGCCGGACTTTCGGATTTGCATCGCGAAATTTCTACCCGGCGTTTCTGGCCGCGGCCCAGATCGATGCCGATCCGGAGAAGTATTTCGGGCCGCTGGAAATAGACAATCCGCCGGATATCGTCAAGGTATCGATGGACGATTACGTCAGCACCGCGGCGGCGGCTGAGAGCTTTGGCGTGGATGAGGAAACACTGCGCTACTACAACCCGGCCCTGATGCCCACCGTCTGGACCGGCAACAAGTACATCCCGAAGGGTTACGAACTGCGCTTGCCGGGCCATTCGGTCAATGGCGATATTAATAGCCTGATGGCCGCCATCGACGCGAGCCAGCGTCATGCACAACAAAAGCCGGATGTGATCCACAAGGTGCAGCGCGGCGACACGCTGTCCGGAATTGCCAGCGCCTATGGCGTCACGGTCAATGACCTGATGCAGATCAACAATCTGCGCAGCCGCAACATGATCCGCGCCGGGCAGGTACTGCGCCTGCCTGGCGCCGGCGCCGCGGTCGTTGCTGCGGATGCGAAACCAGTCGTCGTTGCCGCTGCCAAAACCCCGGTTTCTGGCGGCGTCGCATCAACCGGTACCACACCGAAGGCCACGACTGAACCGGTTGCCGCGGCGCCTGCCGCATCCCCAGCGCAACCGGTCGCGGACGCGGCAGATAGCGAGGTCGTTGTCGCCACCGCCATGCCGGTGCAGGAGAAAGAGGCAACCGTCGAAACTACCGAATTCGGGGCACTCGCCACGGCCCAGCCGGATCTCGCCGCAGACCCCAGCGACTACACCGTAGCCGATGACAACCGGATCGAAGTCCAGGCAATGGAGACCCTCGGTCACTATGCCGACTGGCTGCAGATCCGGACCCAGCGCCTGCGTGACCTCAACAGCCTGGCCTTCGGCAAACCGGTGATCATCGGCCAGCGCCTGAAGCTGGATTTCTCGAAAGTCGACCGGTCAGCGTTCGAGCAGCTGCGGATTGCCTACCATCGCGATCTGCAGGAGGCATTTTTTGCCCGCTACCAGATTCGCGATATGGAAGTCTACAAAGTACAACCCGGGGACTCGGTCTGGATGCTGGCGCAAGGCCGCTACAAAGTCCCGGTCTGGTTGCTGAGACAATACAACCCGGACCTGAACTTCGACCGGATAAGGCCCGGCGCGGAGGTCCACTTTCCGCTGCTGCAGCCACT
>PKUM01000261.1 GCA_002868855.1 Chromatiales bacterium | reverse complement strand
GTCACCGAGGTAATGCGCGATGTCAGCAGCGCGGAAGCGGCTTTTCCCGAGCGTGCGGTAGACGCCGGCAAGGCGTGGCGCGAGATGATCCACCGCTACCTGGCTGCAATCCTTGGACTGGCAATCGTTGCGCTGGCAGTCATCGCCTGGCGGCGGCGCCATATTCCCGGACAGCCTGTGGCATTACCGATTGCGCTGGTCGGTCTGGTCATTTTCCAGGGCTTGCTCGGAATGTGGACGGTTACCCTGTTGCTGAAACCGGTAGTGGTAATGGCGCACCTGCTCGGCGGCATGACTACGCTGGCATTGTTATGGTGGTTATCACTCTCTCCACCTACCGCGGACAGCGGGCGGCACCGGCTCGCATCGCTCGCCCTTGCCGGCGTGGCCGTGGTCATCGTGCAGATCGCGCTCGGCGGCTGGACCAGCACCAACTATGCAGCCCTCGCGTGTCCGGCTTTTCCGAGTTGCAATGGGAACTGGTGGCCGGAAATGGACTTTGCCGAGGGATTTCGCCTGTGGCGCGGACTCGGGGTCGACTACGAAGGCGGAGTTCTCCACAACTCGGCGCGAATGGCGATACATTACAGTCACCGTATTTTCGCCCTTGCCGTCATCATTGTGCTCGGCAGCCTGATTGCGCGCGGCCTTCGTGACCGGACCCGCCAGGATATCCGGGCCGCGGCGCGCCTGCTCGCGGCGGCGCTGACAACCCAGCTGGTCGTCGGTATCGCGATAGTCAAAACCGGCTTGCCGCTCAGCCTGGCGACGGCACACAATGCATTCGCCGCCGTGTTGCTGCTGTGCCTGCTGACGATGTTGCGTCGTCTGCTGCCACGGGCGGTCCAATCGTCGCGTCAATGAGCGCAACCGAGCCGAAACTCAGAGATTACTTCGAACTTTGCAAGCCAAAGGTCGTGGGGCTGATCGTATTCACCGCGATCGTCGGGATGTTTCTCGCCACACCCGGTCTCGTCCCGTGGCAGGCGTTCGTTTTTGGCACGATCGGTATCGGACTCGCCGCGTCATCGGCGGCCGCGATCAATCATGTTCTCGATCGCCGCATCGATGCCGAGATGAAACGCACGATGAACCGGCCTATTCCGACCGGACATGTCAGCGAATCCCAGGCACTGGTTTTTGCCTTTGGTCTCGGGCTGGCATCGATGCTTATTCTCGCGGTCGGCGTCAATCCTCTGACAGCCGTTCTGACCTTTTTCAGCCTGATCGGATATGCCGTCGTTTATACCGTCTATCTGAAGCGTGCGACACCGCAGAATATCGTCATCGGCGGAGCGGCCGGCGCGGCACCGCCGGTACTTGGCTGGACCGCGGTAACCAACAGCATCGATCCGCATGCCCTGCTGCTGTTTCTGATAATTTTCACCTGGACGCCACCGCATTTCTGGGCGCTTGCGATTGCCCGGCGCGACGACTATGCGCGGGTCGGGATACCGATGTTGCCGGTCACCCACGGCGTCGAATTTACCCGTCTTCATATCCTGCTCTATACGATATTGCTGGTGATCGTCACGGTGCTGCCGTTCATCACAGGAATGAGCGGCGTGGTTTACCTGGCAGGCGCCCTGCTACTCGGCGCCATGTTCCTCTATTATGCAGCAGCAATGAAACTGACCGACCGGCCCGACCTGCCGATGAAAACCTTTGGCTTCTCGGTCACCTACCTGATGGCGTTGTTTGCGCTCCTGCTCGTTGACCACTACCTGCCATACCGGTAAAGAATGGACGTTACCCCGATCCTCGATGCCCTCAATGACGCCCAGCGCGAGGCAGTGACGGGGGAGCAGGTGCCGATGCTGGTGCTGGCTGGCGCCGGCAGCGGCAAGACCCGGGTACTCACGCATCGAATCGCCTGGCTGATCACTGTCGAGGGAGTTTCGCCGCACGGCGTGCTGGCAGTGACGTTTACCAACAAGGCAGCGCGCGAGATGCGCAACCGTATCGACGGCCTGCTCGGTATGCCCGCCGCCGCCTCATGGGTCGGCACTTTTCACGGACTCGCTCACCGCTTGCTGAGAATTCACTGGCAGGAAGCCGGTCTGCCGCAGTCTTTCCAGATACTCGACTCGGACGATCAGTACCGGTTGATCCGGCGCATTTTGCGATCGATGGAACTTGACGAATCGCGCTGGGCGCCACGCGAGATCCAGTGGTTTATCAACGGCCAAAAAGACGAGGGCCTGCGGCCGCAGCATATCGATACCGCGGACGACCCCAATCGCCAGCAAATGGTGCGTGTGTACGAGGCCTATCAGGAGGCCTGCGATCGCGCCGGGGTAGTCGATTTCGCGGAACTACTGTTGCGAGCACACGAACTGTGGCTCAACAATGAAAGTCTGCTCGCGCACTACCGCAACCGCTTCCGCCACCTTCTGGTCGACGAATTTCAGGACACCAACCGGATCCAGTACGCATGGCTCAGGTTGCTCGCCGGAGACACTGGTGTGCCGTTCGTCGTAGGCGACGACGACCAGTCGATTTACCGCTGGCGCGGCGCGCGTATCGAACATATCCATCGCTTCGAGAAAGATTTCCCGCGCAGCAAGGTCATACGGCTGGAGCAGAATTACCGGTCAACCGGAACCATCCTGTCGGCAGCGAATGCGTTAATAGCCAACAACCAGTCGCGCATGGGCAAAAACCTGTGGACCGAGGGCAGCGACGGCGAGCCGATCCGGGTATATGCGGCATTCAACGAACGCGATGAGGCCGATTTCGTCGTCGGGCGGATCCGGCAGTGGGTTACCCAGGGGAACAACCGCAGCGAGGCCGCGGTGCTGTATCGGTCGAACGCCCAGTCGCGGGTGCTGGAGGAGGCATTTTTCAATGCCCAGATTCCGTATCGCGTTTATGGCGGTTTGCGCTTTTTCGAGCGCCAGGAGATCAAGGATGCGCTGGCCTACCTGCGGCTGATGGAAAACCGTGCCGACGATCCCTCGTTCGAGCGCATCGTCAACACCCCGACCCGCGGCATCGGTGCCCGCAGCATAGACATCGTTCGCAGCTACGCGCGCGCAAATGCCTGTTCGATGTGGCGTGCCGCCGGCGCCTGCATCAACGACGGACTCAACCCACGCGCGGCCCGGTCGATGCATGCTTTTATGAATCTCATAGAGATGCTCGCCGCCGACGCCGGGCCCCTGGCGCTGCAAGAGCAGGTGGATCTCGCAATCCAGTCCAGCGGCCTGATAGCGCATTACCGCAAAGAGAAAGGCGAACGCGGAGAGGCGCGGATCGAAAACCTGGAGGAACTCGTCAGCGCCGCGCGCGGTTTCGAGCCCGACGAGGAGGACGGCATGACGCCGCTCGCCGCATTCCTCTCCCATGCAGCGCTGGAGGCCGGGGAGGGCCAGGCCGACGCGTGGGAAGACTGCGTTCAGTTGATGACATTGCATTCGGCGAAAGGGCTCGAGTTTCCGCTGGTATTTATTTGCGGGATGGAAGACGGGTTGTTTCCGCATCAGCGCTCGATCGCTGATCCGGGCGGACTCGAGGAGGAACGCCGCCTGTGCTACGTCGGCGCGACGCGCGCGATGAGTGAGCTGTATTTCACCTACGCCGAACAGCGCCGCTTGCACGGCATGGACAACTTCGGCACACCGTCGCGATTCCTCAACGAGATCCCGGCCACGCTAATCGAGGAAGTCCGGCCGCAGGTCCGTGTATCGCGGCCGTTACAATCCGCCCGGTTTGCGACCGAGCCCGTTCCAGGCGGGCTGCGCCTCGGTCAGCGCGTGCGCCACGCCAAGTTCGGGGAGGGCGTGATTCTGAATGTGGAGGGCCAGGGCGCTCACGCGAGAGTTCAGGTCAACTTCGAACAGCCGGGCACGAAATGGCTGGTCCTCGCCTACGCCAACCTGGAAGTCATGTAGAATAACGTTCGTCTGACCATTGTCGGTTGCGGCGGTCCGGCTCAAAAAAAACATGAAAATTCTCATTCTAGGTGCCGGTCAGGTCGGCTCCACCGCGGCTCAGAATCTCTCCCGCGAAGAAGCCAACGAGATTACCGTGGTCGACCAGAGGGGCGATGTGCTGCGCGAGTTGCAGGATCGTCTCGATATTCGCACGGTACAGGGGCACGCCTCCTATCCGGAGGTGCTCGAACGCGCTGGTGCTCAGGACACGGACATGATCATCGCTCTGACCAACAGCGATGAGACAAACATGGTCGCATGCCAGCTCGCCTACACGCTCTATCACACACCCACCAAGATCGCGCGAATCCGCGCCGCCGAGTACATCGCGCGCGACAACCTGTTCGCCAATGATTCGATCCCCGTGGATGTCGCAATCAGCCCCGAGCAGCTCGTTTGCGAGTATGTCGAGCAACTGATCCGTTACCCCGGGGCTCTGCAGGTACTCAACTTCGCCAACGGCAAGGTGCGGCTGGTTGGTGTGCGGGCACTCCGCGGCGGGCCGCTGGTGGGACAGGAGCTGCGCACACTGCGCGATCATGTGCCCGACGTAGACAGCCGCGTAGCGGCGGTCTATCGCGATGGCGAGAGCATACCGGTCGGCGGCGATACCCGTATCGAGCACGGCGACGAGGTCTTTTTCGTTGCGGCACGCAAAGACATTCGCGCCGTGATGAGCGAAATGCGCCGCCTCGAAGACCCGGTGCGGCGCGTGGTCATCGCCGGCGGCGGAAACATCGGATTTCGCCTCGCGCAGACGCTGGAACAGACAAACCAGGTCAGCATCATCGAGCGCGATCCGGACCGGGCCCGTGAGATCTCGGAGAAACTCAGCCGCAGCATTGTGCTGTGCGGCGATGCCGCCGATGAGGACCTGCTGCTCGAGGAGAATATCGATAACGCCGATGTGTTCTGTGCCCTGACCAATGCCGAAGAGGCGAATATCCTCTCCGCCATGCTTGCCAAACGGCTTGGCGCCAACAAGGTCATGGCACTGATCAATCGTCCTGCCTATGCCGAACTGGTCGAGGCGGGCACGATCGACATCGCGATATCACCGCAGCAGATTACGATTGGGGCTCTGCTGACGCATGTCCGTCGCGGTGACGTCGCGCGCGTTTACAGTCTGCGGACCGGTGCCGCCGAAGCCATCGAGGCGGTCGCCCACGGAGATCCGAAAACGAGCAAGGTGGTTGGGCGCAGCGTCGAAGAGATCAAACTGCCGCCGGGCGCAACGATCGGCGCGATCGTGCGCGAGGAAGAAGTTCTGATGGCGCATCATGATACGGTCATCGAGGAGGATGACCATGTCATCCTGTTCATGACCGAGCGAAAACAAATCAAAAAGGTCGAACGCCTGTTTCAGGTCGGCGTCACCTTTATCTAGGCGATATGCATCTAAGAGCCGTTTTTCGCATCCTCGGCGTATTGTTGATGGCTTTCAGCCTGACGATGCTGCCACCGCTCGGCGTTTCCCTGTATTACCAGGACGGCACGTGGCTGCCGTTCACCGAGGGATTCATCGTCATCCTGGTGACCGGTCTGGCGGTGTTCGTCATAGCCGGCAAGGAAAAGCCGGCGCTGCGCCTGCGTGACGGATTTTTGATTGTCGCGATGTTCTGGGTCGTACTGAGCGCGGCCGCCGCGATCCCGTTGCTGGTGGCGGGGCGCCCCGATCTGTCGACGACCGACGCATTATTCGAGGCGGTCTCCGGTCTGACCACGACCGGGGCGACGATCCTGATCAACCTTGACACCTATCCACGCTCCATTCTGTATTACCGGCAGCAGCTGCAGTGGCTGGGCGGTATGGGCATCATCGTCCTCGCGGTCGCGGTCCTGCCAATGCTCGGTGTTGGCGGTATGCAACTCTATCGTGCGGAGACACCGGGTCCGGTCAAGGACAACAAGCTGTCGCCGCGAATCGCGCAAACCGCGAAATGGCTGTGGATGGTTTACCTCGGCATGACTGTCGCATGCGGGTTCGCCTACTGGGGGGCCGGAATGGACCCCTTCGACGCGATTGGTCACGCATTCAGTACCGTTGCGATTGGCGGTTTCTCCACTCACGATGCGAGCCTTGGTTACTACAGCCTGATTGGCCTCGAAGGTGCCGGTATCATCGAAATGGTGGCGGTATTTTTCATGTTTATCGCCGGTGCCAATTTTGCACTGCATTTCGCTGCATTCTATCCGTTGTCGCGTTGGAAGCCGCCGTCTTTCAGACTGTATCTGCGTGACAGCGAGTTTCGCGCCTATGCGACGGGGCTCCTGTTTTTAATAGTGTTTGTCGTCGGCCGGCTGATTCAAAGCGGGCAGTACGAAGACATGTCTGAGGCAGTCACAAAAGGCTTGTTCCAGGCCGTGTCGATGGCCACGACCACTGGATTCACCACCGACAACTACTCGGCATGGCCGGGAGCCCTGCCGGTCTTGCTGATTCTCGCCAGCTTTGTCGGTGGCTGCGCCGGCTCGACCGGTGGCGGGATGAAAGTCATTCGCTGGTTACTGATTTACAAACAGGGTCGTCGCGAAGTGATCAAGCTTGTCCATCCGAGCGCGGAGATTCCGGTCAAACTCGGCGACAAGGCTGTGCCGAGCCGGGTTACCGAAGCGGTGTGGGGTTTCTTCTCGGTGTATGTGCTGCTGTTTGGCGTAATGATGGTGATGATGATGGCGACCGGGCTCGATCAGGTCACCGCGTTTGCGGCGGTAACGGCCACGCTGAACAATCTCGGCCCAGGGCTCGGCGATGTCACTGCGAATTTTCGCGAAATCAATGACACCGCAAAATGGGTCAGTATCGCCGCCATGCTGCTCGGCCGGCTGGAGATTTTCACGCTGTTCGTTCTGGTTACCCCGACATTCTGGCGGCGCTAGGCGCCCATGAGCCGACGCGCCGCATTCGAGGACATGCTCGCAACGGGACGTGACGATGCGTTATTGCGGTTTGCGCTCGGACAGGCCTGCCTCGAGGAAGACGATGAGCGGATGGCGATCGTCCACCTCAAAGCCGCGATCAGCCATGACCGGCAATACTCGGCGGCCTGGAAATTGCTCGGGCGGGCACAGCAACAAGCAGGCATGGCGGAGCATGCCGCGCAAACCTATCGCGAAGGTATCGCGATCGCCACCGCCAATGGCGACCGCCAGGCCGCCCGGGAAATGACGGTTTTTCTGCGCCGTCTCGACAGACAGGCGGGACCGGGATGACCACCATGCCATGGCGATCGGGCTGATGAAACCACTCACACTGCTGTTGCGGTTCAGCGCCCTCGCTGAACGGATAAATGTCGCGGTCGGCAAGACGGTGGCGTGGCTGACGTTGTTCATGGTCGTCGTGACCTGTGTCGTCGTCGTATTCCGCTATGCGTTTTCCTCCGGGTGGATCTGGATGCAGGAGATGGTGACATGGGCCCATGGAATCGTCTTCATGCTGGCAGCGGCCTATACCCTCAGCTGCGACGAACACGTGCGAGTGGACATTTTCTATCGCAATGCCAGTCCGCGGCGCAAAGCGCTGGTCGACCTTGTCGGATCGCTGTTGCTGTTGTTGCCGGTCTGCCTGTTTCTGCTGTGGTCGAGCCTCGACTATGCCGCCGCTTCGTGGTCGGTTACTGAGGCGTCACGGCAGACCGGCGGGCTTCCCGGCCTGTTCCTATTGAAATCTGTGATCCCGCTCACCGCCCTGATGCTCGCTCTGCAGGGGGTGGCGATGGCTGTCCGCAGCATCGCGATATTGCTCGGTTCCGATACCCATCCCGGAAAACCCGATACCCGGAAACGGCCGTGATGGAAATGGTGTCGGTGCTGCTTTTTGTCTCTGTAATCGTGGTATTGCTGGCCGGCTACCCGGTTGCATTCTCACTCGCCGGCACCGCGCTGATCTTCGCTTTCGCCGGTGCCGCATTGGGGGTGTTCGACCCCAGTTATCTCACGGCGATGCCAAACCGTGGGTTTGGCATCATGACCAACGAGACACTGCTTGACGTTCCGCTATTCGTTTTTATGGGCATCATGCTGGAG
>PKUM01000141.1 GCA_002868855.1 Chromatiales bacterium | reverse complement strand
TGGTCAGCGCCGCCGTCAGCGTCGTCTTACCATGGTCTACGTGACCGATCGTGCCCACGTTTACGTGTGGCTTCGTACGCTCAAATTTCTCCTTGGACATCCCAAGATCTCCCGAGACTATTAAAAATTAGTTAAGACGCGAGGCCATCCGCTCCAATGAGATACAGCCGAAACCTCTTGTCATCGCTTCCCAAAAACTGGAGCCCACAACCGGACTTGAACCGGTGACCTCTTCCTTACCAAGGAAGTGCTCTACCGCCTGAGCTATGTGGGCCTTTTCCGTTAACCCGACGCCCCCGTCACCAGTCTCACCGCCAAATCAGATGGAGCGGGTGATGGGAATCGAACCCACATCATCAGCTTGGAAGGCTGAGGTTCTACCATTGAACTACACCCGCAAACCCCGTCTCCCGCAGCCGAATCGCTCTCCGCCTACAAGAGCCGGCGCGGCGCAAACAATCCTGATTCCGCAGACAGCTCACCAAGCCCGATCCTGGTGGAGGGGGGAGGATTCGAACCTCCGAAGGCATAAGCCAGCAGATTTACAGTCTGCCCCCGTTGGCCGCTTGGGTACCCCTCCGCGCATCAAGCCGACTATTGTCGTTGCCGGCATATCGGCTGTCAACATGGAAGGGGGGCAAACAGGGTGAGAATCGATAGAAGCCGAGTATTGTAACGCAGAATTGGCCCGGTTGCTCGCGGCATTGGTCCGCAGGCGGGCTCCCGGGCCGCGCCCGCGCGCGGAAATCCTCGCGCTTTGACGGTTTGAGGTGCATTCCGTCGTTCCGCGGCGCCAATTCAGTGGCGGCGGCGCGACTCATCCAGACAGGCCGTAAACCCCGGAAAAATGCAGGCTTTGGCCCGGATGTCAGGAATTCTGGCTGGCAGGCTGGGCGAATCGAGCTAATATTTGCAATGAGATTATGTCGTCCAGCGCAATATGGCTCAAAACCAACGTGCATAATCGCGCCACAATAACAACAGACCTCAACCTAAAGCGTGCAAGGACCTCACATGGAACGCCGCCTGCACACCAGACACCACGCAGCCACCCGCGTCTACCTGTCGGCGCCGGGCTACGGGTTCTGGCGTTGCCACGCCCAGAACGTCAGCTCCGCCGGTGTCTTTCTCGAAGATGGCCCGGCCGAGTTGCCGCGGGGCACCGAAGTCGAATTGATCTTCGCCGTATCCCTTGGCCGCGTCACCCGGATTCATCGGCGCCAGGCCGTTGTCGCCCATATCTCGTCAAACGGGACCGGGTTAAAAATGAAGGGCTATAGCTCAAACCAGAATCAGACCCGCAGCCGCAGGGCTGCCCGCTCCAAGGCCTGACCACGGCACTCAAAAAGCCGCGATCAACCCAAGGAATACCTCGCCCTGCTGGAAACCGCTGGCCTCGACCTGCACCGCGCAGCCGCCCGAACAAAACAGGCGGGTATCGCTATCAAGCACGGTGAGGTAACCACGCGCCTCCAGCCGTGCGCCGACATGTTCAGAAAAAAACGCTTTCACTCCCACCCCGAGCGACAGCGACAGATTCGTTTCGGTATCCAGCCCCGACCGGTCCGGGTCGAGATGGGTCAACCCCACCCCTCCCGACACGAAGGGACGCCATTTTTTGCTGGCGCCTGGCGCGAAAATCCCGCCAATATGAAAATAATGGATATCCAGATCCAGCACAGGGTCGCCGACAAATCGCCCGCCCGAGTCAATTTCCGTTGACTGATAGCTGTAGAGCACCTCGATCTGGCGCTGGTAGTCCTGAGTCCAGCTGACGATAAAACCGTAGCTGGTGGAATCGTCGATATCGTATTCGGCGTCGGTTTCCGAATCGTCAAAATCGCCGCCAAAGCGCCAACCTATATAAGGCGCCAGCTCCCACTGCTGTGCCTGCGCCGGCAGGGCGAGCAGACACAGCAGCGCAATGGCCGCGCAGACGCAGCGCTGCGTGACCGAAGGATAGCGAATGGGATTTCTCGTCATTTGGATTGTCTGTCCCCTCAGCGACTCCGTGCATTCCCGGTTCCGCATGGTACCGGTCGCGCGCCGCCCGCGCCCGGCGCGGCAAAGACTATCGCACGCGCCACGGGACCGCGGCGTGAACCGGTTCGCAACGGAGCAAGTTCAATTCCCCGCGCAATCGCCGAGGATCGCCGTAATCGCCCCGATATTGTCAGCATGAACCGGTTTCATCAGACACGAGCGCAAACAGGTGACACGGTCCATGTCGAAAATCACGTCCGGCCAAAAAGGCGCCAGCATATCGCGCGGCAGCTGCGCGAGAGCAAGATGCAAGCCGCGTTCGGCAGTCCGATCGAAGACCTCGCGCGACATGCGGGAAATATCACCGGCACGATCCGCCCGCGGCGCCCACACAACTATGTCGAGCTGCGGCCGGCCGATTGCCCTAAATCCGGGATGAGCGTCAACAAAACTCCACAGCGCGAGCGCCGCTTCACGACAGCGCCGAAGGTCAGCCGCAAACCTCCCGCCGGGTACCGGCGGCAGCAAACGCTGGGTGGCCCATAACGCGACGGCAGCGGCACCCGGGCGCGAGCATTCCAGACTGATCTCTCCAAGGTGGAGTTCATCCGAGGTGAAATAGGTATAGGCGGAATCGTGTACATAGAACTTGCCGACGCCCGGGTCGGCAAACAGGACACAACCGCAACCATACGGCTGGAGCCCGTGCTTGTGCGGATCCACCACCACGGAGTCGGCGTCGCGAATCCGGGCAAAGGCCTCAGTCCCATCTGCATCGAGATTGTCAACGAGAGCAAAGTAGCCGCCATACGCGGAATCCACATGAACCCGGCAGTCATGGCGGCGCGCGAGATCGAGTATTTGCGGCAGCGGGTCCACTGCCCCGGTCGCGGTCGTTCCCAGCGTCGCCACGACTAGCCCGGCATCGCCGCGCTCAAGGCGCTGCTGCAGCACCCCGCAATCCATACGCCCGTGGCAATCGGTTGGCACCGACTCGTAGGGCAGCTTGAGTACGTTCGAGATACGGCCATGCGTGTAATGGGCCTGCTCCGACGCAAGCACCGTCATGCCCGGGCGAAGTTGACCGCCGACCCACAACGCTTCGAGATTGGCCATCGTGCCGCCCCCGGTGAGATGCCCGAGGTGGCGGCTCCAGCCAAACATCCGCGCCAGCTCGGCCACCGCCTCTTTCTCCATGAGCGAGGATGCCCTACCACCGTCGAGCGCATGGTTGTTCGGATTGATTTGCAGTGCCAGCTCGTAGGCAATCCGGGCAACCGGGTGCGGCGGCTTGAGCATTTGCCCCGCATACAATGGCTGGTGATAAGGATAGTTATCCGCGAGACGATCCGCGACGTCGCTGATAACCGCATCGATTTCATCCCACTCGCCATCGCCCAGCATTGCCGGGAGGTCCGCGAGATGACCTTCCAGCCTGTGCAGTGCCTTTTCGAGAACACGAAATTCGCGGTCGCTTCCTGCCACGCTCTTCCCTCCCGGGAAATGATTGCCGGGCACCGTCTGTCACGGCGCCGCTTGCAGTAAACTAACGGCTGCCCTGCTTCAGGTCTACGTCCCGATGATCCGCATATTCTGGCAGTTCCTGCTGCTCGCAGCTTTTGCGCCAATTGCGATCGCCGCCGAGCCGGGCACGGTCACCACCAGGCCGCTGCCCGACCTGCCACGCCCGATCAGCAACAACGCTGTCGCCGCGATCGCCTCCGGCGCTGGAGTCACATTATTCAGTTTTCTGGGCCTCGAGAGTGGAAAACGCTGGAGCGACACCTCATCGGCGGCGTTCGCGCTCGGACCGGAGGCAGCGGCATGGGTGGAATTACCACCGGTACCCGGCAGCGAAGGCCGGCTTGCCGCCAGCGCGGTGGCCGTTGCCGAACGGGTTTATATTTTCGGCGGCTACACTGTCGCCGAAGACGGCAGCGAAAAATCTACGCCGAACGTCCACGCATTCGACCCCGATAAACGCACCTACATCGCGCGCGAACCGATGCCGGTTCCGGTCGATGACAGCCTCGCCGTTGTGTATGGCGAAAGCCTCATCTACCTGGTGTCAGGGTGGCACGACCATGGCAACGTCAACCTCGTGCAGCTGTACGATACCGTCGCCGACAGCTGGTCGCAGGCAACGCCTTACCCCGGGGCGCCGGTGTTCGGGCATGCCGGTGGAATAGTCGGCAATACACTGATTGTGTGCGACGGAGTTGCGATCCACATATCCGCGACCGAGCGCCGCCGCTACCAAAGTTCCGCGGAATGCTATCGCGGCGAGATCGACCCACAGGATCCGCGCCGAATCGATTGGTACGGGCTCGCTTCGCACCCTGGCGTCGCCCGCTACCGGATGGCCGCGGCGGGCATGTCCAGCGACGGCGGCTGGGTGATTTTCGCCGGCGGCAGCGACAATCCTTACAACTATAATGGCACCGGCTACGATGGCCGCCCCGCGAACCCGGTACCGACAATATTCGGCTATTCGCTGGCGCTGCGAGAATGGCGAGAGCTCGGACAGCTCGACAAAGCCACGATGGATCATCGCGCGCTGGTCGTCGCCGGAACCGGATTTGTGCTTATCGGCGGCATGCGCGAAAACCAACAGGTCAGCGCCAGCGCGCTGTCCTTCGGGCTCGTGCTCCCTTGAGCGCACGAAAAAAATCCGGGGCGGGTTCGGCTGCGCCCGCTCGGCGCGCATATGACCGGGGCGCGATGCTTTCGCTGCTGGCCGGCGCAGCAATGATCAGCACTTCTCCGGTATTCGTGAAACTGACTACCGTGCCGCCAACCACCAGCGGGTTTTACCGGGTGCTATTCGGCGGCCTGATCCTCGCTCTCCTCGCGTGGCGGCGTCCGGAATCACGCCCGCGAGGCTCGCGGGCCTGGACCGCGCTTATTGTTGCCGCGGTGTTCTTCTCCCTGGATCTGTGGTTCTGGCATCGGAGCATTCACTATGTCGGGCCCGGCCTGTCGACATTGCTGGCCAATTTCCAGGTATTCGTTCTCGCGCTGGTCGGCGTTCTGGCTTTCCGCGAAAAGCTGCGCACCGAGCTGCTGGTTGCGATCCCGCTCGCGCTGTATGGCCTGTCACTGATCGTCGGCTTCGAATGGCACGGACTAGAACCCGATTATCGTGCGGGTGTCTTGTTCGGACTTCTGACGGCGGTGTCTTACGCCGGGTATATCCTGTCCCTGCGTTATGCCCGCACCGGCGGCAGCGGTGGCACGCCCGGCGCGGATCTGGCCGTCGTTTCACTCTGCACAGCCCTGTTTCTCGGTGCCAGCGCCTTGTTTGAGGGTGTCAGCCTAACGATACCGGGCTGGCGCGATGCGGCGTTACTGGTTGGCTACGGCTTTGTTGCTCAGGTGCTTGGGTGGCTGTTGATATCGCGTGGCCTGTCGGGAGTGCCCGCGTCGCGGGTCGGGCTGGTACTGCTGCTGCAACCGCTGCTCGCCTATATCTGGGACATTGCCTTTTTCTCGGGGCCTGTGGCCGCCGCGCAACTGGGCGGCGCCTTAATCACCGTGTTCGCCATTTGGCTGGGGTCCCGCCGGCGGGCATAGAACTCATGCCGGAACCTCGCGAATTCCCGCCGGTGTTACAATTCCGCGCCTGTTTTCCCGGACGGCGGACGCGTGCTTGAACTGGGCCTGAAAATTCTCGCAAGCTACCTGCTGGGCGCCGTGAACGGCAGTTTGCTGATCGGGCGACTGCGCGGTGGCATCGACATTCGCAAGCTTGGCAGCGGCAACGCCGGGGCGACCAATGCACTGCGCACACAGGGCATCTGGTTCGCCCTGCCGGCAATCGCCATCGACTTCTGCAAGGGCATGATCCCGGTAATGTTTTTCCCGATGCTGGCACTGCCCGGCGTCGGCCTCGATGCGGCGGTTGACCGCGAATGGCTCGCTGTCGCCTGCGGCGCGGCCGCCGTGGTCGGTCATTGTTATCCGCTGTGGCACAGGTTCTCCGGCGGCAAGGGCGCGGCAACGATGGCCGGCGTGTTGTTCGCAATTGCGCCGAAAATGCTTTTGGTCGTTGTCTCGGTCTGGGGCGTCGTAATACTTCTGACCGGCTACGTCGGGCTGGCAACAATGACGGCAGGCCTGTCGCTGCCAGTTGCATTGATGATCACCGGTGATGCCCGATTGTCGAGTCCGTTTTTCATTCTCTCGATTGCGGCGGCCGCGTTCATAATCTTTACCCATCGGGTCAACATCGTCCGCATGCGCGCGGGCACTGAACAGGCAATTGGCCCGATTACGCGGTCCGGCCGCCGCAATCACGAGCCATGACCCGTCCGGCCGGCCCGATCGACGACCACAGCTTGTTGCACGAACTGGCTGACGGCGAATTTCACTCCGGCAATCGTCTGGCCGCCCGCCTGGGCATCAGCCGCACTGCCGTTTGGAAACGAATTCATGCTCTTGGCGCGCTCGGCCTGGACGTAACCGCCACTCCCGGGCATGGCTACCAGCTTACGGGCGGACTGGATCTGCTCGACGGTGAATCCGTCCTCGAAATCGCCGGCGCCACAGCGCGAACCCGGCTTGAGCATAGCGAGTTTCTCGGCTGTACCGATTCCACCAACAAGCGCCTGACTGCCGGCTCGCCCCCCGCCCCGGGGTTCGCCCATCTGTGCATGGCGGAATTCCAGACTGCCGGCCGAGGGCGGCGCGGACGCATCTGGGTCGCGCCTTATGCCAGCGGCTTGTGCCTGTCCCTCGGCTGGACCTTTGCAGCGCAGCCACCAGAATTTTCCGCTTTGAGCCTGGTCGCCGGCGTCGCCGTGTGCGCAACGCTGCAGCAGGCCGGGCTTCGTAATCCGCGCCTGAAATGGCCGAACGACATCGTCTGCGGCAACGCCAAACTCGGCGGCATCCTCATCGAGATGCGCGGCGAGGCCGACGGGCCGGTCTATGTCGTCGCCGGAATCGGTCTTAACGTCAGGCTGCCCGAAGCGGCCCTGCGAATGCTGGCAGAGATTGCCCCGTTGCCCGCGACTGATCTGGCGCGGTGCATGGAGCAACCCCCCGAGCGCAGCGCGATCGCCGGGCTGATGATCAGAAATCTGATCGCCGCCTTCGACACCTTCGGCCGTGAGGGGTTTGCACCGTTTGCGGCGAAATTTAAACAGCTGGACGCAGCCGCCGGACGGCTCGTCGCCCTGCATTGCGGCGACGACATAACCGAGGGTATGGCCGCCGGCGTCGGCCACGACGGCGCTCTGCTACTCGATACCAACCAAGGCCGCAAACGGTTTTACGGCGGCGAAGTCAGCTTGAGATTCGGCTGATGATGCTGCTGATCGACGCCGGCAATTCCCGGATCAAAAGTGCCGTCCATGGCGAAGCCGGCATCACCGACGTCAGCGCCGTTGATACGCATCAGCAAGGTGTCGTGAGCACGCTGATCGAGGCGGCGCTGGCGCGAACCCGGCACGGCCTTGGCCGCGTGATCGTCGCCAATGTCGCCGGCGATCGATTCGCCCGGTCTCTGGTAGAGGTCTGCAGAGAAACCGGGGCACCGGAACCCGAATTCATTGTGTCGACCCGGCATCTCGGCGGCGTCACCAACGCCTACGCGGACCCCACCCAGCTTGGGATCGCCCGCTGGATGGCGATTGTGGCGGCATTCGCGATGTATGGCACGGACTTGTGCGTAATCGATGCGGGATCGGCGCTGACGATCGACGGTGTCGACAGCCACGGCAATCACCTGGGCGGCTGTATCGCGCCCGGGCTCGACATGATGCGTTCGGCGCTGCTGCGTGACACGAGCGATCTCGAATATCTCAGCCGCGACGGTAGCGACAAGACTGACGACTGTTTTGCCACCGATACCCGGGCCGCGATCGCCAGTGGTTGCCGCAATGCAGTCACCGGTCTGGTAAGGCAGGCAGTAGACGATATGAGCGCGCGCACCGGTGCCCGTCCAAGTATAGTTATGACCGGCGGCAATGCCTTTGCCGTCAAATCGACAACC
>PKUM01000249.1 GCA_002868855.1 Chromatiales bacterium | reverse complement strand
GGTTCCACATTCGATGACGATCTGCGTTCCCGGCTGCGTGACGACAGTCAGCTCGAGTGCCGCATTTGCTGGTACCTGTACGATCCAGCCGAGGGCGATGCCATGGAGCAGATTCCGCCCGGCACGCCGTTCGCTGCCTTGCCGGAACACTGGCGCTGCCCGCAGTGTGACAACGGCAAGGACAGTTTCCTGCTCGTTGACGGCGGATGAGCGAGCGCGTCGAAGTAGCGCAGCGGGAACTGGTTGCCGCCTATTGCGAAATTGACCGGCGGCGCGGGCGCGACATGCCGTTTTATAACGAACGGCTCGGGGTCGAAGCCGTCGGCTTTCAGGCCTGGGACGGGCATGTGATCGGGGTGCTGATCACGCCGTGGTTCATGAACCTGATGCTGCTCCCCGGCGAATCCATCGACCGCGCCGCTTGCACTGACGGCGACGTCCGCGAGTGGCAACTGCCGTCGGGTAAATACCGGTTCGTTGCAGGGCTGCTCGAAGGTCCGGGTGTGTGTTTCAGTGCTGCGCTGTTTACGACGGTCGAGGTTTTTCCGGATCAGGCCACGGCGCGCGCGGTCGCCGCCGAAGTTATGACCCAGATTTTGGCCGATCACCGCGATCGGGATTCGCTTGGCGAGGCCGATATCGTGGCCGGGACCGATGTACTGCGGCAGCCGGTGAGCCGGCGCGGGTTGCTGCGTCGGCTGGCATTGAAACAGGACTGAGGGCAGGCCGAGATGCATGAATTGTCGGTATGCCTGGCACTGATGCAGCAGGTCGAGTCGATCGCGGCACAACACGGTGCGCGCAGGGTCGAGACGATATCGTTGCGGATTGGTCCGCTGTCCGGCATCGAACCGGCATTGCTGGAGCATGCCTTTCCGCTGGCCGCGACCGGCACCGTGGCGGATGGCGCCAGGCTGGCGATTGAGCAAAGTGAGATCGTCGTCCGCTGTACCGAGTGCGGCGCGTGCTCCACGGTGGCACCGAACCGGCTTGTGTGCGGCGAATGCGGCGATTTCCGGACCCGTCTCGAGAGCGGCGACGAAATGTTGCTGGCGAGCCTCGAACTGGCTGACATACAGGCAAATGCCGCGGCCGCGGAGGCGGGCGCAAGTCCGGCACAAGCGGAGCCGGGCTAGGTCTGGCGGTCGTCGCTGCGGCTGATGCTCGGCTTGGTGCGGCCGGGTCGCGGGGCGACCGTCTCCGGGTCTTTCTCGTTGTTCCAGCGTTCGACGAGTTCGCGCGCAAGCGCGGCGGCCCAGGGCAATGCGCCGCTGACCGCGTTTACCGCGCCATTGTCGCTGCAATCGTCCTGGATACCTATCAGTGCCCGACGGATTGGGCCGGTGCCATGAATCCGGACCGTGTCGAGCAGCCGCGCCAGCGCGGTTTCCGTGGCACTCAAATCGGCGCGTTGCAGGTACTCGTCCATTTCCGGGCCGACGAGGCAACGTATTGTTCCCGGAGAGGCGCCGAACTGCGCGACATCGAAAACGATCAGGTGCCTGGCGCCTGCCATGGGTTCGACGAGGGTCCTGAAGGGACCATCGAAATCGATGCAGGTAACACCGGGAAGACCCGGATGAAATCTGCGAAAGGCCTGCAATGCGCGGAGGCCGGCATCCCCGTCAGACCGTCCCGGGGATGCGATCCCGAGGATGAGTGTCTGGTGCGAGAACACGCCACGACCTTCCAGAGTAAAAAGGGGTTTCCGCAGATCCGCTGCGGGCCGTTGGTACAGTTTTTCTCAAGAGGAACTTATAGTCTTTTGCCGTACGGGAGTTGAATAGGGAATAGTACCTAGCGCATTGTGGTTTACTTTGCAGCTATATTTACTGCCGCTACGCAAGCGAAAAAAATACAGGCTAAGGGGAGCGTGACCAGTTATGTGTCTGGCCGTGCCAATGCAGATCAGGTCCATCGATGAATTCACCGCGACATGTGAGGCCAAGGGCGTGCAGCGTGAGGTCAGTTTGTTCATGATGCAGAACGAAGGCCTCGCACCGGGCGATCATGTGCTCGTCCATGTCGGTTATGCGATTCAGAAGGTGACCGAAGCCCAGGCGCAAAGTACCTGGGACCTGCTCGACGAGTTCGCGCTTAACGACTAGAGCGCGCTCTGGCCGCGACAACCGTTGCGCCCCGGCCCCGGTTAGGGGAGAGGAACGTCCTATGTGTGATACCTGCGGTTGCAATGTAACGCCGGGAAACCGGCACCTGGTGGAGTCCGGCGGCGCGCTCGAGAAAACGGCGGCTGGTTCGGAGTCAGTCGCCGTGTTGAAAGGGCTGCTCGATGCCAACGATCATCAGGCCGCCCACAACCGTGAGCATTTCGATCGCCGCGGCATACTGGCGGTCAACCTGATGTCCTCGCCCGGAGCCGGAAAGACGGCCTTGCTGGAGGCGACCGCGCAGGCGCTCGGCAACGACCTGAAGATGGCGGTTATCGAAGGCGACCTGGAGACCGAGAACGACGCTGAGCGGATCCGCGCCCAGGGTATCGCGGCGGTGCAGATAGCCACCGGCAGCGCCTGTCATCTCGACGCGCACATGGTGCATGGCGCGTTGCACGATCTCGAACTCGATGGCATTGACGTCGTGTTCATCGAGAACGTGGGCAACCTTGTTTGCCCGGCCAGTTTCGACCTCGGTCAGCATCTCAACGTGACCCTGCTTTCGGTACCCGAAGGCGATGACAAGCCGGCCAAGTATCCGGTCATGTTTCGCGCGGCGGACCTTTTGTTGCTGACCAAGATCGATCTCGCGCCGATCCTGACCGACTTCGATGTCGAGCGCGCCACGCGTGCTTTTCGTCAGCTCGCCAACCCGGCGCCGGTTATGCATATTGCGGCGCGCAGCGGCGACGGGATGCAGGAATGGCTTGGCTGGCTGGCCGGGGAGCTTGCAGCGCAGCGAGACCGTCTTCGCGCCGGGGCGAGTCTGCGCCCGGCGGTGCAGCCCGACGGAGCCCATCTGCACGGTGCGCAATCTTGAGCCTGAGTGCCCGCCAGTGGCTCGACAGAATCCGTGCTTTACCGCTCGATGGCCCGGTCCGCATCATGAATGTGTGCGGCGGGCACGAACGCTCAATTACCAGCGCCGGTCTGCGCGGCGCGCTGCCGGCCGCGGTCGAACTGATTCCGGGTCCGGGTTGTCCGGTGTGCATCTGTCCCGAGGAGGATGTGTTCGAAGCGATGCAGCTGGCTCTGAACGAGGAGCTGACGCTGGTCGCGTTCGGCGACATGTTGCGGGTACCGGTCAATGTACCGCGCAGCGAACCCCGCTCGCTCGAACAGGCCAAGGCTGCCGGTGCCGACATTCGCCCGATTGCGAGCCCGGGCGAGGCTGTTGCGATTGCGCGGCAAGACCCGGAGCGGCCGGTCGTGTTTTTCGCCGCCGGCTTCGAAACGACGACGGCCCCGGTTGCCGCGATGCTGCGCCAGGGCGTACCGGACAATCTCTTTGTGCTTTTGTCGGGGCGATTGACCTGGCCCGCTGTGGCTATGCTGCTCGAGTCCGGCGCGGCCGGCTTCGACGCATTGATTGCGCCCGGGCATGTTGCCACTGTAATGGGTCCGGAGGAGTGGCAGTTCGTTCCCGAGCGGCACCGGATTCCGGCTGCGATAGCGGGGTTTACCCCGGAGAGCCTGCTGGCGGCGATGTACTCGGTGTTGCGCCAGCTGCAGGAACGCAGCTGTTTCCTCGACAACTGTTATACCCAGGCGGTGCGCGCGGGCGGTAACCCGACCGCGCGGCGCTGGCTCGACGCTACGATGCATGTGGCCGATGCGAAGTGGCGCGGCATCGGCATCATACCGGCCTCGGGTTACGCGTTGCGCGACGCGTGTCGTGCCCACGATGCGAGAGCGCAGTTGCCGAGTTATGCCGACGACAGCCGCAAACGGGTGGGTGAAATGCCGGCCGGATGCGATTGCGCCCGTGTGGTGCTCGGCCAGATTTATCCGGACCAGTGCCGTCTGTACGGCGCGGGCTGTAATCCGCGCAGTCCGGTTGGGCCATGCATGGTTTCCGATGAGGGTGCGTGCCGCATCTGGTGGTCGGGAGGTGTGCGCCAGCGCCGCGACGTAGCGGAACGTTCGACCGGCTGAATCGTCGGCGCGGGTTGCCAATGCCGGGTTCAACGGACTCCATATCAGCACCGTGGCAAATGCGGTCGTGCCCAACCCGATGCACGCGCTGAACCTGGTCGTCACCGGCCATGTGCAGGCAGTCGGGTTTCGCCCGTTTGTCTATCGCCTTGCCCACCGACACGGTTTGCATGGGTGGGTGCAGAACCAGACCGGGCAGGTCGAGATTTTCATCCAGGGCGCGGCCGAGGCAGTCGCGAAATTCGAAGCGGATTTGCTGGGGCGCGCGCCGCCGTTGTCGCGGCCGACGGTTTCCCGGCGCGTTGCGGTGGCGCCCGGTGGATACGAAGATTTCGCGATAAAACCGAGTGCGGCGGCGGCCAAGCCGCGGATTTTCGTGCCGCCCGACTATTTCATGTGCGGCGAGTGCCGCATCGAGCTCGACGATCCCGGTGACCGGCGTTTTCGTTACCCGTTTATCAATTGCACCCAGTGCGGGCCGCGCTATACGTTGATCCGGGCGCTGCCGTATGACCGCCCGAACACCACGCTGGCGGGTTTCGAGCTGTGCCCGGCATGCCGCGCGGAGTACGAAGACCCGCTCGACCGGCGCTTTCACGCCGAACCGGTGGCCTGCGCCGACTGCGGACCCGAGCTGGCCTTCCATTTGTCCGGCCAACCGGTTTCCGTCACCCGGGAGGCGGCACTTGCGGCCGCGCTAGAGCTGTTGCGCGATGGCCTTGTGCTTGCAGTCAAGGGAGTCGGCGGCTACCACCTGATGTGCGACGCCAGGGACGAGGCCGCGGTACGGCGGCTGCGCGAACGCAAGAAACGGCCGCATAAACCGCTGGCGGTGATGTTTGCCGAGCGTGGCGCCGACGGATTGCAGGAGATCGGCGATACCGTGTTACTGACAGAAGCGGCTGCCGATCTGCTGCGCAGTCCTCTGCGTCCGATCGTGCTGGCGAGCGTCGCTGCGCGGGCGTCCCTGGCACCATCGGTGGCTCCCGGTCTCGGTGAGATCGGGGTTTTCCTGCCATACAGTCCGTTGCACCATCTTCTGCTGAATGCCTTCGCCGCTCCGCTCGTTGCGACGTCGGGCAACCTGAGCGGCGAACCGGTGCTGACCGACAACGACGAGGCGGCGCGGCGGCTCGCCGCAATCGCCGACGGTTTTCTGCAGCACGACCGGCCGATCGAGCGTCCTGCCGACGACCCCGTATTTCGCCAGATTGGCACGGCGATGCGGCCGCTCCGGATAGGACGCGGTTGTGCGCCGCTCGAACTGGCGTTGCCGTTCACGCTCGAGCGCCCGCTGCTGGCAACCGGCGGGCACATGAAAAATACGCTGGCGCTGGCGTGGGAGGACCGGGTCGTTGTTTCTCCGCATATCGGCGATATGGGCAGCCCGCGCAGCCTCGACGTCTTCGAACGGGTCGGCGCGGATCTGCAACGGCTTTACGGCATAGACGTTCAGGAGCTCGTCTGCGACGCGCACGACGGTTACACGACCTCACGCTGGGCCCGCAGGCAGACAATGCCGCTGGCGCGGGTGTGGCATCACCACGCTCACGCCTCGGCGCTGGCCGCCGAACACGATATCGATCGCGACTGGCTGATGCTGACCTGGGATGGTGTCGGTCTTGGCGAGGACGGAACGCTGTGGGGTGGCGAGGCATTGTGGGGTCGCCCCGGCAACTGGCGCCGCGTGGCCAGCCTCAGACCGTTCCGGCTGCCCGGCGGCGACAAGGCAGGACGTGAGCCCTGGCGCAGCGCTTGTGGGGTCTGCTGGGAGATGGGCAGGCATTGGGACGCGGCACCTGACGATAGCGGCCTGTTGCGGACCGCCTGGGAGCGTGAACTGAACTGCCCGGTGACGTCCGCGGCCGGGCGTTTGTTCGATGCCGCGGCGGCGCTGGTGCTGGGGCACACCCATTCCAGTTTCGAAGGTCAGGGGCCGATGCAGCTCGAGGCACTGGCGCGCAGTGCCCGCCCGACCAACGGGCTCGAGCTTGAGATGTCGGCCGCCGCCGACGGCCTGTTGCGGATTGACTGGGAACCGTTGCTCGCGCGCCTGCTCGCCCGCGACGGCAGCGCCGCGGAGCTGGCGTGGTTGTTTCACGACAGCCTGGCACTGACCATCCGTGCCCTGGTCCTGCGTATCGCCGGCGAGCGCAACGTGGACGGTGTCGGGCTGACGGGCGGCGTATTTCAAAACCGGCTGCTCGCGGAACTGGTCTGCGACAAACTGAGCGGCACCGGTTACCCGGTGGCGCAAAGTGCGGCGGCGCCATGCAACGACGCGGGTCTTTCGTATGGCCAGGTCATCGAATTTCGGGCTCATCAATTGCGCCATGCGCGTTAATGCTTGCGCACGGCAGGACAGCGGGAATAGGCTCTCAACGCATGCAGGACACACATATTGCTTTGGCCCACGGCAACGGTGGGCGTTACATGCGCGAACTGATCGAGGAGTTGTTCGCGCGCCACCTCGGTAATCCCAGCCTCGACGTCAATCTCGACGCAGTGGCGCTGCCGCTTGCGGCGCGACCCGGCGAGCTGATGATCACGACCGACGGATTCACGGTGCAGCCGCTGGAGTTTCCGGGCGGGGACATCGGTGCGCTGGCCGTGCACGGCACCGTCAACGACCTGGCGGTGGCCGGAGCGGTGCCGAAGTACCTGACGCTGAATGCCTTTATCGAGGAGGGGCTGGAGATCGCCGTGCTGGAGCGGGTCATCGCCAGCATGGCGCGCGCGGCCGCCGAGGCCGGGGTTTTCGTCGCGGCCGGCGACACCAAGGTATTGCGGCGCGGCGAAGGCGGCGGTTTGTACCTGGCAACGACGGGCGTCGGATTGCGTAATCCGGATATTCATCTGGGTTTCGCCAATATCCGGGCCGGCGATGCGATCGTCGTCAGCGGGCCGGTCGGCGATCATGGTATTTCGGTCATGCTTGCGCGCGAGCAGTTCGGTTTGCGCGGGGACGTGCGCTCGGATGCGGCAACCGTGGTGGGGCTCGCCAATGTTGCGCTGCAAAATCCGGGTTTGCGCTTCATGCGCGACCCGACCCGTGGCGGGATTGCCACCGTGGCCCACGAGATTGCGCGCGTCGCCGGTGTCCAGGTGAACCTCGAGCAGACCGCGATCCCGGTTCGGGACGCAGTGGTTTCGGTTTGCGAAATGCTCGGCTATGACCCGTATTACCTGGCTTGCGAGGGCCGTGTGGTCGCGGTCGTTGCAGCGCAACAGGCTTCCTCCCTGCTCGCGAGCTGGCGCGGTCTGGCCGAAGGGCAAGGCGCCGCATTGATCGGTCATGTCGCCGCCGGCCCGTCGCGGGTGGTGCTGCAAACCGAGCTTGGCGGGGAGCGGTTTCTCGAAGAGCTCGAAGACGACCCGCTGCCGCGAATCTGCTAGCCGGGACCTTCCTGGCGGCGGCCGTAATCGGCCAGGGTACCCATGGCCGCGAGTTCTTCTGACGCGGATTTTCCGGCCCGTCGCCGCTGTTGCTGCCGCCGCAATTCGGGCCGTCGAAGCGCGGTAGGTAAAAACCGATATACAAAAACTTGCCGCGACCATGCACTGTTGCATATGCCGAGAAAAGCCGGGTGGAGAGATTGGCTTTTGTGGGTCTCGAACACAGGTTGTGTCGAGACCCGCGGCAGACAAGCCCAACAACAAGGCTAAGGGGTCTGAGAAATGTCAGAGAACACACGAGGCGGAGCGTTCCGTCGATTATTCATAACTTTTGTGCTGGCGCTGTTTGGACTGGCGCTGGCTGGTTGCGACGACGGCGACGATGGCCGTGACGGTGCCGATGGCATGGACGGTGCAACGGGCCTGAGTTGCTGGGACCTTAACGAGAACGGGATAAAAGACTTTCCCGACGAAGATACCAACGGTGATGGCGTCATCGACGTCAATGACTGTCGCGGCGAGGACGCTGT
>PKUM01000224.1 GCA_002868855.1 Chromatiales bacterium | reverse complement strand
GTTTGAATTTGTCTCCGATTCGGCCGGTACTGTCGCGCAGCCGTTCAATCCACTCTGCCATGATCGTCTCTGTCTCAGGTGTTACCGCGTGGGTGTAATGGTATCGATATCGTGATCGGTCGGCACTGCTTTTCCCGCCAGGCGTGTTACTCCGGCTCGAGCAGGGCGGCACTCAACTGCGGCAATATGGCGCCGGCGGTGCCGGTCAATGCGAACTCGGCCAGCTTGGTGACCGGGGTCTGCGCCGGGTTGATTTCAACCAGGGTCGCGCCGTTGCGCAGCGCGATTTCCATCAGTCCGGCCGCGGGGTACACAAGCGACGATGTGCCAATCGACAAAAACACATCGCAACGCTCAGCTGCCAGCTGCGCCGATTCGAGCGCCGCGGCCGGGATGGCTTCGCCGAACCAGACCACGTCCGGGCGGAGCATTCCGCCGCAGGCCGGGCAACGCGGAGGGACTTCGTCGCCGGGCGCGGGGCGCTCGACGACGACATCTTCGACCGAGCATTTGTCACGCATGATGTTGCCGTGATATTCGATCACATCCTTGCTGCCAGCACGCTGGTGCAGTCCGTCTACGTTCTGCGTAATCAGGTTGAAACCGGACAGGGTTCTTGCCATGCGCGCAAGTGCGCCGTGCCCGGGGCTGGGTTGCGCTTCGCTGACCATTTCCCGCCGCCACGCATACCAGTCCCAGACCCGGCGTGGATTGCTGGCGAACGCCTCGGGCGTAGCGAGATCTTCCGGGCGGAATTCGGCCCAGATACCCGTCTGCGCATCACGAAAAGTCGGAATTCCGCTCTCGGCCGAAATTCCCGAGCCCGTCAGCACGGTGACTTCGCGCGACTGGCGCAGCGTTTCGATCAGTTGCGGAGGGACTCGCGCCATTAATCGCTCATTGCTCATCGGGATCGGACCGGTGCCGACGGGTTCGTGCCGGCACCGGTTCCGTTGTCACTCACGCCGCGATGTCGGAATTAGCGAGTTGACGCAGTACGTAGTGGAGAATTCCGCCATTGCGATAATACTCGCGCTCGTTCGGGGTATCGATCCGTACCCGCGCCTCGAACCGGGTTTCGTCTCCACTGTCCGTGGTTGCCACGACGGTGATCGTTTCGGCATCGCTATCGTCTATACCGCTGATCGAAATTGTCTCATGCCCGGTCAGTCCGAGACTCTCGGCATTCTGACCATCGAGAAACTGCAGCGGGAGCACCCCCATGCCGATCAGATTCGAACGGTGGATACGTTCGAAGCTCTCTGCAATTACCGCACGCACGCCGAGCAGCTTGGTGCCCTTGGCCGCCCAGTCACGCGAAGAACCGGTACCGTATTCCTTCCCGGCAATGATCACCAGCGGTGTTCCGGCATCCTGGTAACGCATCGCTGCATCGTAAATGCTCATCTGTTCGCCGCCGGGCTGATAAGTCGTCCAGCCGCCCTCGGTGCCAGGCGCAAGCAGGTTGCGAAGACGAATGTTGGCAAACGTTCCACGCATCATGACCTCATGGTTGCCACGTCGCGAACCGTATGAATTGAAACTCTTTGGCTCGACGCCGCGCTCGATCAGGTAGCGACCCGCCGGACTGTCGGCAGCGATGCTGCCAGCCGGAGAGATATGGTCCGTGGTGACACTGTCGCCGAGCAGCGCCAGAACTCTTGCGCCACTGATGTCGGTGATCGCATCGGGGGCCAGGCCCATGTTCTCGAAGTAGGGCGGGTTCTTGACGTAGGTCGAATCCTCCGCCCACGAGTAAATCTCGCCAGCCGGAACGTCAAGCGCATTCCAGTTTTCGTCGCCGGCAAATACGCCGGCATAACTCGAGCGGAACATCTCCGAATCCACGCTCGCCAGGATGGCATCCTGAATTTCCTTCTGGCTCGGCCAGATGTCCTTCATGTATACCGGGTTGCCATCGGAATCGTTACCAAGCGGGTCCGAGTACAAATCGACATTCATGTTTCCGGCAAGCGCGTAGGCCACCACCAACGGCGGCGACGCCAGGAAGTTCATGCGCACGAGCGGGTGAATCCTGCCTTCGAAGTTGCGATTGCCCGACAACACGGAGCAGCCCACCAGGTCATTTTCGCGCACCGCTGCGTCGATTTCCGGGCGTAGCGGTCCGGAGTTACCGATACAGGTCGTGCAGCCATAACCGACAATGTTGAATCCGAGCGCCTCGAGATCGTCGAGCAGCCCTGCCTTGACGAGGTAGTCGTGCACGACTCGCGAACCGGGCGCAAGACTGGTCTTGACCCAGGGTTGCGCCTGCAGCCCCTTCGCGGCTGCATTGCGTGCCAGCAATCCCGCTGCGAGCAGGACCGCGGGGTTAGAGGTGTTGGTACAACTCGTAATCGCTGCGATCAGGACGGCGCCATCCTCCATCTGGTATTTGCCGTCAACTGTGGTGGCGCGATTGCCTGCGGGACTTCTGGCATTGGCAATAGGCGCCATGTGGCCTTCGAAAACCGTTTTGGCGTCTTTCAGCGGGATCCGGTCCTGCGGGCGTTTCGGGCCGGCGAGGCTGGGTTCCACGTCGCCGAGGTCGAGTTCCAGAACGTCGCTGTAGTCGGCTTCGGGCTGACCGTCCTCACGCCACATGCCCTGGGCCTTGGCATAGGCTTCGATCAGCGCAATCTGGTCGGCGTCGCGTCCCGACAACTCGAGATAGCGAAGGGTTTCGTTGTCGATCGGGAAAATGCCGCAAGTACTGCCGAATTCAGGGGCCATGTTGCCCAGCGTCGCCCGGTCTGCCAGTGGCAGGTTGGAAAGGCCATCACCGAAAAACTCGACAAATTTGCCGACGACACCTTTGTTGCGAAGCATTTCCGTGACGGTGAGTACCAGGTCGGTCGCCGTGGTTCCTTCCTTGAGCGTGCCCTTCAGGCGGAAACCGACTACCTGAGGGATCAGCATCGTGATCGGCTGTCCCAGCATTGCGGCCTCGGCCTCGATGCCACCGACGCCCCAGCCGAGCACGCCGAGACCGTTGATCATCGTCGTGTGCGAGTCGGTGCCGACGACGGTATCGGGGTACGCCAGCGTCTCGCCGTCACGTTCGGCGTCGAATACGACCCGCGCCAGATACTCCAGATTTACCTGGTGCACGATCCCGGTGTTTGGCGGCACTACTTTGAAATTACTGAATGCGGTCTGGCCCCAGCGCAGGAACGAGTAACGTTCCTCGTTGCGCTCGAATTCAATTGCGGTGTTCTGCGCGAGTGCGGTGTCGCTGCCGTAGTTGTCCACCTGCACCGAGTGGTCGATAACGAGTTCGGCTGGCGACAGCGGGTTGATGGCCTCGGCACGGCCGCCGAGTTTGACCACGGCGTCGCGCATGGCAGCCAGGTCGACCACCGCGGGTACGCCGGTGAAATCCTGCATGATCACCCTGGCCGGGGTAAATGCGATTTCCACCGAAGGCTGGGCGTGCGGGTCCCAGTTGGCGATCGCGAGGATATCGTCGCGGGTGACATTTTCGCCGTCCTCGGTGCGGAGCAGATTCTCCATCAGGATTTTCAGGGAGTAGGGGAGCCGCGACAGGTCGGCCTCCGTAACCGCATCGAGCTTGAAATAGCCGTAGGATTTTCCGTTCACGTCAAGCGTGGAACGTGCGTCGAAAGAATTCTTCATGAATGCTCCCGGGGGGTAAGTTAGGGGGTTGGCAGCGAAGCCGTGGAATTATACGGAATCGGCAGGTTCAGAGCGATATGGCTGGCTCTCCGCGCCCGTAATCGCTACGGATTTCGCCTGCCGGAATCCCGATTTGCTCGATCGTTGCGCCGCCGAGGCAGTAATCGCCATCGTAGAACACGACGAATTGCCCCGGAGTCAGGGCGCGCTGGGGCTCGTCGAAGATCACCTCGATGTGGCCATTGCGTCCCTGTACGACCGCGCAGGCCTGGTCGCGCTGGCGATAACGCGCCTTGGCATGGCAGCGCAGCGGCAATTGCGGCGCTGAGCCGGCGATCCAGTGCACGTCGCCGGCACTCAGCGTGCGGTTGGTCAACAACGGGTGGTCGGTCTGCTGTACGACAATCAGTACGTTGCGAGCGGTATCTTTCGCGGCGACATACCAGGGAGCTTCGGCGCCGTCATTCCTGCCGCCGATGCCGAGGCCCTTGCGCTGGCCGAGCGTGTAGAACATCAGTCCGTTATGGCGCCCGAGCTGCACACCGTCGGGAGTTTCGATGGTACCGGGCTGGGCCGGGACATAGCGATTGAGGAATTCCGCGAAGTTGCGCTCACCGATAAAGCAGATCCCGGTGCTGTCGCGCTTGTCATGAGTCACAAAACCCTGCTCGCGTGCAATTGCCCGCACCTCTGACTTCGCCAGTTCTCCGACCGGGAATAGCGTCTGTGCCAGCGCAGCGGCATCGACGGCATGCAGGAAATAGCTCTGATCCTTGTTCTGGTCAAGGCCCTTGAGCAACGCGGTTGCGTCGCTGCCGTGGCGAACGCGGGCATAGTGACCCGTGGCAATCAGCTCGGCGCCGAGGCGCCGCGCGTAATTCAGAAATACGCCGAACTTGATCTCGCGGTTGCACAGTACGTCGGGATTGGGCGTGCGCCCGCCCTGGTACTCGCGGAGGAAATAGGCGAAAACGCGCTCGCGGTAATCGGGCGCGAAATTGGCGCGGTGGAGCGGGATGCCGAGGCGGCCGCAAACGTTAGCCGCGTCGCGATAATCTGCCGCCGCCGTGCAGTAGCCTTCCTCGTCCTCCTCCCAGTTGACCATGAACAGACCATGCACGTCATAGTCCTGGCGCTGTAAAAGGTATGCCGCGACAGAGGAGTCGACCCCGCCGGACATACCGACGACGACGCGTTTTTTGCGGAGGGCAGACATCGCGCCATTATACCAGCGGCGCGGGAGCGGACCTGGTGCCAGCTACGAGACCCGGAGGCGGGGCGGGTCCGTCACATCGGTTGCCAGGTCGAGGCTTTCCAGCACCGCCAGCGGTATTCGCTGCCCGGCGAGAAAATCGTCGACACCGCGCAGAACCATCGGGCTTCGCAGCCGCGGTTGCTGGCTAATTATCTGGTCTCGGTTCAGCCAAAGGGCACGCTCGATTCCGTCATCGAGATCGAGGCGAGTATCGTGGCCGCTGACGCGGCCAGCGAATGAAAACCGCAGAAAAGTCGAACCGTTTTGCGGTTGCCGCCACAGGTAGATACCGACCAGCGCTTCCGGCTCGAAATGCCAGGCGGTTTCCTCGAGTGTTTCGCGAACAACGGCCTCGATCAGATTCTCGCCGGATTCGAGATGACCGGCAGGCTGATTAATAACCAGTTTGCCGCCGACGCGTTCTTCGACAAACAGAAACCGGTCATGGCGTTGTGCGACAGCGGCGACAGTAACGTGAGGTTTCCAGACCATGGCGGCAGTATAGCCGGGTATTCCCCGCGAATAAGCAACGCCCTGAGACGCGCATCACAGTTTGGAAAAGAACCGGCATATACATTATGTAATCCGCGTAAACCGAGGGCCGGAAACGGCGATAGTCGCCGCCGGGTCTGCAAAACATCATGTGTCGCCTCGCCGTTACAATTTTGCTTGCGTTTGGTGCGCTTCATGCGAGCGCTGACCCGCGCACCTTTCGCGATGCCGAGGCGTTGATCGACGGAGGTGATGCGGAACAGGCGGTCAGTTTGTTGTTGCCGTTGCAAGCTACCTACGCGGGCGACGGCGAGTTCGACTATCTGCTTGGTCTCGCGTTACTCGAGAGCGGGCAGCCCGACGCGGCAATCGCGCCGCTGCAACGTGTCGTCAACGCCGACCCGATGTTCGCCGGCGCACGTATGGACCTCGCCCGGTCCTGCTTTTTCGCCGGTCGCTATCAGCAGGCGCGCGAACATTTCGATATTTTGCTGGGCCAGTCGCCACCCGCGACGGCGCGGCGTGCGATTGCCGAATACCAGGCGGTAATGGATGACCGGGAGGCGATGACGAGATGGAGTCGCGAGGCCATGCTGCGGCCGGTGGTCGGTTATGACAGTAATGCAAATGCCGCCACGGCAGCCAACGACTTTCTCGACTTTACGCTGGACCAGCAGAGCCAGGAGGCTGGCAGTTCGTTTGCCGAGTTGAATGGCGGCTTCGCGGCCGGCAGGAACATCCGCCCGGGACTGCGCGCCGGGCTGAGAACCGATTTCCAGGCCAGGCATTATCCCGATGCGTCTTTCGTGGACTTTGTCGGCGGCAACGTGCGGGTAGGACTCGGGTGGCTGAGCGAAGGGCGAAGTCGAGGCATAGGATTGCGCGCTTACCGATTACACGTCGACAACGACTTCAACAATCACGGCTTGTCACTGGAGGGTACATGGGACCAGGCGATTGGTGATCGGTCGCGGCTGGGCTTTTTCGCCCGTGCCGGCGTCTTGCGCTACGAAGACGAGCTCGATACGAAAGACGTCAATCAGGTACTCGCCGGAATATCAGCCAGTCGCAGAATCGGCGCAACGCGGGACAAGCTGATCACATTCTCAGCACTGATCGGCGCCGATGACGCAACCGACTCGGATTCGCGCTATAGCCGTTTGCTATACGGGGCGCGGGTCAGCGGGCGCTGGCGCATACACCAGCGGATTATGGCGCGTGCAAGTCTCGGGTATCAGCGTTCGGATTACGACAAACCGTTTTTCGAGCGCGAATACGACGATGATCGGGGCGACGATATGATCGATGCGGAAGCCGGTCTCGCCTGGACCATTGGCGAGGACTGGCAGCTCGACTCCGGACTCCGCTATTCCGACAACGATTCCAACGTCGATCTGTACCGTTATGACCGATGGGTGTCCTTTGTCGGCCTCAGCCGGCGCTGGAGATAAGAGGGCGCCACATCAGGGAGTGTGACGCGCGTCACGATTGGGCTTGTCGGTTCTGCCTTATTCTTGTTCGTGGCGAAAAACGACAAGGTCTCCCAGGGGGGACACAGTGATTCACTCCGTTGCAATTCTGGCGCGACTGCTGTTGCTTGCCATGATGCTTGCAGCACCCGTATCGGCAATGGCCGATGCCGGCGTTGTGAGTTTCGTTGCGGGCGAGGCCTGGCGTATAGAGAGTGACGGAACCCGCAGCCCGATCAGCAAAGGGATGCCGATCGATCAGGGCGATCGAATCGCTACCGGGCTGAATGGGCGCGTCGAACTGTTGATGGGCGATGGCGGTCTGATAGCATTGCGTCCGGATAGTGAATTTGTCGTCGAGGCGTTCAGTTATGTAGCTCCCCAGGCCGTGGCACCCCGCAATGCAAACCCGTCCGCTGACGACAAGAGTTTCTTTTCGTTGATAAAAGGCGGACTGCGATCGGTTACCGGTGCGGTCGGCGAATCGAACAAAGAGGCATACCGGATGAATACGCCGGTAGCCACGATTGGTATTCGCGGCACCGACTACATTGCACTTTATTGCACGGCCCTCTGTGGCGTAAGCAACAGGCTTGCGCGGGGGCTTCATGTCATTGTCGTAAGCGGCGCCATCGAAATCGCCAACGAGGCCGGCAAATATGTCGTACTCCCGGGTGAAACCAGCTATGTCAAAGACCGTCAGTCGGCGCCGGTGGCGGGTGTCGATCCGTCCCTGCTATTGGCCGAGATCGGCGAGTTGTTACCTCCTGTCGCATACCCCGACCTCGTTTCTGAGCCGGAGAGCGAGAGCCTGCCCGAGCAGGCCCTGGCTGGGTCCGGACAGAGCGCGACGGAAGTTACATCCGCGCCGGACGTCGTCGCGTTTGCCGCGACCCACGCGGAAGGCAATCGAGCAGCAATCGTTGCTGGAGTCGCTGGTGCAGGTTCCGCGAACCCGGGTGGCGGTCAGGCAGCATCCGGGCTGACGCAGGTTTTGCCCGGTGCGACGACGATCACCTATGGAAATGCGGCGCCTGGCGCCGGCAACGACGACAATGATCTGCATGATTCGGTCGAACTCGGCGATGCGGTGATTGGCCCGAACGGTACAGTCATCGATCTGACGTCCGGCAGCGCGGAAATTTCCGGCGGGCTGACCGCCGTATCCGGCAAGGAACCCCTTGATGATTCCGGTGATGATTCCGGCGATGGATCCGGTGATGGTTCCGGTGATGGTTCCGGTGATGGTTCCGGTGATGGTTCCGGTG
>PKUM01000168.1 GCA_002868855.1 Chromatiales bacterium | reverse complement strand
TGTGCGTGCATTGCGGTCTGTGCGCGGAGCGATGCCCCACTGCCGCATGGGACATGCAGAAATCCAACGTCCTTATTCCGTACGCCGAAGACGAAGCCGGAGAATCAACGTGTCGGGCCGAGCGAAAAGCAAGCTGAACGATTTCGTTATCAAACTTGGTACCGTAAACGGGACCGGGTCGGCAAGCGCCAATGCCCTCGTTATGAAGACAATCTTCCGGATGGGTGTCCCGGTGGTCGGCAAGAATTTGTTCCCGTCGAACATACAGGGGCTTCCAACCTGGTACGAAATCCGGGTGTCGCGCCAGGGATACATGGCGCGTTCCGGAGAAATCGATGTAATGGTCGCGATGAATGCGCAGACCTACGCCGCAGATCTCGCCGAGGTCAGTGCGGGCGGTGTTCTTATCTACGACTCGACCTGGCCGCGTCATCGCGACCTGTCACGATCGGACATCACTATTCTCGGTATTCCGCTGGCGGCGATGTGCAACGAGCGCTTTGAAAATGCGCGCGCGCGGATTCTGATGAAGAACATGGCTTATGTCGGCGCGCTGGCGGCTTTGCTCGATCTCGATATGGAAGTGCTGCGCGGTTTGATCGAGGAGCAATTTGCATCAAAGAAAAAGCTCATCGGCGCCAACATGGAAGCCATCGAGCTCGGATTCGATTACGCGCATCAACACTTCCAGTGTCCGTTGCGAACCCGGGTTCAGGCGCTCGACAAGACCGCCGGCCACATCATGATCGATGGCAACAGCGCCGCCGCGCTGGGCTGCGTCTATGCCGGCGCGACCGTGGGCGCCTGGTATCCGATTACGCCGTCAACATCGCTGATGGATGGATTCAAGGCATTCAGTGAACGGTTCAGGGTCGACGCCGAGACTGGGGAGCGCGATTTCTGCATCATCCAGGCCGAAGACGAGCTTGCCGCGATCGGCATGGTGATCGGCGCCAGCTGGATGGGCGCGCGCGCGTTCACTCCCACCAGCGGCCCCGGGATTTCGTTGATGAGCGAGTTCATCGGTTTCGCCTACTACGCGGAAATACCAGCCGTGCTATTCGACGTGCAGCGAGTCGGACCGTCCACGGGCATGCCGACCAGGACGCAACAATCCGACATTATTTTGTGCGCTTACGCGTCTCATGGCGATACCCGGCACGTGTTGCTTTTTCCCGCCGATCCGCACGAATGTTTCGAACTGGCGGTCGCGGCGTTCGACCTTGCCGACCGGTTGCAAACGCCGGTTTTCGTGCTGAGCGATCTTGATATCGGGATGAACGACTGGATGATCCCGCGACTGGAGTGGGACGACTCCTATCGTCCGGATCGCGGCAAGATCCTCGAGGGCGAGGCGCTGCAGAATGTCGAGAAGTTCTACCGCTATTTGGACGTTGACGGCGACGGCATTCCTTACCGGACCCGGCCGGGTGATCTGGCGAAAGGGGCGTATTTCGTGCGTGGCTCCGGGCACAACAAATTTGGCGGCTATACCGAGGACTCCGAGGAATACCAGGAGGTGCTCGATCGGTTGCTAAAGAAATGGGAGACCGCGAAAAAGCTCCTGCCGGATCCGGTTGTCCGGCGAACCCGCAAGCCTACTGCTACCGCAATCATTTCGGTAGGCAGTTGCGACGGCGCGGTACGCGAGGCCATGGATCGACTGGCGGCAAAAGGAATTTACCTTAACTATATGCGGGTGCGCGCATTCCCGTTTGGGCGCAAAGTGGAACGTTTCATCGCAGCGCATGAGCACATCTATGTGGTTGAACAGAATCGCGACGCGCAATTGCGGGCCCTTCTGATAAACGAGACCGCAGCGGCAAAAGAAAATCTCGAGTCGATTTTGCACTACCAGGGATTGCCCATGGACTATCGTTGCATAGTCGAGCACATCGAGCGTCAGGTGGCACGGGGAGAAGTGGCGTGAGCTTTATGCCGAAACCTAAGATCGACCATCGCGGGCTCAAGCGAAACGAACTCGGGCTGTCCCTGCACGATTACGAAGGCGTGGCGTCGACGTTGTGCGCAGGTTGTGGCCATGACTCGATCACCGCAGCGATCGTGCAGGCTTTTTTCGAACTCAATATGCCGCCGCACAAAGTCGTGAAAATGAGCGGCATTGGTTGTTCGTCGAAGACGACCGCGTATTTTCTTGCCGGCGCACATGGCATCAACGCGGTGCATGGCCGCATGCCTTCGGTTGCCAGCGGCGCCAATGCCGCGAACCGGGACCTGACCTTCGTCGGGGTCTCCGGTGACGGAGATTCGCTGTCGATCGGTCTTGGTCAATTTGCCCATGCGATCCGGCGCAATCTCGATATGCTTTATATCGTCGAAAACAACGGGGTGTACGGGTTGACGAAAGGCCAGTTCTCCGCCTCGGCCGATGTTGGCTCGAAAGCGAAGAAGGGCGAGACCAATCTCAATCCGCCGATCGACCCGGTCAAGACCGGGATCGCGATGGGTGCGAGTTTCGTCGCCCGCGGTTTCTCCGGCGACAAGTCGCAACTGGTGCCGTTGATCAAGGCCGGTGTGAGACACCGCGGTTTTGCGCTGCTTGACGTGTTGTCGCCATGCGTCACTTTCAACGACCACGAAGCTTCAACCAAAAGTTATGCGCATACGCGGCAATATTTTCACCCCGCGGTGCATGCCGATTTCATCCCGCCAAGCGAGGAGATTCGAGCCTCTTATGACGAGGGTGAAGCAATGCCGGTCGAATTGCACGACGGCAGTATTATCGTTCTCCGCAAAACCGATCCGGATTACGATCCGACCGATCGGGCGCGGGCATTCAGCTATCTGATGGAGCACCAGAATTGTGGTCAGGTAGTGACCGGATTGCTGTATTTTTCGGGCGAGAGCGGAGATATGCATGCGCGCAACAAGAGTACCGCTACGCCGCTGGCCGATCTCGACTACGAGCAGCTTTGCCCGGGTAGCCATGCGCTGGCGGAGTTGCAAAAAGGCATGCGCTAGCCGGCGATACGGCAAAATACCATGACTGGTGCCTTCCGATTCTCCGGCATGGTCGAGTCCAACGGGGTCAACAGGGCAGTAGAGCTGCGGTCAGTCGAAGCAGGTCAGTGCGAAACAGCTAGTTTGCAGCAGTATCGTCACCAGCGGTTTTTGTTTTCGGCGCCGAGCAGCCGCGTGCGCCGCGCGCAGCCGCATCGATCAGGGCGACGACCTCGCGCAGCGTCGTCGCACCTGCGTCGCGTTCGTACCAGTCCGTGTAGTCGGCTTTGAGGCGTTTGCGTCCTGCGGCATCGGCGTCGCCGAGTGTCAGTTTGTTTTGCATGTAAAAGGTTGTCAACGCTGCCGGGCGTTCGATCCAGCAACCCGCGTCTGCGCCGTTTTCATCGAGGATCACAACCGTAGGCGTTGCACCACGATCGTCGGGGGTCCGGCGTGATTCCGTCACCTCCCTGCCTTTGTTCGAGTCGACGACCCGCAACTCCAGTCGCGGCATGCTGTCGGCGAGTGCCGCGATGTAGGGCACAGTGTTCTGCGCATCGAGGCACAGCTCCTCGCTGACAATCAGGAGTCGCCACTGGCCGGGAATTCGTCGCGCGGCAAATTCGACATCCGCAGGAATCGTGGCTTCGGCTCGATTGCGTTTCCAGATGTCGTCTTCTTCGATCATCCATTCCACATAGGTGTCGAAGTCCTCGCCGCTTTCGTACAGAGTTTCCAGGTCGCCGCCCGATGCCATTCCTGCGGATGCGCGGGCAATGGCGCAGGTGAACAGAGCCAACCCGCCGATGAATACAAGCTTGTTCATATATTGCAGTTCCTTTGTCTGCCCGCCAACGGTGTACTCATCGAAGTCCGAATTCGCTGCCGCTCTCCGGCGGGGTATCGATAAGAACCGGCGCCGGCTGCGCCGATCTGCACCAGGCTCTGCGAAAACCCCGGCGCGCGCTGAGAATCCGGGTCGACGTCAGGTTGTCATCATCCCCGGAAACGCCAGCGGCGTCCAAACAATAGTGCGAAGCAGGCATCGCACGGGAGTGTCATCACTTCTCCGCTTGCGCGTGGCAGCCGTGCAACGAGACAGAGGAAAACCGGTCCGGGTCGTGGCGGGCGCGAGTGGTTACAGCGCTAGTTTGGGCCGGCGTCTCCACTTGTGGTTCTGGTTTTCGGCGCCGAGCATCCGCGTGCGCCACGCGCCGCAGCATCCAGCAGGAGTATGACTTCGCGCAGCGTAGTCGCACCGGCATCGCGCTGGTACCAGCTCATGAATTCGGTTTCGAGGCGTTCGCGATCATGTTTGTCAGCGTTGCGAAAAGCGTGTTTGTTCTCCAGATAAAACGTCTGTAACGCTGCCGGGCGCTCGATCCAGCAGCCCGAGTCGACGCCGTGTTCGTCGAGGATCACGACCGTGGGCGTAGCGCCGCGATCGTCGGGCGTGCGGCGCGCCTCCATTACGGACTTGCCGAGTTTGGAATCAACGATTCTTAAGTCCAGTCCGGGCATGCTGTCGGCGAGTGCGGCGAGATACGGGACGGTGTTTTGCGAGTCATGACACAGCTCCTCGCTGACCACCAGCAATCGCCATTGGCCGCGAATCCGTTGTGCGGTGTATTCGACATCGGGCGGCAGTTTTGCCGCGGAGTAAGCGTCCTTCCATATGTCGCCTTTCTTTTTCATGCCGCGTTGATAGGACGCGAAATCAGTGCCTTTCTCATACAATGAATGCAACTCGCTGCCGGCTGAGGTTTCCGCCGGGGCCGGGACAGGTGTGCCGGCGAGCAACGCAAGCGCCAGCATCGAAAAAATTCTGGTCATGGAATGCAGTTCCCTTGTTTAACTCCGGCCCATATGTCCGGAGCCGCGGTGAAATTATCACAGTTGCGATTCCGCGTAACGCCCTGCCGCGGTGGATTGGCCGTCGGTGACCGGCAACGCCAGCCGTGGTCCGGGTGTCACTCGATGCCAACCACCGCCGGGCATTCCAGAAATGCGGTGGTGCAATGCTGGAGAAATGCTTCGAACGGCAGGATGCGTCCAGCACATCAATAACGTTGTCGTCGTCGAGAATCAGGTTCGCGCCGCGAGTTGCAAACCTCGAACCGGTCTGCCGTTATTGTTCGCCGGCACGCGCGGGGAATGTACGGAACCGGCCGCTCTCGTCCGGGGGAGCGGATGTCAAAGCTCGAAGTCGATGCCGTGCGCCGCCAGTGTTTCCTCGATGAACGTCGTCCAGGTCTCGTCCGGAACCCAGACTGCATTGAGTGCTTCCGCTGCGTCTTCGGGCGCTACGTCGTTGCGGACCACGCGGTACAGAAAAACAAATGACGAGGCCCTCATGTTCAGCTGACAATGAACCAGCGTGCGGCGGCCGTTTGCGGCATTGAGGGCTGCGCTAAAGAAATCGAGGTCGTCGGTCGTCGGCTTGTGCCAGTCGACCGGGATGTTGACGTAGACCATGCCCTTGCCGCCGACCAGCGCGCCTTCGTCGGGCAGCGATCCCTGACTTTCCGGTGGCGCCAGGTTGATCACCATGCCGTAACCCTCTTCTGCCAGCGTAACGAAATAGGCTGGGGCCGGCTGCGCCGACGTTGTCAGTGCTGCGTCGATCTGCACGAGGTTTTTTGGTGCGGCCGCCGCGCCAGCTGTATGCACGGCGCCAATCAGAGCCAGTGTGGCCGCAAGCTGTCGAAAACTGGTTGTGTTGCTCATAGGCGCTTCCTCGGTTGGCAAGGTCGTTGTGCGGTACCGGGCCGATTTGTTCGGTCGCATCCAGCGGCATGCCGATTGGATTGTACGCGGTCCGCTCGGAGCGCTCGCCAATCCGGGTTGACAGCAGAACTGATTTGTCGATAATGAGAATCATTCGCATTTAAAGAAAAAGGCGGGAATTACCGTGACCCAGCCAGGATTCCGAAAAATACCGACCCGGCGCGGCGACTACATCGTCAGCTGGGAGCCGCACCACGTCGATTTTTTGTTCCGGTCCGAAAACCTCATGCCGGCCGATCTGAGCCTCGTAAACGAAGGTCAGGCGCGTGGGCTGATCCGTGATCTTTTCCTGCTCGGTGCGCGTGACGATGCTGTCGCTGCCGGATCATCGGGTGGTCGAACGTCTTTGATCAGCCGGTTTGCGCGTGGCTTGCTCGGCCTGTATTCGCAGCCGGACTCAGGCACCGGAAAGTGAGGCGCGAATCCGCCCAGGGCGAGAGCGCGGCACCGGATATCGATGCGCTGCAGGCGAAATTGTTCTTCCTGGTGAGCCGCTATAGCTTTCGTCCGAGCCCGGCCATCGCGGATCGGGTAATCGCCCAACTGAACGCGCTGGGTCGTCATCCCTGTATCGAGTTATTGCCGGCACAGCAACGCGTATACGCAAGCCTGATGAACCTGTGGCGCAGCCGCGCCGCAGCCGCGAGCTGAGTGGCAGTACGAATGAGATCTGACACACCCGGAGGCTGGCGCATTGCCCGCGATAGCCTGCTGTCGGGCGGGGGTGGATTGCCACCGGCCGCATCGCTTCGCTACGACCGGCGGCAATCCAGGTAAAGCCGGAAAGTCGGTCTAGGCTTTCTTTATCATTCCCACTATCCACAACAGCACGGCTGCGCCGACCGTTGCTGTAATCAGTGAGCCGATAATTCCACCGGCACTGATTCCGAGTAGTCCGAACAGAAAACCGCCGATAAATGCGCCGATGATGCCGACGACGATATTGCCGATCAGGCCGAAGCCGCCGCCTTTCATCAGGTTGCCGGCGAGCCACCCGGCAATCGCTCCGATTAACAGAAACAAAATAAGACTCATACCTTCCATATCGATGTCTCCCTTTTTGTTGTTTGAGCCAGCCGGCCCGGTTTTATTCGGCGCAATCCGTCACGCCTCAATCTCCTGAGATTAGCTGTTCTCAAGAATCGTTATCGCTCTGAACCGGCCTTCCGGTCTTTCCAGTTCCACCATTTCAGCAATTCCGGATCGTAATTTTTGTTGGCGGCGAAATAGGTGGCACAGCGAAACACATACAGTACGCATCGATCCTGTTTTTCGCCGCGCAGACTGTTCAGTTCGTCAAAGAGCCTCTGTGGATTCTTGCCGCGCAGGTCTGCTACGTTGGCGATTCCGAGGTCCTGAAGGTCGCGCGAAATGCTAGGGCCCACGCCCGGAATCCGCTCCAGGTCGCAACTATCGAACGTCGCCGTTTTCATCGCGCGATTCATATGAACTCGGGATCTTGCGCCGTGACTGCTTCAATCCTGATCATAAACTGGCAATCCGGTAGCACACGGTCGCGATCGGGCCACGCGGCATCGACGAACCCCATCCGGCTGTAGCAGTGACGGGCCGCGGCGTTTCGCCGGTAGACGAACAACGAGGAGTCGCGCAATGAAAACAGCTTCTGGCCAGCCGTGATGATCTCGCCGATCAGACGCTTGCCGAGCCCGGTTCCCCGCATGTCAGGGCGAATCGCGAGCCGCGCCAGGTGAATTCTCTGTAGTTTCGGGTAGATCTGTCCGAACCCCAGCAACGTGTCATTAACGTCGGTAAGCGCATAGCCCGCGAGCGACGCGAAACGCATGTCCTCGGCAAACGAAGCGGGCGTGAACGGATGACGGAATGCGGGCCCGCCCCACAGTTTGCAGGCGTCCCGGTCTGCGAACCAGGACATCAGGGCCTCGGCATCAGGGCCGGTCGCGGAACGCAACAGCGCCGGTTCGCGATAGTGGCGGGCGTGAACAGGCATTGTCGGGTTCTCAACGTGCACCAGTGACCATGATTGGTTGCAACATCCAGTTAAGCCAAGTGTAGTCAAAAATACTGGCTGTAGTGGTTCCGCGGAGACAGGGCGCCGGCCGAATCTGTGGCGCGGCACATTTCGCTGGGCCTACCGGCTCAGGGAGCCTGGGGGAACACCCGGTAAGGATCATAGCTGTAGTATTTGGGGATGCTGTCCAGACGCAGATGCAGCCAGGCAACCCCGAGACCAGCCGTGCTCAGCCAGATGGGTCGCCGTCCCAACCGCTGTTGCAGCGTTGCCGCTGCGGTATGCCAGAAAGTGTGCTGCTGATCCAGCGGTGCCAGGCGCATGAAAGACGAGAGGTGGGGATAGGCATTGGCGGGACCGATTTCCACTGGAACGACAAGGACTGCGTCGCCGCCGAGGTTGTCGAACGTGATGACCTGGGATCCGTTGCCTGCCGCAGCAAAATGTTCCTGGAATGGCAGCGGATCG
>PKUM01000062.1 GCA_002868855.1 Chromatiales bacterium | reverse complement strand
GTTTCGTTCTGTGGCGAGTTTTCCTGGAAGATAAGGTGCGGTGGGTGAGGGGCGAACAAACCGTGACGACTTGTCCTTCCGGGACTTTCTTAGTCGGGTTGGCTGCAGGGTTTGTAGGCAATCGCTTTCATTTCGACAAGCAGAAACGGATGCGGCAGCTGGTGCACCGCGACGGTTGTTCGGGTGGGGCCGGCAGAACTGAAAAATTCCGAGTAAACGGCGTTATAGGCAGGAAAATCGGCCATGTTTACAAGAAAGACGCTGACCTCGCAAAGGTCTTCGAGACCGCACTCGAATGCGCTCAGGATATCGGCGATGTTTTCGATGACGGCACGGGTCTGCTCGCGAATGTCGAGCGTCGGATTCCCTTTTTCGTCAATCGATGCGCCGGCGATGGAGTTGTCGGGCCGGCGTGAACTGGTGCCGGATACAAATACGAAATCACCGCATCGCTTTGCGTGCGGAAAGGAGCCGCGCGGTTCCGCCTTGTGCTTGAGAATCTTGCTGGTCATCGTTGCCTTTTTCGCGATTCGTCCGCGGGTGCAATGCATTATCTGGCCGGCCGGGCATTTGAATCTGGCTGCACCGACACAAGCCGGACATCCTGATATTTCCCTTTATCGTATTTCTTTAGCCGATAGGCAAGCTGCGGTCGTGTAATCCCGGGTAGCCGGGACGCAGCACCCAGGTCTCCGTCGCCGCGTGAAACGGCGGCTTTTACCAGCTCGCCCTCGAGATCATCGAGCGATTCGAGCTCGTCGACGATTGGCGCGGCGGCGGCAGTCGAAGTCAACCGGATCGGGAAGCCAGCGGCAGGAGTCGCGCTGGCGCATTGCCGGAAACAGATCACCCTGCTGCATTGGACGCGCGCCGCCGCGCATTCGCGCTGGTACTGCAGCGTACTACTACAGTACCGTATAGTACGAAAAAGACCTGTCTACCGACCGGCGGGTAATGCAGGAAAACCTCAGGGACGCGCTTAGCGATGAGCTTGAAGCCGTCCCGGAAATACCTGTTCGGGCGAAAGGGAAAAGCAATGACTGACAAAAGGCCGGGACCGTCGGTGCGAACCCAGCGCAATGCGCAGGCAAGACGACGGCAAATACTCGCAGCGGCGTCAAGCCTGATCCAGGAGAAGGGCTACGGTGGAACAAGCCTGGATGCGGTGGTCGAGAGGGCCGGTTGTTCAAAATCGGCGATCTACGAGTTCTTCGGTGGCAAGGAGGGTCTTATCTCGGCTCTGTCTGAAGATATTGTCGAGGAGCTGTCGTTGGCGTTATCCGGATTCGCGGATGCCCCTCGAGGCCTTGACCGGGTCCTGCAAAGCTACGCGGAGCATGCCATGACACTGATTCTCGATGAGAAGCACATCGCTATCGTGCGGGTCGTGGTTTCGGAGGTCTGGCGCTTTCCGAAGCTGGGTGAGGCTTATTTCGAACGCGGCCCCGCTGCCGTGCAAAAACATTTCGCCGAATTTCTGACCAGGCAGACGGCACTGGGAAATATCGCTATCGCCGATCCGGCGCGGGCCTCACGTCATTTCTGGGGTCTGATGTTGTGGGACGCCCTGCATGCACGTCTGGTCGGGGCACGTGAAGCGCCGGATCCGGGTGCGATACAGATCCACGCGAGACGGGTCGTGACGACGTTTCTGCAACTTTACGCTACCGAGGGACAATGAGCTGTCCACGACCTTTGCGCGGCGCTTCTATTTTTCCAGCAATTTGAGCTTGTCGGGCACGTTTGCCCACTGGTCGGCATCGCCCGGGCGTTCGCCGATTTCGGTTATTACGGGCCAGTCCCTGCACAACTCTTCATTGATTTTCAGAAACTGCATCTGGTCCTCGGGCAGGTCTTCCTCGGGATAGATCGCCTCGACCGGGCATTCCGGGATGCAAACCGTGCAATCGATACACTCATCCGGGTTGATGACGAGCATATTCGGCCCTTCGTGGAAACAGTCCACAGGGCACACTTCGACACAGTCCATGTACTTGCATTTGATGCACTGTTCCGTCACTACGTGAGTCATTTTCGAAAGATCCTTGCTGGGGGTTTACTGGTCTGGCGCGTAAAGATGCCCGTTGTTCAGTCAACTGTCCAGACTTCGCCGGAATGCATCAATGTCTCGAGGCTGCCCGGACCCTTGCGCCGCTGCACTTCCTCGATCTGGCCGGCCAATTGTTCCTCATAAGTCGGTCCTTCCAGTGCGCGCAAAACGCCCATCGGGACTGGGAATTCCGGGTGATCGATTCCGCTCAGGGCATAGGTGTAGGCGTCGTTGCCGGTGGCCTCGTCGTGAACGACGATATCTTCCTCTATTGCCTCGGACCGCGTGGCAACGCCGAAATGGCTGGTGGCACCGCGACCGGTCGTCACGATGACCTTTTCCGCGTCGGCGCCGAACGTCAGCGGACGGCCGTGCTCGAGGTACAACAGGCGTTCATTGCGCACCTTGCGGTCGGTGAGATGGTCAAACGCAAAATCGTTGAAGATGTTGCAGTTCTGGTAAATCTCGACAAAGGCCGAGCCACGATGGCGGGCAGCGCGCAGCAGGACCTCCTGCAGGTGTTTCGTATCCTTGTCGATCGTCCGGGCGATGAAAGTGGCGCGCGACGCGCAGGCCAGCGAAAGCGGGTTGACCGGTTGCGCAATGACGCCCAGCGGGCTCGACTTCGTGCGTTTGCCGAACTCCGAGGTTGGTGAATACTGCCCTTTGGTCAGGCCATAAATACGGTTGTTGAACAGCAGGATTTTGACATCGAGATTACGCCTTAGGGTATGAATCAGGTGGTTGCCGCCAATCGAGAGTCCATCGCCGTCCCCGGTAATGACCCACACCTGCAAATCGGGCCGTGCGATTTTCAGGCCGAGTGCCACGGTTGGGGCGCGGCCATGAATAGTGTGGAATCCATAAGTATTCATGTAGTAGGGGAAACGGCTCGAGCAGCCTATTCCCGAGACAAACACGATGTCTTCCCGGGCGAGCCCGTTTTCGGCGCAGATCTGCGGCATCATTCTCTGTACCTGCGCGAGAATCGAGTAATCGCCGCAGCCAGGACACCAGCGTACGGTCTGGTCCGAGGTGAAATCTTCCCTGCGATATTCAGTATTTGCCGCGTTTGTCACTATCGTTTCCCATTAGGTGTTGCCGAGGATTTGCGCGACCAGAGCTTCAGGCTCGCGCCCGCCTGGTCGAGCCGGGGCTCAGCATTGACCGTACCCGTTCGCTTATTTCCGAAGTCTTGAAAGGCTGACCCTGGATTTTGTTTTGCCCGGCGATGTCTTTGAGAAAACGGGCCCGCAGCAACAAGCGGAGCTGTCCCGAGTTCATTTCAGGTACGAGGATCTTGTCGAAACGATCCAGCACCGCCCCAAGATTGCGCGGCAGCGGGTTCAGATAGCGCAGGTGCGCGGACGCAACCGAAGCCCCTTCCTGCTGCAGGTCTTCAACCGCCGTTCGAATTGCGCCATAGGTGCTGCCCCAGCCAAGAACCAGTAATTCGCCGGCCTGCGGGCCGAGGACTTCGAGCTCGGGAATATCGTCCGCGATCCGTTCAATTTTTTCCGCCCGCAAGCGCACCATGTTTTCGTGATTCAGCGGGTCGTAACTCACCGCCCCACTGCCGTCGGCTTTTTCGAGACCGCCGATCCGGTGCTCCAGTCCAGGGGTGCCGGGTATGGCCCAGGGTCGCGCCAATGTCTCAGGGTCGCGCAAGTAGGGCATGAATGCCGCCGGGTCCGTGGCGAAATTCACATCGATCGGTGTGAGTGTATCGAGGTCCGGTATTCGCCAGGGTTCGGGTCCGTTCCCCAGGTAGCCGTCAGAGAGATAGAAAACCGGTGTCATGTACTTGATGGCGATCCGAAAAGCCTCGACTGCCATATCGAAACAATCGGCCGGGCTCTGTGGCGCGACGATAGCCAGAGGACTTTCGCCATTGCGTCCGAACATCGCTTGCAGCAGGTCCGCCTGTTCGGTCTTGGTCGGCAGGCCGGTCGACGGCCCGCCGCGCTGCACGTCCACAACGACGACCGGAAGCTCGGTCATGACTGCCAGGTTCAGCGCTTCGGATTTCAGGCAAACGCCGGGGCCACTCGTGGCGGTCAGCCCAAGCGCGCCACCGAAAGCCGCCCCGATCGCCGCGCCCATTGCGGAAATTTCGTCTTCGCATTGTCCGGCGAGCACGCCGAAGTGCCTCAGGCGCGCGAGTTCATGCAGGATGTCGCTGGCCGGCGTGATCGGGTAAGAGGCATAAATAAGGGGCCGGCCACTCAATTGCGATGCCGCGACGAAACCCATGGCTGCGGCAGAGTTGCCGGTGATGCGCCGATACTTTCCCGGGGCCAGGCTGGCTTTTTCAACGCGGTAGCGGTGTGGCATTAACCGGATCGTGTCTGCATACCCGAACCCCGCCTGGAGAGCGAGCTTGTTGGCCGCTGCCAGTTCCGCATTCGCTGAGCCAAATCGACTATCGATCAGGGTCTCGATAACGTCGCAATCGCGGTCGTAGAGCCAGCACACGACGCCGAGGGTCAACATGTTCTTGCACCGTTCCGCCTGTTTCTTCCCGAGCCCGGTCGGTTTGACGGCCTCGAGCGTCAGCGCGGTGATCGGCAGGCCATGGACGGAAAAGCCGGCAAGACTCCCGTCCTCGCGGGGGTCAGTGTCGATACCGGCTTTCTTGAAACCCGCCGGAGTAAACGCATCCTCATTGAGAATCACGAGGCCGCCCGGTACCAGGTCGGCCAGGTGTACATGCAGCGCTGCCGGATTGAGCGCCACCAGCACTTGAGGACGGTCCCCGGGGGTATGGACGTCTCTGGAACTGAAGTTCAGCTGAAAGCTGCTGACACCGGGCAACGTACCGGCCGGTGCACGTATTTCGGCCGGAAAATCGGGGAGCGTACTGATGTCATTACCCATCACCGCAGAGTCCTGGGTGAACAGCGAGCCCGTAAGCTGAACGCCGTCTCCTGAATCTCCGGCGAAACGGATAATCACGTTCTCCAGGGACTGGTACCCCGTGTTGCCTGGGGCAGCTGGATTCATTCGGGTTACTCCTGCGGGAATCGCTCCAAAAACAGCGCTGTGGTCTGCATAATGCTGATCAGTACGGGAATGTCGCAATTTTATGCACGTGCGGATTCGTCCGCGACATTCTATTGGTTTTTGCCGGCCCGCGGTTTTTTCGTCCTTATTGTCTGCCATGCCGGAGCGGGGAGTCGTTTTGCCGGCCGCGGGCCTGTTGCCATCGACCTGTCGGTGCGCCCGGCATAACCGTTGACATGTCCCGAGGAAAGTTAGGAAAAAAATGATAAAACAAATGCTTAGATATGTTTTAGACAATTAACTTTAAATAATATGCTCAACCTGCCTGTCTAACTTACTCAATAAAATCTGGTTTTGGCGATTTGTGCTCAATTGGCGTCGGGTTTCTTTACATTTACTTCAGCGCTGATCTGAGGCGAAAGCTGTAAGTGGCTGAGATATATGCAAGTAGAAGTTATGGCACGGTTGTTGCTTGCTAGTAAATGCCGAACGTCGAACGGCCCATATCCGTAAAACGTCCGGCAAGCTCTCGAAAGAACCAAAAATGAACTGGCAACAATAATAATAATGCAGTCGAAATCTGCCGATAAGAAAAACAACAACCCTGCAGACCCATGCCCCGCTAGCGCGGGGTTTTTTTTGCGCTGATTTTATTGCGTCGGAGCCCTTCCTGATTGCAGCGCCTGCGTTCTACAATCGTGCCCGCATAGTGCGTGGGTGACATTTCCAATCATTCTGCCTTGCCGCCGCGAGCCAGGGGTGGCGCGGAGAGTATGTGTCTGGGATGCAGGCAAATAGGGGCAGGTAGCCATGATCGAGCGACGATGGCGCATTCACAAGTTCGGAGGCACGAGCCTCGCCAGCGCTGAGCGATTCCGTCGTGTCGCCGATATTCTGCAAGCGCAGGAGGATCCGCGCCAGGCGGTAGTGGTTTCGGCCGCGGCTGGTGTAACCGATGCGCTGCTCGATCTCGTGGGTCACGCCCAGCGCGGCGGAAGCGATATCGAACCGTTGCTTTCCGCGCTGGCCAGCCGCCACCTCGATCTGGCTGACGAGTTGCTGGGAGAGGAGCAGCGCGCCGCCTATGCGCTGGTGATCGGTAACGACATCGGAGATTTGCGCGAGATTCTGCGTGCGGCGGCTCTGCTGAAGTCGTCGGATCGCGGAATACGGGATGTCGTGTCGGGCTACGGAGAGCTATGGTCGGCACAGCTCCTGTGCGCTCAACTGGCCGCGCAGATCGGGCCGCAGCGGGTACGATGGCTCGACGCACGTACGGTGCTGGTCGTCGACGAGCACGAGCTTGGTCCGGTCGTGAACTGGGCCGCCAGCGAGCAAGCGCTGCAGCAGCACCTCGTGGAGGATCCCGCCGATGTCGTGGTAATTACCGGGTATATCGCTTCGGACCGAAATGGTGTGCAGACGACCCTGGGGCGCAACGGCAGCGATTACTCGGCGTCGATTTTCGGTGCGTTGCTTGAAGCCACCGAGATTACGATCTGGACCGATGTCGATGGCGTAATGAGCGCGGATCCGAGACGGGTGCCGGATGCTGCGGTCATTCATTCGCTCTCCTACAACGAGGCGATGGAACTCGCCTATTTCGGCGCAAAGGTTATTCACCCGCAGACAATGGCGCCGGCGATTGCCAAACAGGTACCGATAGTTATTCGCAATACTTTTGATCCGGCACAGCCCGGGAGCCGTATCGCGGCGGTAGCCGAGCCCGATGGCCAGGTAAAGGGAATAACCAGCATCGACGGCATCGCGCTGATAAATCTCGAAGGCGCCGGAATGATCGGCGTGCCGGGTACCGCCGACAGGTTGTTTCATGCTCTGCACGAGGCCGGTATCTCCGTCGTTCTGATTTCGCAGGCCAGTTCCGAGCACTCGATATGCGTAGCGGTGCCCGAGGCCGCCGCCGATCGGGCCCACGCGGTAGTGGGCCGCGCGTTTGACGTCGAGCTGCGCGACGGACAGATCCAGAACGTCGAAGTAACGCGTTCGGCCAGCGTCCTTGCGGTAGTGGGCGATGGAATGGCGGGTACCCCGGGCGTCGCAGCAAAAGTCTTTGGCGCGCTTGGCGAGTCCTCGGTCAATATCCGTGCAATCGCCCAGGGTTCTTCCGAGCGCAATATTTCTGCAGTGATTGACAGTGCCGACGCCACCCGCGCATTGCGCGCCGTGCATGCCGGCTTCTATCTGTCGCCGCAGACTATTTCAATTGGCCTGATAGGGCCCGGTAATGTGGGTGCCGCGCTGATCGCCCAGATCGCCGGTGAGCAGCGCCGGTTGCTGGAAGAAAACAATGTCGATTTGCGCATGCGCGGACTGGTTTCCCGCAACAGGATGCTGCTTGGCGATCGCGCGCTCGATCTCGCGAACTGGCGTGATCAACTGGCGAGTTCGGAGCTTGACGCCGACCTCGAACATTTTGTCGAGCATATTCACGCCGACTATTTGCCGCATGCAGTAATCATCGATTGCAGCGCCAGCGCTGAGCCGGCGGCACGGTATGAGCGGTGGTTGCAGCGCGGCGTTCATGTGATCACCCCGAATAAACGTGCCAATAGCGGTCCCTTTGAGTACTACCGTAAGCTGCGCCGTGCGCGCCGCCACGGCAGCGTGCACTTTCTCTATGAGACCAATGTCGGTGCCGGCCTTCCGGTCATCCAAACGGTAAGGGATCTGGTTCAGACCGGAGACGAGATCGAAAGCGTGGAAGGGGTATTCTCCGGAACGCTGGCCTATCTGTTCAATCGTTTCGACGGTACCCGACCATTCTCCGATATCGTCCTGGAAGCGCGCGCTAAAGGATTTACCGAGCCGGATCCGCGTGACGATCTCTCCGGCATGGATGTGGCTCGCAAACTGATCATTCTTGCGCGCGAGGCCGGGCGCGAAATCGAGTTGTCGGATGTGCGCATCGAGTCACTGGTTCCCGCCGAGCTTGCACAGGGGGATGTCGATGAATTTCTCGCCGGGTTGCCGCGCCACGATGAAAAAATGACCGAGCTGTTCGAGGCGTCGCGGGACGCGGGTGAGGTGTTGCGTTATGTCGGCAGGCTGCATGCCGATGGGCATGCGACGGTGGGTCTCGAGCGAATCGGCCGGGATCATCCGCTGGCATCCATCAGCCTCACCGATAATGTC
>PKUM01000210.1 GCA_002868855.1 Chromatiales bacterium | reverse complement strand
GAGTTCGCAACGCTTCCACGACTGGCTCTATTCGCACCGGGTCTTCGGCCCGCCGCTGCAGCAATGGAAGGAGTACGGTGTGATCCCGGTACGGGCCAAGGTCGTCGCAATCGCGACGATGGCAGCGAGCCTCCTTTACATGTTCGCTTTCGCCGAAATGGCGCTGTGGATACGCGCCGTGACGCTGCTGCTGATGGCTGTCGGCGCTGGCTTCATCCTTAGCCAGCCATCGCGCCGGCCCGACGAGCGTTGAGCCGAGGTCCTGCAGGCGGGAACCACGTTATGGCGAAGAAGAGGAAAGCGCGGAACTCGGTTGGCACCCGCCGCGTGCGGGTTTTTCGCTTCCTCGGCTGGGCCGCGCTGCTGGGATTTGCGATCTCGCTGTTACTGGTCATGCCGTTGCGCTGGATTGATCCCCCGACCTCTGCTTTCATGCTGCGCGACCGGCTGGCCGGCGTCGCCGTGAACCAGGAATGGGTCGACTGGGACCGAATCGGCAGCGCGCTGCCGATTGCCGTCGTCGCGAGCGAGGATCAGAAGTTTCCGTCGCATCACGGGTTCGACCTTGAGTCGATGCAGGACGCGCTGGAGGGCGGAGCCGGCCGCGGCGCGTCGACGATCACCCAGCAGGTGGCGAAAAATCTCTATCTCTGGCCGCGGCGGAGCTGGGTCCGCAAGGGTATCGAGGCCTGGCTGACGCTGCTGATCGAGGCGACCTGGCCGAAGCGGCGCATTCTCGAGGTGTACCTCAACATTGCCGAATTCGGCCCAGGGATCTACGGGGCCGGGGCGGCAACGCAGCATTACTACGGCCGGACGCCGGATCGAATCACGCCCGAGCAGGCTGCGCGGCTTGCGACCGTGCTGCCGAGCCCGAAGCGTATCGATCCGACCGGTGGGTCGGAGTACGTGAACAAACGTGCAGCGTGGATCGTTGCGCAGGTTCGGGGTCTTGGCGGTTACGGTTACCTCGCGGAAATCGACCGCCCGCGTTGACCGGTCGTCGCCATTCCGATTGCTCGACCGGAGCGGGCTGAGGCCGGTGCACGCCGATGCCACACTAAAGGGTCGGGCGATGGCGCCCCGGAGCCGCCGCTAGTAACGATCGAAACAGGCCTGGATTGTCGTTGGTTCGCTGGTTTTGATCAGCGCGAGTTTCAATAACACGCGCGATTTCGAGGGGCTGAGTTCGCCAGATACGATCGTTCCGGGTTCGTCGTCGTCGACCTCGACGTTGCGCCCCACTGCACCACTGGACAAACGGCTGGAGCGGACGACGACCACGCCCTTGGCGATGACTTTGCGCACCGGCCACCGTAGCGTGTGTGGTCATCGCCAAAAACAAGAGTAACTGAAGCAAATATTTGTTCATGAGTAACTCGACACCGGACGCCCGAAATCCGCGATTTTTTACCGCATAAGGCAGTCATGTTAACCTCGCGCAAGCGCTGCGGACCAGCAAGCCGATCCCTCCTCGAGAATGGCTGTTTGCCGATTGCGGCAAACCTCAGCAGCGAACAGTGCAGCGCAGCGAAAAGCTCTGCCACCAACTATCGTCTGAGGTGCGGTCGGTTTCTCGACACAGCATCGCGGAGCCTGGGGCAAGACAGGACAGTCATGATCCTGCAAGGAGTTTGCAATGTTCCGATTTTCCAATTTTCACAGATACGCGATTGTGGCAGTTGCGCCGGCGCTGCTTTGGACAGGCGCGATTTCGGCCGAATCGGTGGGTCTGCCTTCGCCGTCCAAGGAACATAGCGGCGGGTTCCCGGTAGAAGATCGTTACTCTCCGTATGCCGATCGCAACTTTCCTGTTCAGGTGTACTGGGGCGATACCCACTTGCATACCGGTATGTCGTTCGATGCCGGTGCATTCGGCGCGAGATTGCAGCCTGCCGACGCTTACCGTTTCGCCCGTGGTGAACAGCTGAAGTCGTCAACCGGGCTGCAGGTGAAATTGTCTCGACCGCTGGATTTTCTCGTCGTCGCCGACCATTCGGACAACATGGGTTTTTTCCCGCGTCTGTTTGCGGGCGATCCGGCAATGCTCGCCGACCCGACCGGAAAGCGCTGGTACGACATGGTGAAAGCTGGCGGACAGCAGGGCGTTGCCGCAGCAGTGGAAATTATCGAAGCGTTCTCGCAGGGTACGTTTCCGGATGCGCTGGCCTCTCCCCCCGGCAGCGCAGCCTATGCCTCGGCATGGGAAACCGCGATCACGGCCGCCGAGCAATTCAACGACCCAGGCCGGTTTACCGCTTTCATCGGTTACGAGTGGACATCCAATACCGGCGGCAATAATTTGCACCGTGTCGTGATCTATCGCGACGGCGGCGGCAAGGCGTCGATCATGGAGCCGTACACGACGCTCAAACCGGTTGGCAGCGATAACCCGGCCGACCTGTGGGCGTGGATGCAAACCTACCAGGAACGGACCGGGGGGCGGATTCTTGCCATCGCCCACAACGGCAACCTGAGCAACGGCATCATGTTTCCGGTGGTTGACTCGTTTTCCGGCAAACGAATAGACCGCGCCTATGCCGAGACCCGGGCCCGATGGGAGCCGCTTTATGAGGCGACACAAATTAAGGGAGACGGCGAGGCTCATCCGTTGCTGTCGCCCAACGATGAGTTCGCCGATTACGAGACCTGGGATAAGGGCAACCTCGATCTTAGCGTGGCGAAAGACGACAACATGCTGCAATACGAATATGCGCGCACTGCGCTGCAGATCGGGTTGCAGCTCGATAAACGGCTCGGCGTAAACCCGTACAAGTTTGGCATGATCGGTGCCACCGACAGTCATACCGGCCTGGCGACCGCCGGAGAAGACAACTTTTTCGGCAAGCATTCTGGCACCGAACCGAATGCGGAGCGTTACAACCATCCGATGGCGGAGACCAGCAACGGCCGATATGAGAGCTGGGAGATGGTGGCGTCCGGTCTGGCCGGAGTCTGGGCCCGCGACAACACCCGCGAGGCGCTGTTCGACGCAATGATGCGCAAGGAAACCTATGCCACGACGGGCCCGCGTATGCTGGTCAGGTTTTTCGGCGGCTGGAATTTCGACGAGTCGGATACGCGGAGCCGGCTACCCGCCGACCAGGGCTACCGCAAAGGCGTGCCGATGGGCGCCGATCTTCCGCCGCAGCCGCAGGACGCGCGCGCACCGACCTTCCTGGTGGCCGCGCGCAAGGATCCGATGTCGGGCAACCTCGACCGTATCCAGATCGTCAAGGGCTGGCTCGACAATCGCGGCGAACGCCGTGAGAAAGTCTACGACGTGGTCTGGTCGGATGCCGCGGAGCGGCGGCCGGATGGCAATGGGGCAATCCCACCTGTCGGTAACACCGTCAACGTGGCCGAAGCGACGTTCAGCAACACCATCGGCGATCCGGAGCTGATCGAGGTCTGGACGGATCCGGATTTCGACTCCGACCTGCCGGCCGTGTATTACGCGCGGGTCATCGAGATTCCGACGCCGCGCTGGACCGCTTACGACGCGAAGCGCTACGGCGTAACAATGCCCGACAAGGCACAGATGATCACCCAGGAACGGGCTTATACCTCACCGATCTGGTATTCGCCGAAAAAATAAATCCGCAACAGCCCCGGTACAGTTGCGTACCGGGGCAACTCCGAGCCGCAGCGTTGCAGCGCCATCGCCCCGGTTGCAGGGTCAGGCTGATCGTGACCGATCCAGCGCCGCGCCAACCTTCTCGCCGACCCGTTCCGGAAGATTGCGTACTTTGAAAGCGAAGAAAATACGCAGCGCGCCGATCAGTATCGCCCACGATGCGATCAACCAGACGACGGACAACGTGCCTTCCGCCGGGCGGACAAAAATCATCAGCCCGAACAACACCGACAATCCGCCGGTGAGATAGAGCATCCATTCGCCCTTGACGGCCTCGCGAATCTTCCAGCCCAGCATCAGCATCAATACACCCATGAAGATCGCCAGCATTGCGATCAAAAACACCAGCGCCACCATGCTGATCGGGGGGTTGATCAACGCGTAGCCACCAATCAGTACGCCAACAATTCCGATCAGCAGCATGGCCCACCATCCGTCCTTGTCGCGATGGCTGACCGCGCCCCAGATGTTCACCGCGCCGTCGACCAGGACGTAGGCGGCAAAAAACATCCCGAGCACCAGCAACGCGGCGGCCGGGTTCATGAAGGCCAGGATTCCGAAAACAACCGAGGCAATACCGCCGATCAGAAACACCCACCAGGTGCGTTTGCAGAGTGCCCGTGCGTCATGTTTGATTTCGCGTGCCTGTTCCATTGTTTTCATCCCTGAGTTGTTATTGCGCCCGTCGTTGGCGGGCCTTTGTCCAATAAATATAGCCGACCGGACGATCGGCAGAAGTCGGCCGGACGACACCTAAGATTTACACGGTTCCGCCGGCCCGCAACAGGCGTCTGTGGTCTTGTGGGGTTCGGATTGCCTGATCCTGCAGATAATCTCGATATCGCCTGTACGGTCAGAACCACGCGGAACAGCACGAAAAACATCTCTGTTGAAAAACGGCTGACGACTATGCCGCGTGGCTTCCGCGGCAATATTGGCACGGAAGACGCAGGTCTGTTGCGAGATTGCCGACAGCTGCGCACGACAACGCAAACTTCGCTCCACACGGAGCCCCGGCTTCCTCAGGCCTCAGACCGTTAGCACGATCACCGGGCCGAGCAGTGTCAGCAACACGTTCGCGATTGCGTAAGGCACCGTGTAGCCGATGACCGGACTCTCGCTGTCGGCCTCCGCAACGATTCCGTTCAGTGCCGGGGTGCAGGTCAGGATTCCGGCCAGCGCGCCGCAAATCACCACCGGGTCCATCTTCAGGACGTGCTTGGCGTAATAAAGCGATGACAACAGCGTGACGGACACCAGGGTAAGGGCCAGGATCGGCAGCATAATGCCCTGCTCGCGCAGCACCACCATAGCATCCGGCCCGGCGGAGAGACCGACCGAGGCGATAAACATCGCCAGACCAAAGTCTCGCAAATGTATCGCCGTTGCAGTCGGAAGGCTGCCGAAAGTGGGGCGCTTGGATCGCAGCCAGCCAAACAGCAGACCCGAAATCAGACAGCCGCCACCGGTATGAAGTGCAACCGATGCACCGGCGATCGGTACCGTGATCATCCCGATCAGGATGCCGAAGATGATGCCGAAACCGAGGTAGATGTAGTCCACGCCGTGACCCTGATGCACCGAATAGCCGATCGCTCGCGCGGATTTCTCAACATTCTCGGCGGGTCCGTACAGGGTCAAAATGTCACCGGCCTGAAGCCGCGTTCGTGGCCGGATATCGATGTTGCGCCCTAGCCGCGACAGAGCGGTGGCAAAAACGCCGCGGTGCAGTTCGGGGTTGACCAGTTTCCTCGCATCGCTGATCGTCGTGCCGATCAGCGCTTTGTGTGTCACCACGACATCGCGGCTTTCGCTGACGAAATCGAGGTCCTCGACATTGGCCGTCTCCTCGCCAAGGTACTTGCCTGCCGGGACAATCGCCTCGCGCGTACCGACCAGCGCCACCCTGTCTCCTTTCGCCAGCGCGAGGTCGGACCCGAGATGTTGCTGGCGCCCGCGTCTGGTTACTTGCTGGATATGGGCGCCCTCCGGGTAACGCTCGGAAAATTCGCCAAGCGTTTTGCCGATCGCCTCGGTGTTCGTAACGCGGTACACGCGCACCAAAATCGGGCGGATCGCGGTTTCCTGGCCCGGCTCCAGGTCGGATTCGGTATCCCCGAGATTACGCTCGTATTCTCTCGCCGCCTCCTTCAGATTGATTCCCAGCAGACGCGGCGCAATGGCACTGGTAAAGAAAACGACGAGCGTAAAACCGAAAAGATAGGTAATCGCATAGGTCACGGTGATGTTGGCGATCAGCGATGACTTCTGCTGGTCATCGATATCCATGTGAGCCAGGGTCTCGCCAGCGGTGCCGACCGATGCCGATTCCGTCGTGGCGCCGGCGAGCAGTCCGGCTGCCGTGCCCTTGTCGAGGTCGAGCACCTGGGCGAGCGTCCAGACGGTCACGAAAATCACAATGCTGCTAAACACCGCGAGATGCACATGGTCGAGCGTGCTCCGCCCGAGGCTCCGGAAAAACTGTGGCCCGCTGACATAACCGAGCGAATAGATAAAGAGCGCGAAGAACATCGTCTTGATGTTGTCGTCGACTTCGACGCCGGCCTGTCCGAGCAGGATCGCCGCAAACAGCGTGCCGGGCATTCCCCCAAGCCGAAACCGGCCAACCCGGATTTTGCCGAGCGCATATCCGACTGCGAGGCAAAGAAACAACGCGACAATCGGTGAAGCGACGAAGAGATCGTGCAGCATTTCCATCGGGACTTTTCCCATGCTCGTCAAAAACGGCAGGCTCGTGGCGCAGACCTTCAAGCTCTCAGACTGTGGAGTATACGTTCGAAATCGCCCGGCTTCCGCGCAGCGCGCTCTGAATCACCCGGAGTGCGCCATCAGACCCGGCAGTTCAAACGGCAAGCACCTTTTTAAATTGTTCGCGGTAACGGCGGCTTAGCGGCACGCTGGCGCCGCTTTTGAGGCCGACCCTGAAGCTGCCGCCGCCGGTATTGCGTATTTCGGTAATCCTATCCAGATTGACCATAAAACTGCGATGGCTGCGCGCAAAGCTCGCGCCTGCGAGCTTGCCCTCGAGGTTCGCCATCGTGTCCCGCACCAGGAACTCGTGGCCGTCGGCGTGTACGACGATGTAATTACGGGCGGCCTCGAGATATTCGATCTGGTCGAATGGAATTACGCGCTCCCCGTTGCGGGTCTGGACCATCAGCCGGCGGGTCTCCGCCGGCACGGCAGCCGTCGGCCCGGGTGCAGCCGTGTAGTGACGGTATATCGCGATGATCGCCACCATGCCGACATAGATCTTGATGTCTTTCTGGTATTCGAAAACCAGGTTTTCCAGAACCCGGCTGCCAAATACGAATTGGCGGCCGAAAAGAAAGTAGCCGACGTAGCGGAACAATGAAAGCAGAAAAAAATGTCCGGCGGCGAAAATCACGCTGCCGGCGACATGCCCGACCAGCGTCTGGGCCGGATTGTTGCGGCGCAACGGGAACAGATCGAGCCAGCGCATTACGAACAGGACCATCACCAGCGCGGCAAGTCCGCTGGTGACCTGCTCGGCGATCAACCTGAAATCGTCGAGGCCGACTCCGGTGCGTTCGCGCACTGCGAACTTGGTCATCAGGTCCAGGGTCCAAAGTACCGTGATCAGCAGGACCCAGAACCCGGTTTCCAGCAGACGTCTGCGGGAAAACCATCTGTTGTTCGAACTGGCGCTCATTTTCGTCCCAAATCCGCTGACACTCGTCCCAGCAATCGGGCGTTCGTCCCAAGCCTACGGTAATGGGACACCGCGGTCGCTAATTTTTGCAGCGTTGGTGGCGGAGGACGGCACAGGCCCGCTGTAGCCGGAAACCCGGTCTGGGGCGTGACATTACCGCCGGAGAATTTGCTAACTTTTTGAATTGTAGAGGGGTCCCGATGAATTGCAAAAATTCTGAATTAGTCCGCCGGTCCGGTTTCTACGCAGCGATTGCCGCGTTTTCGCTGCTGGCGGGATGTGGCGGTGGCGACGGCGGCGGGGGCGATACGACCGGAGCCACCGCAGGCGGTCCGCCCGTGGATTACACATACCGGGTTCCGGGGTCGAAACCGGACGGGTGGACCGTGGCTGACGCTGCCGCGCTCGGGATGTCGGTAGAGCTGCTCGAGGAAATGATCAATGCAATAGGGGACGGCGAGTACCCGATTGCCGATTCGGTCTCGATCGCTTATCGCGGCAGGCTGGTGCTGGACGAGACGCTGCGTACCCGTCTCGACGAATTCGACGGCTGGGTCGGCAACACCGATCCCGCGATGCATGCCCAGTTCTCGGTTTCGAAAAGCGTTGCTGGCATCCTGACGGGGATCGCAATCGACCAGGGGGTAATTGGCGGTGTCGATACTGCCTTTCTGAGCCTGTTCGACTACCCCGGCTATCAGAACTGGGACGAGCGCAAAAACGACATCACGGTCGGCGACGTGCTAACCATGCGCCTCGGGTTCGAGTGGGATGAGTGGGATCCGCCGTATTTCGACCCTGACAATATGCTGCTGGAGTTTTATGACCTCAAATGGCAACAGCAACAAAACAAGCTGCAACAGCGGGAACTTCAAACCGGAAT
>PKUM01000214.1 GCA_002868855.1 Chromatiales bacterium | reverse complement strand
TTATGTGAAACGAACATGCCCAGGCGCAGATTTCTTGCCCCGGCGCCCGGTGACGGGACAGTTCGGCTCCCGGGCAGAAAAATCCAAATTGAATGGAATCAAGGAGAAACGAGCGATGCGAATAAAGAGAATCATGGTGGCCACGATGGCACTGCTGCTGACCGGCCCGGTGCTGGCGGAAAAAACCGCTGGTGAAATGGTCGATGACGTAGGCCTTGCCGCACAGGTCAAAACCAATCTGATCGACAGCAAGGTCGTCGACGCCAATGACGTAAACGTCGAAGTCGACAAAGGCGTCGTCCAGCTGAGCGGGTTCGTCGAGAGCGAAGAACAGCGCCGCGAGGCGGCGAATATAGCCAACGACATCGTCGGCGTTAAAAAGGTCAACAACAAGCTGGTCGTTGGCAGCGGCAAGCGCAGCATGGGCCAGACGGTGGAAGACCAGTACATCGAGACCAAGGTCAATGCCGCGCTGATGGCCGAAAAAGATACGGATGCCGGTGATATCGATGTCGAAGTGCGCAACGGTGTCGTGCAGCTGAGCGGGTTTGTCAGCAGCGCCGCCGAGAAGAAGCGCGCCACCGAAGTTGCGGCGGGTATCGAAGGCGTAACAAAAGTTGACAACGCGCTGGACCTGAAGAATTGATTGGCGCCTGGCGCGCCCGGAGGGCCCGCATAGGTATTTCTGCCGGTTGTGAATGCGAAGCATTCTCAACTAACATTCGCGCCAGCCGCGGCCGATTCTCGAATTAAGATTGTCGCGGAGGGCGCCGTCCGCTAGTCATCGGGTCGGCGATTCGTACCCAGGGCCGCAGCAATGGCGGCCGGAGGATGAGCCAATCAGCGAGATGACGCTGGCGGATCTGAGGCGCGGCGATCGCGCGCGCATCGAGTCGATCGATTCCCGGGACAAGAGCGTTCAGCGACTGATGACGATGGGCCTGGTCGAAGGCGCCGAAGTCGTTTACCTGAATGCGTCGCTTGGTGGCGATCCCCTCGAACTCGATGTCTACGGCATGTCGCTGTCGCTGCGCCGCCAGCAGGCGCGCTGCTTTGGCGTATCCCGCATTGGAGCCGACCCCGGTGTCCAGCGTCGCGGCTAGCATTCCCGTCGATGCGATTCCGCGTAGCCGGCGTGCGCGCGTGACGTTTGCGCTGGTCGGCAATCCCAACGCTGGCAAGAGCACACTGTTCAATCGACTAACCGGTTTGCGGCAGAAGACCGCGAACTATCCGGGCGTCACGGTCGAGAAACATATCGGCACGGCGTTGCTCGACGCTACGCCGCTCGATCTTATCGATTTGCCCGGCATTTTCAGACTGACACCGGAATCGGCGGACGAGCGGATTGCGGTGGAGGTGTTGCTTGGCCGGGTAGCGGGAACGCCGCAGCCGGACGGGATTCTCGCGGTTGTCGATGCCACCCGCCTTTACCAGGGTCTCTACCTGCTGCAACAGCTCGCCGAAATCGGCCGGCCAATGATCGTCGTGCTGACAATGGCGGACGCGGCCGCGCGGCTTGGCACCCGTTTCGACATCGAAAAGCTGAGCGCGAAATTGGGAGGAATCCCGGTCGTTCCGGTTGTTGCAACAACCGGCAAGGGGCTGGTCGATCTGAAACGGGAACTGACAGTAGCGATGACGGCTGAGGCATCGCCGCCGCCGTCATTCTGGCCGGCATTGCGTCAGACGGCCTTGCAGTTGCTGGGTGGTGCGAATACTGACTCTTGCGGAACAGGAATCCAGGAAGTAGAGCGAAACCTGGTCGAGGACGATCCGCTGGCGACGGCGCGGCTCGTCGCGCTAAAGGGGCCCGGCGTCTTGGCGCAGATCGAAAAGGCCCGGGCCGATTTGTTCCGCGGCGAGCCCGGGCTTGCGGTCGAGGCTCGGCATCGCTACGGCTGGATTCGCGAAGTTCTCGACGAAGTACAGAGCGCGGCGCCGCCGATCACGCGCTGGGGATCGTTCCTGGTTGACTGGATGAATCGCCCGTACCCGGCCACTGTACTGTTCTTTGTCGTCATGGCGCTGGTATTCCAGGCCGTGTTCGCCTGGGCAACACCGTTCATGGACCTGATCGACGGCGCGACGACTGCGCTGGGCGAGTCGATCCGCCAGTATCTGCCGGATGGCGTGTTACAGAGCCTTGTTGTCGACGGCGTAGTTGCCGGGGTCGGCAGCGTGATAATTTTCCTGCCGCAGATCCTGATTCTTTTTCTGTTCATCATCCTTCTCGAGGACACCGGTTACCTGGCGCGCGCGGCGTTTCTTGTCGACCGTGCGATGCGCCCGGTTGGCCTGTCCGGCCAGTCGGTCATACCGCTGTTGTCGAGTTTTGCCTGTGCGGTACCCGGAATCATGGCGACGCGCGCGATCCCCGACCGGCGCGATCGCATCGCAACGATTCTGGCCGCACCATTTCTGACCTGTTCGGCGCGTCTGCCCGTGTACGCTTTGTTGATTGCGGCTTTCGTTCCGAGCCGGACGATCGGCGTCGCCAACCTTCAGGGAATTGTCCTGTTTGGTCTCTATATGCTGGGTATCGTCGGTGGTATTGGCACGGCACTGTTGCTGCGGCGCTCCGCGCTACGCGGTCCCAAGCCCAATTTCGTGCTGGCGTTGCCGGCCTTTCGCTTGCCAAACCTGCGTACCGTGGCCATCGCCCTGCTCGATCGGGTAAAGGTATTCCTGCGCCGTGCGGGAACGGTGATTTTCATGGTTGCGGTCATCGTCTGGGCGCTGGCGTATTTTCCGCGCTCGGCTACAGTCGAAGCGGACGCCGCTGCGGCCCGCGCTGTCGCTGAAGCGAACTATTCCGGCGTCGAATTGACGCAACAGCTGGCGGATGTGGACAACAAGGCGGCCGCGGCCCACCTCGAGCAAAGCGCGCTGGGCCGAGTCGGCAAGATTGTCGAACCGGTGTTTACCCCGCTTGGCTGGGACTGGAAAATATCGGCTGCGGTGATTGCGGGCTTCCCGGCGCGCGAGGTCGTGGTTGCGGTGCTGGGGACGATTTATGCAGTCGGTGCGGAGGCCGATGAGTCCAGCCTGGCGGATCGCCTGCGCTCGGCCACGTTTGCCGATGGCAGTCAGGTTTTCACATTGCCGATGGTGCTGGGGCTGCTGGTGTTCTATGCGTGGTGTCTGCAGTGCGTGGCTACGCTCGCGGTGATTCGCAGGGAAACCAACAGCTGGCGCTGGCCGGTATTCGCGTGGGCCTATATGACCGTGCTTGGATATCTCGGCGCGCTGCTGATTTATCAGGTCGGTTCGAGAATCGCTGCCTGAGTGGCAGCACGCGATTCGTCGTGCTCGGGACCGCTTGCCGTCGTATTCATTGCGCCGCCTGCTTGCTGCGGCGCAGAAATGACCTTTGTGGCTAAATGCATGCTATGAAAGTAACGCTCAAACTCTACGCGTCTCTTACCCGTTATCTGCCGCCGGGATCCGGCCGTCACGAAGCCGAGCTCGATGTGGCTGAAGGGACAACTCCGGCGGCGATCATCGACCGCTACAAACTTCCGCTCGAGTTGACTCACCTGGTGTTTATCAATGGCGTCTTCGTCGATCGTGAGTCCCGCGATGAGACCGAATTGCGGGACGGTGATCAGCTTGCCATTTTCCCACCGGTTGCCGGCGGCTGATATTCGAGACCGCTGGGGCGAGAGACGATCGCCCGCGTCTTGCCGGGTTAATTGCTGCTGTTTTGCTGCACTACAGCGGCCACCTGCTGGCTTGAGCGGCAGGTTTGCTCCGCTCCCTCGCGCGGGAGTAACATGAGTCGCGAACAAAAATTCCAACCAGGCACCGCGTAAGGTTAAGCCGCACCATCCAGTGTGGACGGGAGGGAACCCGCTCGGTTGCCGCGGCGATAACAAGAGGGTGCACTCATGCTCAGATCTCTCAAGCTCGAGCCGGAAAAGTGCACAGGCTGTCTGCAATGCGAGATGGCCTGTTCTTACGAGCAGGAAGGCGTTTTCAATCCGGCCAAATCACGCATAAAAGTATTTACTTTCCACCATGAAGGCGTTTTTGCGCCATACACCTGTACCCAGTGCGATGAAGCATGGTGTATGCATGCCTGTCCGGTCGATGCGATCGTGGTCAATGCTGCGACCGGCTCAAAGGACGTGCTTAACGATGTTTGTGTTGGTTGCAAGGTCTGCACGATTGCCTGTCCGTTCGGTACGGTCAATTACAACCAGGACACCGGCAAGGTGATCAAGTGCGACCTGTGTGGTGGCGATCCGGCCTGTGCCAAGGCCTGCCCGACCGAAGCCATAACATACGTCGATGCCGACCAGACCGGTCTCGAGCGAATGCGCGCTTATGCTGCGCAAAGCGCCCAGATCAGTCCTGGCAGCTGATTGCGCGAGGAGGAAACAACATGGCATGGACAGGAAAAATTCTGAGGGTCGATTTGTCGAGTGGGACATGTATTGCAGAGCCGCTGAACATGGAATGGGCAACGCAATATCTGGGGCAGCGCGGACTGGCCAGCAAATATCTGAGCGAGGAAATCGACCCCACGGTAGACGCATTATCGGCCGGCAATAAATTCATCATGGTCACCGGCCCGCTGACCGGCACGATGGCCTCAACCGGTGGCCGTTATTCCGTAGTAACAAAGAGCCCGTTGACCGGAACGATCGCCTGCTCCAATTCGGGTGGTTTTATTGGCGCCGAGATGAAAAACGCCGGCTGGGACATGATCATCTTCGAAGGCAAGGCGGACTCGCCCGTCTATCTGTATCTGGAAAACGAAAAAGCCGAGTTGCTGCCGGCCGATGATCTCTGGGGTTTGTCGGTGTGGGCGACCGACGAGGCTTTGCACAGGAAACACCAGGATCCGCAGCTGCGTATTGCCTGTGTCGGCCGGTCGGCCGAAGCCGGTTGTCTTTACGCGGGAGTGATAAACGATCTGCATCGCGCGGCGGGTCGGTCCGGTGTCGGTACCGTGATGGCGTCGAAAAATCTCAAGGCGGTTGCCGTTCGCGGCACCCGCGGAGTCGGCAATATCAAGGACCCGGTTGGCTTCATGCAGGCAACAGAGGCGGCCAAGCAGGTGCTTGCCGACAATGCAGTCACCTCGCAGGGGTTGCCGACCTACGGCACCCAGGTGCTGATGAATGTAATCAACGAAGTCGGCGCGATGCCGACCCGCAATATGCGCGAGGTGCGTTTCGAAGGGGCCAGCAATATTTCCGGCGAGGCAATGCATGAGCCGCGCAAGAGCGATGGCAAGCCCAACCTTGTGACCAACGCCGCGTGTTTCGGCTGCACGATAGCCTGCGGCAGGATCTCCACCATCGACAAAGGCCATTTCACGGTAAAGAACAAGCCCGAGTACTGGGGCGCTTCCGGTGGTCTCGAGTACGAGGCCGCGTGGGCACTGGGCTCCGACACCGGTGTCGACGATCTCGACGCGCTGACCTATGTGAATTTCCTGTGCAACGAAGATGGATTCGATCCGATCTCGTTCGGTGCCACCGTTGCGGCAGCGATGGAACTGTTTGAGATGGGGGTGCTGACCGAAAAGGATACCGGCGGTCTGGAAATGCGTTTCGGCTCGGCCGAGGCGTTGACCCGCTCGGCCGAACTGACGATGACGGGTGAAGGTTTTGGCAAGGAACTCGGGCTCGGCTCGAAGCGGCTTTGCGAGAAATACGGCCACCCCGAGTTGTCGATGACGGTAAAAGGGCAGGAGTTTCCCGCCTACGATCCGCGCGGCATCCAGGGCATGGGGCTCGCGTACGCGACTTCGAATCGCGGCGCCTGTCATTTGCGTGGTTACACCGTCTCGTCTGAGGTTATGGGGATCCCGGAAAAAACCGATCCTCTGGTGACCGACGGAAAGGCCGGCCTGGTAAAGGCTTTCCAGGATGCGACAGCGGCGGTGGATTCGGCGGGGCTTTGTATCTTCACGACCTTTGCATGGACGCTCGCAGACATTGCGCCGCAGATCGATGCGGCCTGCGAGGGTGGCTGGACGATGGAGAAGCTCGCCGAGGTCGGCGAACGCATCTGGAATCTGGAGCGCGACTTCAACCTCGCGGCAGGGCTGACCGGGAAAGACGATACATTGCCGAAACGGCTGTTGAAGGATGCCGCCAATACCGGACCCGCGCAAGGCCGGGTCAACGAACTGGACAAGATGTTGCCCGAGTACTACGAGTTGCGCGGCTGGAATGTCGAAGGCGTCCCGACCGAATCGACGCGGCAACGACTTGGACTGTGACGGTATTCCTCGCCCGGACTGCAGAGTCCTGCGCTAGAAGCATCATCAGACGGCGGGGCGGAGCATGAACCGTCCCGGCGTTCGTATCGGGAGCGATCGATATGGCTCATGTAATTATTGGCGCCGGTCCGGCCGGGGTCATTGCCGCGGAGAATCTCCGCAAGGTGGCACCGGCCGCGGCAATCAGCATTGTCGGTGACGAAGAGGGCCCTCCGTATTCGCGGATGGCGATCCCTTACCTGCTGACCGGCCAAATCGACGAAGCCGGCACGTTCCTGCGCAAACACGCCGATCATTTCAGCCAGCGCAATATCGATCTCGTGCACGACCGGGTCGACGCTGTAGACAGTGAAGCCAGCCAGGTCCGGTTGGCGGGCGGGAGCACGCTGGCGTATGAAACGTTGCTGATCGCGACCGGTTCGCGCCCGATACCGCCACCCATTCCCGGCATTGAACTGGATGGCGTGCATCCCTGCTGGACGCTCGAGGATGCGCGCAACGTCGCGCGGTTGGCGACGAAGGGCAGCAGGGTCGTATTGTTGGGGGCAGGGTTCATCGGTTGCATCATCCTGGAGTCGCTTGCTCTTCGTGGTGTCGATCTGACAGTCATTGAGATGGAGCGGCATGTCGTACCGCGCATGCTGAACGAAGTGCCGGCGCGGCTGATCGAGAAATGGTGTGCCGGCAAAGGTGTGCGCATCCTGACCGCAACCCGTGCCACCGCAATCAATCGGGGCGGCAGCGCCGCGGGTCTCGAAGTCACTCTGGACAACGGCGAAACGCTGCCTGCAGATCTGGTCATCGCGGCAACCGGAGTCCGGCCCAACATCGGGTTTCTCGAAGGTAGCGGGATCGATACCGACCAGGGCGTGCTCGTCGATCGTCGCATGCGCAGCAACGTTAGCAATGTGTTTGCCGCTGGCGATGTTGCCCAGGGTGTTGATTTCTCGACCGGGAATTATTCGGTGCATGCCATTCAACCGACGGCTGCGGACCATGGCCGGGTAGCCGCGCTGAACATGGCGGGACGCGACATGGAGTACCAGGGCAGCGTCATCATGAATGTGCTGGCCACGCTCGGGCTGGTGTCGAGTTCGTTCGGAATGTGGAACGGCGCTGAAGGCGGTGACGCCGCGGAACTGGTCGAAGCGGATCGCTACCGCTACCTGCGGCTGCAGTTCGAGGACGATGTGCTTGTCGGCAGCACCAGCCTGGGACTCACCCAGCATGTCGGTGTTCTGCGCGGGTTGATCCAGGGCCGGGTCAGGCTCGGTCGCTGGAAAGATCGCCTGGTGGCCGATCCGACGCGCATCATGGAGGCTTATCTTGCCGCGACCCGCGCAATCGGAGCGAATCGCAGAATCCTGTGAGCACCGCCGAGAGCGCACGCTTCGTACGCGAAATGGGCATCAGCCATCGCGAATTTCTGCGGTTGCTGCCGCAGGCCGTCAAACCATGGCCGTTCGACGTCAGCGGTAACACCATCGTCATAGGCGAAGACCCGCAAACGATCACGCTGCGTTTGTCCGCGGAGGGGCAACGCCGTCTCGGCTTGTTGCGCCTGCCGGTTACCAACGTGGCTTTCGAATTCTGCGGGTTTGACGAACCCGCGATTCGTAGTTTTATGGAACGCTTCGAGCTGGCCTATCGCCGTGGCGGCGGCTAGCTGCCGCCTTTGCCTCGGCTCACTATCGGCGCTCGGCCGGGGTCAGTTGGTCGTGGAGGGTTTTCGTTCTGCGTCCGGCGATGAATAAAGGTCTGGCAACCGACCGGTGCTCTGGCCCGCGGGTTGATTGCAGCTGCCAATCCCGGTATTCGATTGTCGTGGTGGTGGTTTGCGACTATGCTGCCCGAGTAAAACAAAATGACAAATCACACATTGGGGAAGTATTGATGATTCTACGCAAAGTACTGGGCGCTGTTGCGCTGACATTCGTTTTTTCGACCGCCTCCGCTGACCTGACTCCCTGGGAGGACTACGAGGAAAGCGA
>PKUM01000006.1 GCA_002868855.1 Chromatiales bacterium | reverse complement strand
CCGTTGAAACGCGAGTATCGCGAAATCGTACAGTCGATCTCTGATTCGCTGGATTTCTTCGAGAGCATCAGCGGGCGGCCGATTCACCACACGACCCGGGCCAATTTTTATACCAGTCACGAGGGCCTGCATTTGCTGTACGAGCAGGCGCAAACCCGCTTCCTGCCGCGGCGCCAGCGCTGGTATGCGCTGTCGACCCATTTTCCATGGATCGGCATGCGAACCGCGGCCGTGGACGGCGCCCACGTCGAGTTTTACCGTGGGCTGGCCAATCCGATTGGAGTCAAGATCGGACCCGGCATGTCGGCGGAATGGCTGCAGGAGCTGATTCGAATTCTCAACCCGAACAACGAGGCGGGGCGAATGGTGTTGATCCATCGCTTCGGTGTCGGGCAGATCGAGGAACGGCTGCCGGAAATGATCGACGCGGTGCGGGCCAGTGGCAGTACCGTGCTGTGGAGTTGCGATCCGATGCACGGCAATACCGAGACTGCGGGATCCGGTTACAAAACCCGCCGCTTCGAGAATATTCTCAGGGAGCTCGAGCTTGCGTTCCAGATTCACGGCGACGCGGGCAGCAATCTGGGTGGGGTCCACTTCGAGCTGACCGGAGAGGATGTGACCGAGTGCACCGGCGGGGCCCGCGGCCTGACCGAGGCCGATCTTGCGCGTGCCTACAAGTCGCAGGTCGATCCGCGGCTCAATTACGAGCAGGCACTTGAGATGGCGATGCTGATTGGCCGTTGCCGTACGCGAAACGAGCGTGCCTAATGTCGGGCGGCCGTGTAGCCGTCCAGTAATCGCCATGCCTGGCGCATTGGCAGCGTGCGAAACGCGCCGGGCTGCATATTATCCAGAGCAAAAGGGCCGATAGCGCGACGGATAAGGCGCAGCGTCGGAAAACCGACCGCCGCAGTCATTCTCCGCACCTGCCGGTTCCGGCCTTCGCGCAATTGCAATTCGATCCAGCTGGTTGGAATGTATTTCCTGCGCCGGATTGGGGGTTCGCGTGCCCACACTTCGGGTTCCATCAGCGCCCGCGCCCGGCATGGCAAAGTGGTACGGCCGGCAACGATGACCCCGGCGCGCAGGTTGTCGAGCGCTTCTGCCGAAATTTCGCCTTCGACCTGGGCCCAATAGGTTTTCCAGCAGTGGCCGGGCTGACTCAGCCGCGCCTGGAAGCGGCCATCGTTGGTCAGGGCCAGCAGTCCCTCGGAGTCGCGGTCCAGGCGACCGGCCGGATAGACGCCCGCTATGCTGACATAATCGGCCAGGGTAGGCCGCCCATCGCCACCGCTGAACTGACACAGTACGCCGAAGGGTTTATTCAGAAGTATCAATGACATGAGAAACCGTAAGCGATCGCGTGACCGCGCCACCTCTGCCGAACTCGGGGCTAGTGTTGCAGCTAACCTGAGCGACGGTCTATTATGATGCGTTGCACCAAACGCTGCTGCTGCCCGGAGGAATGAAAAGACCAATGGATAAATCCGAGTCCAATCAACAGCTTCCTTGTAACGTTACCGGGCCGGTGTGTGCCGAGTTCGAACCGATCCTGTCCGCCGATGCGCTGGAATTTGTCGCGCTGTTGACCCGTCGTTTCCGGCCGCGGGTACGAGAATTGCTGGAAGCGCGGGCGCAGCGGCAGCTGCGGCTGGATGCAGGGGAAATGCCCGACTTTCTTGCCGAGACCCGCGAGATTCGCGAGTCAGACTGGCGCGTCACTACCGTGCCGGCGGATTTGCAGGACCGGCGGGTGGAGATAACCGGGCCGACCGAGAGGAAAATGGTGATCAACGCGCTCAACTCGGGTGCGCGCGTGTTCATGGCCGATTGCGAGGATTCGTTGAGCCCGACCTGGGACAACATCGTTCGCGGCCAGATCAATCTTCGCGACGCCGTTGATCGCAGCATCGAGTTCGTCAACCCCAACGGCAAACAGTATCGCTTGAATGCCGACATCGCGACGTTGATCGTGCGTCCGCGCGGCTGGCATCTGAACGAGAAACATATTCTCGTCGATGGCGAGGTCGTCCCCGGCGCATTCGTGGATTTCGGCCTCTACCTGTTTCACAACGCGCGTGCCCTGATCGACGCGGGAACCGGCCCTTACTTTTACCTGCCAAAACTGGAGAGCCACCTCGAGGCGCGGCTGTGGGCGGATGTGTTCAGGTTCAGCGAGGAGCATCTCGGACTTCCCGCATCGACCATCAAGGCAACCGTGCTGATCGAGACGATTCTCGCCGCATTCGAGATGGACGAAATTCTTTACGAGCTTCGCGATTTCATCGTCGGCCTGAATTGCGGTCGCTGGGACTACATTTTCAGTTTCATCAAGCGGTTCCGGAACAACCCGGATTTCGTGATGCCGGATCGCCATGACGTCGGCATGACGCGCCACTTTTTGCGTTCCTATTCGCAGCTTCTCATCAAGACTTGTCACCGCCGCGGTGCATTTGCGATGGGCGGGATGGCAGCACAGATTCCGATCAAGAATGACCCCGAGGCTAACGAGCTTGCACTCGAGAAAGTCCGCCAGGACAAGGAGCGCGAAGCGGGAGACGGCCACGACGGTACCTGGGTAGCGCACCCGGGCCTGGTGCCGATTGCGATGGAGATTTTCGACCGCCATATGCCGCAGCCAAACCAGCTCGATCGACTGCGCGAAGATGTTGCGATTGATGCGTCGGATTTGCTCAAGGTGCCGGATGGCGAGATCAGCGAATCCGGGGTGCGAAACAACATCAACGTTGCCATTCAGTACCTGGCGGCGTGGCTCGACGGCAACGGCTGCGTCCCGATCAATAACCTGATGGAAGACGCCGCCACGGCCGAGATCAGCCGTGCCCAGATCTGGCAGTGGCTACGTCATCCGGCCGGCGTTCTGAATGACGGCCGCCGAATTACCGTCGAGTTGTTCGACGGACTGATGAGCGAGGAGATGGAAGCGCTGGCCGAACAGCTCGGGCAGGACGTTTTCGCGGCGGGCAAGTACGAAGAGGCCCGTGACCTGATGCGCGAGATTACCGTGGCGGATGAATTCGTCGAATTCATTACGCTGCCAGGCTACGAACGGATTAGTTGAACAGTATTTTACGGTTAACGCAGGAGAACAGAGCATGAAAAGCGCCGAGCAGTTGCAAAAGGAATGGCAGGAGAGTCCGCGTTGGAAAGGCGTGGAACGCCCTTACACTGCCGAGGACGTGCTGCGCCTCAGCGGTACAGTGCAGATCGATCACACGCTCGCGCGCCTTGGTGCCGAGAAACTGTGGGGATACCTGCAGGAGCGGGATTTCACGAATGCCCTTGGCGCACTGACCGGCAACCAGGCCATGCAGCAGATCAAGGCCGGGTTAAAAGCAATTTACCTCTCTGGCTGGCAGGTTGCGGGCGATGCGAACCTGTCGGGAGAGATGTATCCGGATAAGTCCCTCTATCCGGCAAACTCGGTTCCCGCAGTGATCAAACGCATCAATAACACGTTGATGCGGGCCGATCAGATCCACCACGCCGAAGGCGATGACAGCATTGACTGGCTGCAGCCGATCGTAGCCGATGCCGAGGCCGGTTTCGGTGGCGTTCTCAATGCCTTCGAACTGATGAAGCAAATGATCGAGGCGGGCGCTGCCGGCGTTCACTTCGAAGACCAGCTTTCGTCCGCGAAAAAGTGCGGGCATATGGGCGGCAAGGTGCTCGTTCCGACCCAGGAAGCCATAAACAAACTGGTTGCCGCGAGAATGGCGGCCGACGTCTGTGGCGTCCCGACCGTTCTCGTTGCGCGCACCGATGCCGATGCCGCCAACCTGCTTACCGCCGATATCGACGAGCGCGATCGTCCGTTTATCCAGGGCGAACGAACCGCCGAAGGCTTCTTCCGGGTCAATGCAGGGCTTGATCAGGCGATTTCCCGTGGTCTGGCTTACGCACCCTACGCCGACCTGATCTGGTGTGAGACATCGGTGCCGGATCTCGGCCAGGCACGCAAATTCTCGGAGGCGATTCGCAAAGAGTTCCCCGGGCAAATGCTGGCCTACAACTGTTCGCCGTCGTTCAACTGGAAGCGCCATCTCGACGACGCGACGATCGCGAAGTTCCAGCGTGAGCTGGCGGCAATGGGTTACAAGTTCCAGTTCATCACACTGGCCGGTTTCCATGCTCTCAACTTCAGCATGTTCCAGCTGGCATCGGGCTACCGCGACACGCAGATGAAAGCCTATGTCGAGCTTCAGGAAGCCGAGTTCGCCGCTGAAAAGGACGGCTACACGGCGACCAAGCATCAGCGCGAGGTCGGTGCGGGTTACTTCGATGCCGTAACGCAGGCGGTAACCGCCGGTACCAGTTCGATCACGGCGTTGGCCGGATCGACGGAAGAAGAGCAGTTCGAAGAGGCGACGGGCTAAGCTATCGCCGGACGGGTAAGATTGCCGTTGGGGCGGACCTGGTGGTCCGCCCCATTGGCATGGTCTGACAGGATACGGGTAGATTTATGAGCGATTATTATGCGCCGACGCGCGACATGCGGTTTTTGATTCATGACGTTCTCGATCTGAAGGCTATCAACGCGCTTCCCGGCTATGAGGAAGCCAGCCCGGATATCGTGGATGCGGTCCTCGAAGAGGCCGGATTGCTGGCAAACGGCGTTCTGGCGCCGACCAACAAGGTTGGTGACGTCAAGGGTGCCCGCGTCGAAAACGGTGGCGTCATCGTTCCCGATGAGTTCAAAGAGGCGTATCGCCAGTATCAGGAGAGTGGCTGGCCGGCCCTTTCCATGAAACCCGAGTACGGGGGGCAGGGGCTGCCGCACGTGGTCGGGACCGCGGTCGAGGAGATGTGGCAGTCGGCCAATCTCGCGTTCTCGTTATGCCCATTGCTGACCCAGGGTGCAATATCCGCAATTTCGGCGCATGGCAGCCAGGACCTGAAAGACGTTTACCTCGAGAAAATGGTGAGCGGTGAGTGGACCGGCACCATGAATCTGACCGAACCCCAGGCGGGATCGGATCTGGCCGCATTGCGCAGCCAGGCGGAACGAGACGGCGATCATTACCGGATCAGCGGACAGAAGATCTATATCACCTGGGGTGATCACGAGATGACCGGCAACATCGTGCACCTCGTTCTGGCACGTTTACCCGATGCCCCCGAGGGTGTGCGGGGAATCTCGTTGTTTCTCGTTCCGAAGTTCCTTGTGAATGCGGACGGATCCCCCGGTGAACGCAATGACGTCTACCCGATCTCCGTCGAGCACAAGCTCGGTATTCACGGCAGTCCGACCTGCGTGATGGAATTCGGCGGCAAGGGCGAAGGTGCAATCGGCTACCTGGTGGGAGAGGAAAACAAGGGGCTGGCATGCATGTTCACGATGATGAACCATGCCCGCCTTAGCGTCGGTCTCGAGGGCGTGTCGATTTCGGAGCGTGCCTACCAGCTTGCGTTGAGCTATGCGAAGGACCGGGTCCAGGGCAGCATCCCGGGCAAGCCGGGGCGTGTCACGATCATCAACCATCCCGATGTTCGCCGAATGCTGATGTTCATGAAAGCGCAGACCGAAGCAATGCGCGCGCTCGCTTATGCCACGGCTGCGGCGATGGATCACGCCGAGCACGGCAGCGATGCACAGGAGAGCGCTGTGCGCCAGGCGCGTGTCGATCTGCTTACTCCGATCGTGAAAGGCTGGTGCACCGAGATGTGCCAGGAAGTCACTTACTGGGGAATTCAGATCCACGGCGGGATGGGCTTTGTCGAGGAGACGGGCGCCGCCCAGCATTATCGCGATGCCCGTATTACGACGATTTACGAGGGAACGACCGGCATACAGGCCAATGATCTTGTCGGGCGCAAGTTGTTGCGCGACAGCGGCAAGGCGATGGCCGAGTTGATTGCTGAAATTCGTGATTTCATCGCTGCGACCGATGGCAGCGTCTCGCCGCACCTCGACACGGTGCTGACCGGGCTCGGCCACGGTGTCGACAACCTGGAAAGCGCGGTGAAAAGCATTTTTGCCGGTTATGAATCTGATATGGCACTGCCCGGGTCCGCGGCTTTCAGTCTGCTGATGCTTGCAGGTGTAGTGACTGGCGGTTACGAGCTTGCGCGTAGTGCGGTCAAAGCCGCGGAGATGCTCGAAACGGCTCAGGACAAGAGCTTCTGCGAAGCCAAGCTCGTGACGGCGCGGTTCTTTGCCGATCACATCCTCAGCCGCGGCCATGGGTACCTCGCGTCCGTTACCGCCGGTTCGGCCAGCACAATGGGGCTTGCCGAGGAGCAGTTTTAAATCTGGAGTGCGCCGGGGCTAGCCGAATAGTCTCCAGCCGCGATGGCGCCGGCGACGCATTGCGTCACGGCGCCTGCGCATTCTTTCCTGGAGCATTTCGCGTTTCGCAATAAGCCAGTCGCGGCGGGTAAATTCGGTTTGCGCGATCCGGCGTTCCGAGCGAAACGCGCAGAAGTCCTGGTACGCGCGGATCTCGTGCTGGAGTTCGCGGACCAACAACTCGATTAGAATCGCATCGTCGAGAAAACCCAGCACCGGTGTCCCGTCCGGGATCAGATCCTCCCCCTGGTTGAGGTAGGCCAGCGCCGTCAAGACTCTGCGCCGGTCCTCGGCCGGCAGCTGCCATTCGCTGTCTTCCACCATGCGTATCAACAGTTCGACCCGGTCGAGACGCTCTGCCACAAATTTGGGCGGTTTCGCCTCGGTTGCGGTGTGAACCAGATTGCGCGCGGCTGCGACGACCGCGCCGGGCTCACCGTTCTCCGGTTTTGCCTGGGCCATGATCTGGCGCAGATGTTTGAGGTCGGAATCATCCAGGTCAAACGAGATTCGAACTGTCACGGTGTTGCTCTCCTGCATTTATTTGTTTTTGGCGGCACAGGTTGGAATGTCTAAGTGTAGTCCGTGTCTCCCGGATCTGCAGGGATGATCCGAAGCAGTGAAAATTGTGCGGTGCGTTTGGGGGTTTCGGCGCTGCAACCGGCCCGCGAGAGAATGTAATCGGCGCTGACCGTGACGGTGAACAATTGCCCCGTTGCGCGATAACGAAACGTAGCGCTGGTTGTTTCCGGCTCGGGTTCTCTTGTCGCGACGAGCTCAACCTGAGCCGGGTCCAGCAACGCATTCGAATTGAGCAGGAAGCACTCCGCTGCCTGGACTGGCGGTGGATAGGCGCTGCGACCGCGCAAATGGCCGAAGGCACCCGTGCGATCGAAATTCATCGACACGGCTTCGGCGGGAGACAGACGACCGAAACACAGCCCGTCGGGCAGAGACAAAACGACCGGCGCAAGGCGGTGACCGCCGAGATGGGTGGTCTGCCATACGGTGTGCGCAGTGACTCCACGCAGCGCGTCGTAGACCGGGCCGCCAAAACGCGCGCAGCAGGCGTCACGGCGGCCATTGGTGCAAACGAGCAGGATCGGATCCAGTTCTGTGGCATCGCAGTCGGGCAGGGTGTCGAAGCGGCGGTGGGCGAGTTCGTGGTGATCCAGGATCGTGGTTCCGACCAGGCGCTGTCGCGATGGCCGTGTGTCCGCGACTGCCAGCAGCAGTGGAACGTCGCGACGTCCGCGCTGCTTGATGAACTGGGTACGCGCTTGCAATCCCTGTTGTTGCAGAGCGTTTTCCTGGCGTTCAATCCAGGCGAGCGCAGCCTCGGGCAGTGCATTGTCAGCAATCGCCTTCGCGTTCCAGGGCGCGCGGTATTCAATCAGGATCCAGATATCAGCCCGAGGTGCCGAACCGAACAGCGACTCGCCGGCGGCCTCGGAGGATTGCGAACAGTACGGCAGTTGTTTCAACGGAGAAAGATCCTTGGCAGCGGGTCGGCGAATTTTGTTCCGCAGCGCCGAAAGCGAGAACGAAACTTCGGCCGGGCATGAAAAAATCGAATATTAGCGTACTACAAGCGGCGCTCAACCCGGGTGATCGGCGGACCGCGAGTGAAAAGACCGTTGCCAAACCACTTTTCGCTCAATCTTCGATTACCGCCATTGGTCGGGTCGTGGTCGCCGCAGGGTTTGCTGTCGTTGCGGGGGTCGCGTTGGCCATTTCGCGTCAGACTGCCGCGATGGCGAGTGCTAGTATCCCGGCGGAGGGGAAGGGATGTTTTGGCAGCAGGGCGCCGCCACCGCGCATTGCGCCGGCGGGCAACAGAATACCTGGGGTAGGTGGGATGAAGAATATTGTCGCGATCTGGCGCCGCGTCTGCGCCGACTTTGCGTTTGAATGGCGCGCCCTGTTCGCGACCGATGTTCTTTACAAGCTGCTG
>PKUM01000107.1 GCA_002868855.1 Chromatiales bacterium | reverse complement strand
TTCATGTCGCTACTCCTTCGCTTGTGATTGAGATGCGCGACATTCATTGCAACGGAACGGGATGACGCTGAGATTGTTCGATCGGGTATCGCTGAGTAGTAATCTGGCGAATTCGGGCAGGTCCGCATGGATTGCGGCAATCCCTACTGTAAACAGTCACGTCTGCGAAGTAGGCTCGGTCGTAACTGCGCTTGGCGATGCAATTTCTGCGATCGGGCCGGTTCTGGGATGCACTGGCCGTGCTACCGGGCCAGCGTGGCGGGAGTATGGACACTTCAATTGTCTTTCTGCACATTGCGGTCATACTAACCACAGCTCACCTTTTGGCCGAGCTGGCAGGCAAGTTCGGCATGCCGACCGTTATTGGCGAACTGGCAGCCGGCATCGTCCTCGGTCCCAGCCTGCTGGGCTGGATCACACCAAACGAGATCATCCATCTCCTCGCCGAGATCGGGCTGATTCTGTTGCTTTTCGATGTCGGACTCGACACAGATGTCGGACGATTGATCAATGCCGGGCCGAGGGCGGCAATCGTCGCTATCGGAGGTTTCGTCGTACCTTTCCTGCTCGGTTTTCTGCTGACCCATTACGCATTCGGCTTCAGCATGCTGGTTTCGCTGTTCATCGGCGGCACGCTCACTGCAACCAGCATTGGCGTCACCGTACGCATCCTGCGCGACGTGGGTCGTCAGAACAGTCACGAAGGCCAGATCGTACTGGGCGCTGCAGTTCTCGATGACGTGCTCGGGGTCCTGTTGCTGGCAGTGTTATACGAGTTCTCGGTCAGCGGCGAAGTCAGCCTGTTGAATGTAGCCAAGGTGACAATGTTCGTTGGCGTCTTTTTCTTTACCGCGCCGCTGGCGGCAAAATTGATATCGTCGCTGATCCGCCGCCTCGAACATGTCAGCCGCGTCCCAGGGGTCATTGCAACGACGATTTCCTCGCTGGTTCTTGCGTTCGCCTGGCTTGCGCATGCCATCGGCGCACCTGAGTTGCTCGGCGGATTCGCCGCAGGCCTGGCATTGTCGCGGCGGTTTTTCCTGCCGTTCGGAATCGCCATCGCAACGCATCCGCGCTTCTCGCATCACATCGACCTGTCGATGCGCCCGATTATCGAACTCTTCTCACCGATTTTCTTCGTCACTGTCGGACTGTCACTCGACCTGCGTGCCGTCGAATGGCAGTCGTCTTTTATCTGGACTTTCTCTCTCAGCATTCTGTTTGTGGCGATCGCAGGCAAATTGGCTGGCGGCTTTATGCTCAGACGAGAGCACCCCCTGACGCGCACCGCAATCGGTATGTCGATGGTGCCGCGCGGAGAAGTCGGCCTGGTGTTCGCCGGTCTCGGCCAGGCAGCGGGCGTCTTTGGCCCCCAGGTTTACGCCGGCGTAATAATCGTCATTGCGTACACGACGCTGCTGGCACCCTTCTGGATCAAGAGTTTCTACAAGAGGTATGGGAACCGGCCACAACTATTCGAAACGGCCGGCGAAACCACCGTGGACGGTTCTGCACTCCGCCCGGCCGCAGAATAGTCGCCCCCCGAAGCAGTAACGGGCCTCACTCAACACTTGATTCAGCGTATGGCGCAGGGTCAGAGCGTTACTAAAAATCAATAAATTAAATAATATTTACAATACGTTGTAATTAATACTAAATGTTTAACTTTAGGTATTATGTAACACTGACTCCGGCGGCTGTTGCGGCGCAAAACCGAATTCTGGAATAATGGTTGCCCTTTTTCGGGAACCGCCGGAGATCGACTTGCCAGCCAAACCAGACCTGCGCGATGAGCTGTTGCCAGCAAACCGGGATCTCGCCCGGCGCCGATTCGTCAAGGGTCTCGTGGGCCTTGCAGCGACACCATTGTTGCCCGCTCCGGCTCTGGCGTTCGCTTCAACCGGCTCCGAAAGGCAATTGAGCTTCACCCATACCCACACCGGCGAGAAGCTTAGCGTCGTCTATCGTAACGGCGACTCCTATGCTTCCGATGCACTCGGCCAGATCAATCATCACCTGAGAGATCACCGCAGCGGTGAGAAGTTCTCCATGGACAAACGCCTGCTCGACCTGCTGTTCGAGCTGGCCAACGTAACCGGCAGCCGCACGCCATTCCAGGTCATCTCCGGCTATCGGTCACCGAACACCAACGCCATGCTTAGAAAAAAAGGAAGTGGCGTAGCAAAACGAAGTCTGCACATGCAGGGAAAAGCCATTGATGTCCGTCTTGCGGATGTCCCGACCAGCCAGTTGCGGCGCGCCGCAATCGATCTCCAGGCGGGCGGCGTTGGCTATTACCCTAAATCTGATTTCGTGCACCTCGATACGGGCAGGTTCCGTACCTGGTGATCCCGTTGCCGCGGGCTTGGCCTGTTGGCGACACAACAATGTGGACGGTGGAGACGGGTGTCCAACCCTTGTCTCCGTGTCAAATCTCCAGCGTCTATATGAGTGTCAAGCCAACAGGCCCTGGCCTGCGCTTTGGTCCGATGCACCTCGATCGCCGGCTTTAGCCATGGCGGCAATCTTTAATCGAACGACACAGACCGGGAATATCCACGTCCTGGCTGGTGTCTACCCTTACTATTCTCGCTGTCGACTCGACCGCCGCCGCGGCCGTTCCTCTCAACTGTGAATCCAACACCCCGAGATCGGCTTCAGACGCATCTGTGCCGTTCCTGGCGCGCTCGGCCAGGCGTTTGCGCAATAGCGGCAGCGGCGCCTCACATGCCACGATCACGCAGCGGAGCCGGCGCCGCGCCGCGAGTTGCACGAAGGAATCCATCCGCCCTTCATCAAGAAATGCCGCATCGACGATAACGTCAATACCGGCACTCAACATGGCGCCTGCGTTGGCAAGGAGGTGACTGTAGGTATGCCGAGTTGCCGCGTCAGAGTAAATGCCGGCCCCCTGACCCGAGTGCGTATCGGCGTCCGGGCTCATGCCGTGCAGCCGCTTCCGCTCGACGTCTGAACGGATTCGCAGCGCCGGCAGGCACTCCAGCAGTTGCTGACTCAGCCAGGTTTTGCCGGAGCCTGACAGTCCGTGCATCAATACGAGCGTCGGTTTCGCGGCACCAATCAGTGAATGCGCAAACCGAATGTGCAATTCCCGGCGCTGATCGAGGCCATGCCGACGCTCCTCCGGCAACCCCTCATCGAGCAGCTGAAGCGCGGCTACTTTTGCTCGCACCATGCTGCGGTAGGAAATGTAAAACGGCAACACACCCGCACCTGCATAGTCGCCGCCGCGTTCGAGATAGGCATTCAGAAAACGGAAAGCGAGATCGGCACGTTGGCGCACGGCCAGGTCCATATGCAGAAATGCGACATCGCTCAGGACATCGATCCAACGCAATGCGGGATCGAACTCGATGCAATCGAAGGCAAGAATCTCGGAACCAATCCGCACCAGGTTACTCAGATGCAGATCGCCGTGGCACTCGCGCACCCTGCCGTCGAGCTTGCGCTGCCGGAACAGTGACTGGTGCGCGGCAAATTCGGCCTCGCTCCAGTGCTTGAGCTGATCAAGGGTCTCGCCTTCGTTCGGGGCGAGTTCGTACAAATGGCGAAAATTTTCCCGCGCAGGCTGTACCACCGTCTCCGGGTCGCCCCATGGCTGCCCGGCGTCGGCGATCGCAGCCGACTCATGTAGCGCGGCGATAGTGGCAGCCACCCGGTCCATATCGGCGCCACCCAGCAGTCCCGCCTCGAACTGACGATCGAGCTGGGAACTTTGCGCAAACTCGAGCATTCGCACGCCGAATTCGACCACATCAGCGATTTCAGGGTTGTCCCCGGCATCGACCAGCGCAAGTCCGTCGCCGGACTCAACCAGCACCACCAGTCCAAGATAGATGCCGGGCGCGGCACGCAAATTGAGCCTCAGCTCCTGCTCGCAGGCCATGTGGCGCTTCTCGAGCGAAGAAAAATCAAGGAAACCGAAATTGACCGGCTTTTTGAATTTATAGGCGAAGGAGCCGGTCAGCACGACCCACGAGATATGCGTTTCGATTACCTGGATTTTCGTGACCGGGTGCGGAAACACACCAGCGACGAGTTTCCGCGGATCGAAGCCCTGGCTCATCGATTCGGCGTCAAAGGTCCAGCTGTCTGGAAATAATCAGCTTTTGAACATCGGACGTGCCTTCGTAAATCTGGCAGACACGCACGTCGCGATAGATTTTCTCTACCGGGTAGTCGCGTGTATATCCGTAACCTCCCAGTATCTGGACCGCTCCGGAACAGATTCTCTCGGCGGCTTCCGATGCAAATAACTTCGCCATGCATGCCTGCTTGAGGCATGGCTGACCCGCTTCCTTGATCGCCGCGGCCTGGAGCGTCAGGGACTGGGCCGCCTCCAGCTCGGTGGCCATGTCCGCCAGTCGAAACGCGACCGCCTGGTGATCGAATATTCTCTTGCCGAACGCGCGCCGTTCCATTGCATATGCCCGCGCATGCTCGAGCGCCGCGCGCGCCATGCCGACGCTTTGCGCGGCAATGCCGATGCGACCGGTCTCGAGGTTGGCCAGCGCGATTTTGTAGCCATCGCCCTCGTCACCGATCCTGAGCTCCGAACCCAGCATCACATCTTCCAGCGTAAGCTGGGCCGTGTCGGATGCCTCCTGGCCCATCTTTTCTTCTATGCCGGAGACGATCAGACCTTCGCTGTCCGCCGGCACGAGGAATGCGCTGATACCACGCTTGCCGGCACCAGGGTCGGTGACCGCGAACACGATTACGACCCCTGCGATTTTTCCGGAGGTAATGAACTGTTTCGTCCCGTTCAGGCAGTAGCGATCTCCGCTTTTGCGAGCGCGGGTCAGCAAGTTCGCGGCATCCGAACCCGCCTGGGGCTCACTCAGACCAAATGCGCCGATGATCTCGCCACGTGCCAGTGGTTTCAGGAAGTTTTCTTTTTGCTCTGAGTTGCCGAGGCTTTGCAGAATTGCGCAAACTGGGGCGTTGTTGACGCTCATGATCGTGGACACCGCACCGTCGCCCGCCGCGATCTCGATCAGCGCAAGCGCATACGACACGTAGTCAAGCCCGGCGCCTCCCCACTCCTCCGCCACCGTCATGCCCATGAAGCCCAACTCGCCCATTTCGCGGAGAACGGCTTGCGGCACCGCCTTCTGCTCCGCCCACTCGCTGCTATGGGGCGCAAGACTGCCCCGCGCAAACTCGGCGGCAGCCTCACGGACCATTTGCTGTTGCTCAGTCAGAATCACGCGGACCTCCCAGCATCGAACCCGTCACCGGGCAAACTGCCGCCAGCGGCCAGGCAGGGACTCAAAGATGGACGTATGTGCCAGGTGCATCACAAATCGGGGCATAGCCTTCGTCGGCCGCGCCGATCGTGCGCGCACTGACCTTGGCACCGGAGTTTTCGAACAGCCATTTGTTCCAGGTAGGCCACCATGAGCCTTCCGTCGTGGCCGTGCGCGAGCGCCACAGATCGGGATGCACGTAGCCTTCGCCCGGCTCGCGTGTTGCGACCTGGTGCTTGCGCCGCGGATGCACCGGACCGCACGCAATACCGGCGTTGTGACCGCCGTTTGTCAGGCAAAACGTAAGTTCAGCATAAGGCGCGAGGCGATGGATCTTGTAGACCGACTTCCATGGCGCCACATGATCGGTTGTAGTACCTACAAAAAACATCGGAGTCCGGATGTCGGAGAGGTGAATGTTGCGGCCGTCCACCGCGTAATGATCTTCCGCAAGCGCATTCTCGAGGTATACCTTTTGCAACCAGTCGTAATGCAGTTGATACGGCACACGGGTTACATCGCGATTCCATGCCATCAGGTCGATAAGTTTGGGTTCCTTGCCGAGCATGTAGCGCTCGACAAGCGGCTGCCAGACCAGCGCGTTGGCATTCAGCGCATTGAATGCGGCCGCCATGTACGGGCCGTCAAGATAACCGTCGCGCGACATCGTGTCCTTCAGCATGCTGAGTTGCGCATCGCTGAGGAACATCTTTATTTCGCCCGGTTCGGAGCAATCCGTCTGTGCGGTAAACGTACTAACGGTATTCAACCGGTCGTCGCCATCTCGCGCCATTACGGCCGCGGCGATCGACAACAACGTACCCCCGGCGCAATAGCCGACCGCGTTGACTTTCTGTTCCGGAACGACGGCCCCTACGACATCCAGCGCTTCCATGAAACCAAGCTTCAGGTAGTCGTTCAAGCCAAGACCGGCATCGCCTTCGTCAGGATTCTTCCACGAAATCATGAACACCGTGTGACCCTGCTCGACCAGATAACGAACCATCGATTTGGCCGGCGACAGATCGAGGATGTAGAACTTCATTATCCATGGCGGAACGAACAACAACGGTTCCGCGAGCACCTTGCCGCGTTTTGTCTTGGGCGCATACTGGATCAGTTCAATCAGCCGATTGCGGTAGATCACTTTGCCGGGTGACGCCGCCAGGTCCTCGCCCACTTCGAAACCGCCGGTATCGGGCTTGCGTTCGGGCTGGATCGAAGACTTGACATCCTGCGCCAGCAAGCGGAGCCCGCGCTGCAGATTGCCGCCCGCTTCGGACCGGGTCGAGTCGATGACTTCCGGATTGGTCAACGGCAGGTTATACGGCGAAACCGCGTCGATCATCTGATGCGCCAGAAACGACACCAGCGCCTCATGATCCTTGGTTACGCCATCGATATCCCGCGTGGCTTCCTGCCACCACTCACGCGACAGCAGGTAGCCCTGCGAGATCAGGTTATAGGGCCATCGCTGCCAGCCGTCATAGGCAAACCGGCGATCGTGCGGCGGCGTTTCGGCAACCGGCTCAGCGTCTCGACCAGTAGCAGCCGAAAATGCATATTTTCCGAGCGCCATAGTCTTAAGGATACCGCTTTCGGCCAGCTTCAACTGCTTGCCTGGCGACATCGCGAGGTGCATCGCCCAGTCGAGTCCGGCGCCAGCAACATGCGCCGGCGACATACCGAGCGTAAGCCGCGACAATTTCGACCGCAGCTGGTGATCCAGGCGTCGCGCCAAGCCGGCGACAGCATCGCTTGATTGGCCCTGACTATTCGCTTCCGTTGACATGCAAAACCTCCATGGCGCTATCGCTCCCGCCAATCACCATTCCCAAAAACTCCCATTATACGAGAGCGCGGCCCGGATGACGCGCCCGGACAGTGCGACTTTGGTCGGCCCGCGTAACTGGATTTCGCCGTGGCCAGGGCCTAAGCTTCCGCGCTCATCTCTCCAACCCGGGCCTGGCCGTGTACACCCAACTGCTCGCGATAATCGGGCCGATCGTGCTGATCGCCGGGATCGGCTTCTTCTGGGCCCGCAACGTTAGCGGGTTTCGCAGCGATTTCGTTCGTGAACTGGTTTTTTACCTGGGCGGGCCCTGCCTGGTTATTTCGTCGCTGACCGGCTCCGAACTGTCCGCCGCGAGCCTGCTGGCGATGGGGCGAAACGCGGTCATCATCGCTGCGCTCTGCGCAATGATTTTCGCGCTACTGATTCGTCTCCAGGGCCGCGATTTGCGCGTGCTTTTGCCGCCGATGGTTTTCAGCAACAGCGGCAATATGGGTCTGCCGCTCTCGCTGTTCGCATTCGGCGAGACCGGGCTGGTTCTCGGGGTAGCCTATTTCGTTGCAATGACCGTCCTGCATTTCACCTTCGGCGTCGTGCTCGTCAGCGGTCAGTTCGACCTGCTGGCGCTGCTGCGATCGCCATTCGTGCTTGCGGTGATGTTCTCGGCTGCAATGCTGGGCCTCGGGTGGGAATTACCGGCGTTGCTCGATAATACGATCCGGCTGCTGGGGCAAATGACCATCCCGCTGATGCTGCTGACGCTGGGAGTATCGCTGGCAAGCCTGAAAATTCGCGACCTCGTAACCGCATCGGTTTACGGCGGCTTACGCGTAGTTGTCGGGTTTGCGATCGGCCTGGCCCTGGTACTGCTACTCGATTTGCGCGGCGCCGAACGCGGCGTACTGCTGATACAGGCGGCAATGCCCTCCGCCGTGTTTACCTACCTGATGGCGGAGCACTACGAGCGTTCACCCGAGACTGTCGCCGGCGTCATCGTCATGTCCACGCTGATCGCATTTGTCTGCCTGCCGTTCGTGGTATGGCTTGCGACGGCCTGACAGATGAACTTATGAACCGGCAAATACGACAAACGGAAACACGCAGCGAGCGGCTGCGCGGCATCGGCCTGATGCTGCTGGCAGTGCTGTGCATGGTTGGCGTCGACGTCACCGCCAAATGGCTCAGCGCCGACTACGCCTTGTCGCAGATCGTTTTTGTCCGCGGCGC
>PKUM01000293.1 GCA_002868855.1 Chromatiales bacterium | reverse complement strand
GTCGTCTGCGCCTGTATGGCAATGGCCGGTCCGCTGTATCTGACGAACAAGCCGGCGATCACAGTCTGGGTCGATGACTCGCCCAGTATGTTCGTGGCCGAATCCGGAGCGACCCGGCTGGCGCTTGCCGCAGACGAACTGGCACGCCGAATTGGCGAGGATTTTGGCGGCGGTTTGATGTTGCGCTCGCTGGGAGACCCGACGAAGTCGAGCCAGGCGGACAATGCCAACGCCTTGTTGCAAAGCCTGAGAACCTGGCCGGTTGCGGGCAACGCGCTCACTCCTCCTCCGCCCGCGCTGATGGATCGCGGTCGCCGGCACTGGCTGATCAGCGACGGCGCCGACCCAGACATTGCGGAATGGTCGTCCAGCGCGCCGCTATCCGGCGTCGTCCAGATCGGCTCGGAAAAGAATAATGCCGCCGTTACCGCGATCACGGCGCGGGCGTCGGCGAGCGATATGAATGTCCTGGATGTCAGGGTTCATATCGGCTACTCGGGAACTTCTGCCGGTTACCGGACCGTCAACATCACCGGCGTGAAAGATCCGGGCGAGCAACGTTTCGAACTGGCGCCCGGCGCATCGCGGATTATCACCGCAACGGCACTGCGCGGGCGCAATATCGAGGCGAGGCTAGATCCGCCGGACCCGTTGCCGATGGACGACTCGCTGATATTGCCCGCCAGCGCGAGTGCCGCGCTTAAGGTCAGAGTAATCGGTGACTGTCCCGGAGCGCTTGTCGGCGCGCTCGCGGCGATCCCGAAGCTCGATCTCAGCGACGCTCCCGGGCAGCCGGCGGACCTGCTCGTCGCCTGCGCAGCGGCCGGGGCGCTGCCACAAACCGACACGGCCGCAATGTTTTTTGTGACGCCTGAGTCGCAGCCGCAACAGTTCCGAAAACCGGTCTGGAGCACGCTGGCCGGTCCACTGCAGAACATTGCGCTCGACGACGTCGCCGCCGAAGTGGTCGATCGGCCAGTCGGAACAGCCGCGACCCCGCTTTTGTCATCAGGTCGCGGTGCGCTCATCTCGCTGCATCGAGAGGCCGATCGCGCTCCCGCGGTATACGTGGGTCTCGACATCGCGGATGCAGCATGGGCCCGACAACCGTCATATGCGCTGCTGATCGCGCGGCTGGCCGAACTCGCCGCCGGACAGCTTCTGCTCGATCCGATTGATGCGGTCGCCCGGGGCTCCGGCGAGGAGGAGATTGCACCACGCTACGCGCTGGCGCAGCGTGAGGTTGATATCACGCCCGCTTCAACCGGCCGCGATATCGCGGCCTGGTTTATCTTCGCGGCGCTGCTGTTGGTGCTGCTGGATCTCGCTGTTCTGATCGGCACCGCACGACGGGCAGCGGCGCCCGCCGCAGCGGCAGGCAGATGAGCACGCGAGGGATCTTCCTGATCCGTGCAGGTCTGCGAGCGCTCGCAGTGGTGTTGCTACTCATTGCAATTGCCGACCCCGGTCTGCCGATCGGACGGCCCACAACCGATATCGCGGTGCTGCTCGACGATTCGGCCAGTGTCCGGCACGATGTTCTTGACGAAGCCTGGCACCGCATCGCGGACACTATCCCGGGATTGCCGCAAGGCCGGACCGACATCTTCCGGTTCGCCGCCGAACCTCTGCTCGAACTGAGCTACGCCGGCACACGCGAGGAGGCGGCCGGCAGCGTACCGCGGACCCGCGAACTCGACCGCGGCAGCACGGATATTGCGGCAGCGCTGGAAGCCGCGCTGCGCCGACTGCGGCCAGGCCGCCCCGGCGCTGTCGTAATCGCCACGGACGGAATCGAGAACCGCGGCGATGCAGCCCCACTGATCGCTGGTGCCGGGCGCGCTGGCGTCACAGTGCTGGTTGCGGATCTTCGCGTATTGGTGCGCGAGCCACGACTGGTCGAATGGTGGATACCGGAACAGGCTCGGATCGGTCAAACCGTGGAGACGGCCGCGATCGTACGAAGCACCCGCGGCGGCGACATCGGCATCGAAATTGTCGTCGACGATGTCGTGCTCGAAAGCCGGTCACTGGCTCTGGTTGCCGGAGGCGATGCGACCGCGCGGTTTTTGCTTCAGCCCGCCGTAACCGGAGCGATGCGTATCGGGTTCCGGTTGACCGATCCGGGCGGAGCCGAGATCGCCGCGGAACAGCTCGCCGGCGTCATCGACGTTTATGGCCCGCCAGCAGTGTTGTTCGTCGCAAACAATCCGGACCCTGCCCTTGCCAGAAGCCTGAGAGCAGGCGGATTTACCGTCGACATCGTCTCGCCGGCCCAACTGAGCGGGCAATCGCAACAGCTCGACCGTTACCATGCCATCGTGCTCGACGACATCGCTGCCAGTAAGATCTCGGCTACGACACAGAACGCTCTTGCGGCCGCGGTATCCGGTCGCGGTACGGGTCTTGTCGTGCTTGGTGGCCCGTCCAGTTTTGCGGCCGGCGGCTACCGGCACTCCGAACTGGAGCGGTTGCTGCCGGTAACGGCCGAGCCGCCCGAGCCGCAACGCGAAGCCACGGTAATGTTTCTCGTCGACAACTCGGGCAGCATGGGACAGGCACCGCAGGGTGCAACACGCCTGGATGTCGCGCGGGAGGCCGTGCTCGAGACGGCAAATTCATTGTCGGGGTCCGATGTCGTTGCATTGTCGTCCTTCAATATTCAGCCGGAATTACATCTTCGCCCGGGCCGCTATGCGGACCCGCGTGCAGCGTTGCGCGACGCCTGGCGTTTCCCGGCGCAGGGCGGCACGACGCTGGCACCGGCGCTGGAGCTGGCGGCCGAGACGATGGCCGGCAGCGACGATACACAGAAGCTGTTGATCCTGGTAACCGACGGATTCATCGAGGGTACGGATCTTCTGTATGGCCGGCAGGTGCTGGCGGACAACCGCATCGAGCTGATTGCGCTGGCCATCGGTGAGGGATCAGATCTGGCTGCGCTCGAATCGCTTGCAAGCGCATATGAGGGCCGGGTTTTGCTGGTCGACCGGCTGGCCGAACTGCCGCGCCTGATGCGCAACGAAGTCGAAGCCAGACGGGAACCAACTTTCACGGGCACAACAGAGCTGCGAATTGACAAGGTGCTGCCGCCGGAGTTTCCGCAGGCGGAAACCTGGCCATCCGTTGACGGCTTTTCAGTCGTCCGCGCCAATGAAGACGCTAGCGTGTTCCTGCGCGCGACGCGCGGCGAGCCGGTGCTCGCCGAACATATGGCAGGGGCCGGCCGGGTACTGGTTTTTACGCCCGGGATTGGCGCATTTACGGCGCGTTGGAGCAACTGGCAGGACTGGCCGATGTTTGCCGGTGGGCTGATCGAGCGGGTAAGTCCGCTTCTCCCGTCCGGCCGGATCGGCATAAGCGTCGCCGACAAGGCCGGTTATCTCGCGATCGACATCGATGCGCGCGACCGCTCGGGTGGCTGGCTCACCGGCGCCCCGCCGCGGCTCAACGTGACGCGTCCCAACGGGACGAAAATCAGTTTGCCGGCGCTGGCTGGCGCGGCGGGACGATTCACCGCGCGGGTGCCAGCCGCGAGCGCCGGCCTTTACACGATCGGGGTCAATGCCGGCGAAGCGATTATCCGCAAAAGTCATGTACGGAATGTTCTGGCGGAACAATCCGTCGGGCCGGATGAGGGCCCATTGGATGACTGGATCGCCGACGGCCTCGTCACTCCGTTCAGCGATAAAGCGCTACAACGACTGACACGATCGGCTACTGCCCCGGCACGGCCCTACCTCACCGGAATTGCGCTCTCAATCCTCCTATTGCTCTGGGCATGCGAACGCGTCTGGACGCCGGTCGCGGTCGAGCTGTCGCGGATCGGTCGGAGACTGAACCGTCGCCTCGGCCTGCGTTGGACAGACGTAAAAGCATGAATACAAACGGGCGAGACGGGCTGCGAAGCCTGATCATCTGGGATCCGCTGGTGCGGCTTGCACACTGGTCACTGGCGCTTGCTACCGCGGTGGCCTGGTGGACACGCGAGCACAACTACGCACTGCACGTCGATACCGGTTACGCGGTGCTCGCGATCGTCGTTGTGAGGATCCTCTGGGGATTCGCGGGGCCACGCCATGCGCGTTTTCGAAGTTTTGCAGTCGGGCCCGTGACCGCATCGCGTTATTTGGCCGATCTGTTGCGTGGCCGTGCGGCACGCTTTGTCGGCCACAGCCCCGCCGGCGCATGGATGATTTTCATGCTGCTCGCCACGCTACTCGCATGCTGCCTGAGCGGCATCGCGCTGGACGCGGCGGAGAATCGTGCCGGACCGCTCGCCGCAACGCGTCTGTTTTACTACACGGAACAAATCGCCGCGATACACATATGGTGCACCCACGCGCTCGAAGTCCTGGTACCGCTCCACCTTGCCGGTGTGCTGGCCGCATCGCTCGCACATCGTGAAAACCTTGTGACGGCAATGGTTACGGGTCGGAAACGCGCGCCGGCCGATGCGGGCAAGCGCTAGCTGGCCCGCCGCGAGAGTGGCGGTGCCCTGTCTCGGGAATCCGCAAACGGAAAGACCGCTGGTAGTGGCAACCAGCGGCCGTTAAATCCGCGGCAACGGCGGACGGTGGCGCGTTTCGGTTGTGATCCTGGTCGTGGTGGTGATACGCGGTGCTAAAACCGATAACGCACGCCGACCCGCGGCCGGATATCCGGCGCTGGAAAACCGATCGCCTCCTCGTAATCTTCATCCAGAAGATTGTCGACAGCGAGCGTCACCGTGAGACGTTGCGTGGCATCCCAGGTCACCGTCGCATCGACCCGGTTGTAGCTGTCGAGCATCATCCCGCCCGTTGGCACCGACGAATCGAAACTCTCGTCCACATACAGCCAGTCGACGTTGACCATCCAGTTCCGCAACGGCAGCCATGTCGCCGACACGCCGCCGCGCCAGTCCGGGCGCTGTCTGAGCTGGACACCGGGCTCTTTCGCGTCGATATCCACATAGGTCACGTGCGAGGTAAATGTCAGCACGTCCAGCGGGCGGTAACCGACTTCCAGCTCATACCCGGACGTGTCGACCCGCGATCGATTGACGTTCTGGAATAATTCGAAATCGAAATCGATAAGGTCCTTGAACTCGTTGTCAAAATAGCTGACTGTGAAATTCAGTTTGCCAGCGATGAGTTCCTGGCCCCAGCCGATGTCCCAGCTCTCGCTTTTCTCGGGCTTCAACTCGGAGTTGCCGACCAGCGGATGACCCAGTGCGAAGAAACTCGGCAGCTTGAACCCCTCGCCCCAGTTCGCGAATAGCCGGCTGAAACCATCGCTGAAGCGGTATATAGCTCCTAGCTTGGCCGTCGTCTCATCGTCCTCGTCGTCCGGATCGTCACGACGGAGACTGCCTTGCAGCGTGACTGCACTTGTTTCGTATTTCAGCTCGGTAAACAACCCGACGATATCGCGGTCGAGGTTGAAGTCGGTCGGTATCGGAAAGCCAAAATCGACGAACCCTTCGGAGTCGCCTTCCTCGTTCCAGTAATCCGCTCCGGCCGAGGCCGAAAACCCGCTGCCGATCGACCAGACCATATAGCTTGCCACCTCGTAGCGGTCGAGTTCTGTGTCGGCGCTGTTCGGCGGCACCGGATCACGTACACCCGGAGCAATGCCCGGCGAATCGAAATTTTCATCGTGATCGTAGTAACTGCCCAGCGCATGCAATGTGAAACTATCGGTCAACTTCCAATCGAGGTTTGCGCCCAGGGCCAGGTCGTCGGAGTCACGATCGTCGGTATCGCGGATCACTGCGTATTCCGGACCGCCGCTGTCCTCCGGGAAAGACTCCGCATCGGAGTCGGCGTAACGGCCGGAGACGCGCAGCGTCATATTCTCGAGTGGATTGACGACGAGTTTCCCGGTCACAGCAGTGCTCGTGAAATCATTACCCTCGACCGGGTCACCGTCGTCGACATAACCTGCGCGCAACGAGAAATCGCCATTTTCGCCGACCGGGCCCGACAATCCGACGCCGCCGCGCACATACTCGTCACGGCCGCCCTCGGCATCCAGCGTGACTTCGAATTCGCGGGTGCCGCGCTTCGTGAAAATGTTGATTACGCCGGCGAGTGCATCGGAACCGTAAATCGAAGACTGCGGGCCGCGCACGATTTCGATGCGTTCGATGTCGTTGACGTGCAACGTCGAAAAATCGAAAGAACCGCCGCGCGTATTGTTGGGATCATTGACCTTGATGCCATCAATCATCACGACCGTGAAGTTCGGCTCACTTCCGCGCACGAACAGCGACGTTAGACCGCCGCGACCACCATACTGGGTAATTTGCACGCCGGGAACCGCCCGCAACAGGTCCACGACACTGGAGTCCTTGCGCGCCTCGATCGTCGCCCGATCGATGACGGTGGTGGAATTCGGTATCCGCGACAGATCGTCGGTCAGGCGCGTGCCGGTCACGATGATCGTGTCCAGGCTGCTGGACGATCCGTCGCTAGTCTGCGCCGCGATTGGCGAAACAATGGCTACAGAAAGGCCAAGCGCTATCAGAAGGGGGAGCAAGAGCCTCGTTTCAATCATTTTTATCTCCCTGAACAGGATGCGGTCCCATGCGCGGCGACCCATCGGACCGCCGTTCCGCCCCTCGCCGACGCCTGATCCCCCAACCCTGCGCAAGCATTGCTAGTTTATCGTTAACCAATGACATTATCAGCAAAAATACCGAAAAAAATCTGCAACTTAACTTATCCCGCCAGATTTTTCGGCGCCCCGGCGAAGATCAATCTATCTGATGCCGATACAACAATGATATCGGGCCAAACCGGGCGATTGATCTGCGACACCATGCCGGTCGTGTCGAATCCGGAATATCTCCTCGTTACGGGGTCGCCACCGGCGCACCCGCGGTCTTTATTCTGCGCATTGGCGGGCACGTATGCACAGCGGACAGGGCAGCAAAGACAGGTCTCGGCACAACCGGCATCTCATTAGAACGAAATAGAGGTAGCGCAATGAACCCTCGTTTGCGATCTGTGTGTTTCGCCAGACACAGGCCATGAATAGCTATCCCCGACACGAGGCAGTATTGATCCCTGTGATTTTGTCGTTCGGCCAAGCGTTGATTCGCTTCCAGCAGGAACCGGCCTGTTTCAAACGAAGTAGAAACCGATTCATCCCGAACGTCCTACCTCAAGCAGATTCCGGAAATCCGCGGTGACACAGAGCCGCGGTATTGTTTTCGATTCTCCCGCGTTTCCGGTTGTTATTCGCTTTCCGCTACCGGCGCTATGGTAGTCGCGGCGGGCAGCGAAACTACGGTCTGCCCTGCCGCCGTAGTTGCGACCTTGCCGGAATAGGTCGCGACCGGTTTTGCCCCGGCCGCGCCGGTCTGGACCGGGATCGAAAGCACCCGGTTCTGCAGCGCGCCGGCAACCTGAATCGTGGCGATCACCTGAACCACCGACCGCCCCTCGGCATTCGGCGTCACCTGCAGCGTATAAATCAGGCTGTCGCGCCCGAGTTCGTCGGTACCCCACTCGCCGCGGCCTGGTCTCAATCCAATGGTGCCCTTGGCGCGGTAACTCGCGGACAGCGCCTCGTTCTCGGTCAACGGCGTGACATACACCGTGACCGTGGCTGGTTCCCCTACCGCCAGGCTATCTTCGAACCGATAGCGAATGTCCACGGGTGCCTGCGGTTTGCCAGGAATACTCATGCGCAAGGATTTGTCTGTCGTTGCTGATCCCGCATGCGCCGGTACGGCCGACAAAGCAAGCCCGATGCCCACGAAACCGGCAGTCAATGCCGTGAAGACTTCGTTAAGCCTGAACATATTCCTGTACTCCTATTGCACCGAGATCGTAACGTTCTGACAATAACGGCCGAAGGTTTTGTTGCCCGGCTGTAGCAGGACGCCAACGTTGTTATCGTCCCAGATCACCAGCGTGTAGTCGCCGGGGCCAAGCAATATCGGCTTTTCCTCGAACTCCGCCGGCGATTGAATCGAAAGGCTTGACAGACCCGAGCTGTCATACAATGCAAAATCGGGATCGACGTTGGAGCCGTCGGGACGGATGTCCGTCGCGTCAACCCGGATCACGTAAACAGCCACCGCATCCACGGTGAATTTCAGATACCGGTGATTGCTGACTTTGTTGAAATCGCCGGCGTCGGCGTTGCTGCAGAGATCCGTGACGGGTGTGCCATTGGTCTGGATAGTCGTATACAGAGGCAGCACATCGTCGGTCTGGGTCACTCCGTCGGCTGCGCCATCATTGGTTTCGAGATCACCGTAAATGTCACTGTCCGCTGAAATCTGACCGTCGACCAGCAGTGCGTTAATGCCGCCAACCGCTGCCGGGTTCTC
>PKUM01000285.1 GCA_002868855.1 Chromatiales bacterium | reverse complement strand
TTTCGCGTTGCTGATGAACCTGGTGTTGATCGTCGCCTTGCTGTCGCTGCTGCAGGCGTCGCTGACGCTGCCGGGAATTGCGGGCATCGTGCTGACCGTTGGTATGGCAGTGGACGCGAACGTGCTCATATTCGAGCGAATACGTGAGGAACTCGCAGTTGGCAACTCGCCGCAGGCGAGTATCCATTCCGGCTACGAAAAGGCTTTTTCGTCGATCGCAGACGCCAACGTGACGACGCTGATCGCGGCGCTTGTATTGTTTACGTTCGGAACCGGGCCGATCAAGGGATTCGCGGTGACACTGTCGCTCGGAATTATTACGTCGCTGTTTACCGCAATTCTGGGCACGCGAGCGATTATCAACCTGATTTACGGTGGCCGTCGCGTCGAGCGGCTGGCGATCGGCTAGGAGTCGAACCATGCAACTAGTGTTCAAACGTGAATGGGACTTTATGGGGCGACGCCGGTTTTTTATCGCGCTGTCGCTTGCATTGATAGTCCTTTCGCTCCTGTCGTTGAGCATGCGCGGCCTCAATTTCGGCATCGATTTCACCGGTGGCGCGCTGATCGAGGTCGGGTACCCCGAAGCCGCCGATCTCGGCGCCATGCGTGATGTGCTGGGTAGCGCCGGCTTCGAGGATGCGCAGGTGCAGAACTTCGGCACGTCGCGCGACGCTCTCATTCGCCTGCGCCCGAACGAGGAGCTCGACGGTGCAACGCTCGGCGAAACGGTGATGAACGTGCTCAGCGCCGCCGACCCGGATGTATCGTTGCGTCGGGTCGAGTTCGTCGGGCCCCAAGTGGGCGAGGATTTGCGCGAGCAGGGCGGGCTGGCGATGTTGTTCGCGCTGCTGTTGATACTCGCTTATGTGGCCTTCCGCTTCCAGTGGAAGTTTGCGCTGGGTTCTGTTGCCGCGCTTTTCCATGACGTGATTCTGACGCTTGGGTTCTTCTCGCTGTTGCAACTGCCGTTCGACCTGTCGGTCCTCGCCGCCGTGCTCGCAGTGATCGGCTACTCGCTCAACGATACGATCGTCGTTTTCGATCGTATTCGCGAGAATTTCCGCCAGCACCGCAAGGGTGATCCGGCCGAGATCATGAATCACTCGATCAACCAGACTCTGAGCCGTACGTTGATTACCAGCGGCACGACCTTGCTGGTCTTGCTGGCGTTGTTTCTGCTCGGTGGAGAGGCCATTCGGCCGTTCTCACAGGCGCTGATCATTGGCGTCGTAATCGGCACCTACTCCTCAATCTATGTCGCCAGCGCGACTGCTTTGCAGCTCGATGTCAGCCTGGCCGATCTGGCAGCGCCGGTTAAACGTGACGACGCCGATGAGCACGGCGCCGTAACCTGATTGCGATTGGCGGCCGAATCGGCCGCAACAACTGATCCGGATTACCAGCGGGCCGGGCGCATAGCGCCTGGCCCGTTGCGTTGTGCACTATGCGCTGCTGGTGTGTAAGTTATTTCGTAGGGTCGTGGTTTGTCGTCCGGGTCAACTTGCCACCGGTCGTGGCTATGGCAAGCGCAGGACAATCCGCTTGCCGGTCTCGATAGCGACTTCGCGCACGAACGGTGCATGTCCGTCCACGGTCAGTTCGATAATGTGCCTGCCGGTCGTCAGCGTGAGCACTGCAGGTGCGTTGCCGACATAGCGTCCATCGACCCGAATCGCGGCACCCGCCAGATCCGTGATGATCTGGACCTGGCCTGTTAGCGGTCCGCCTGCCGGTGCCTCGGCCGGCGGCGGTCTGAGGACTGACGGATCGGCGGGAGCCGGCTGTAATTGCGGCGCACGAGCGGAGTCGCCCTGCTGCGCGGGATCGCTTTCGCTGCTGCCGCCAGCCAGCACCGGGGACATCGATTCGCTCAGGATCAATTCTGCCAGCGCACGGGCGCAAGCCCCGACGCCACAGACCCGGACGTGTCGCGACCTCAGCATGAGGCTGGTATTTGCTGCTGAGAACCGGTCACGCTGTACTTTCTTCGCTTGTCAGACCGCAGTGCCGGATGGTCCCGAAGCCCCGCCTAACGCAATGCCGCGGGGACGTGGGGAGCCAGTGTCCGCACCAATGCGGCAAAAACTTTTGGGCTGCCGGCCACAATATTACCGGTTTTCAAATAGTCCTCGCCGCCCCTCAGGTCGGAAACCAGGCCGCCGGCCTCGCGCACCAGCAACACGCCCGCAGCGAGGTCCCATTCGGCGAGGCCCAGCTCCCAGAAACCGTCGAAACGGCCCGCGGCGACGTATGCAAGGTCGAGCGCGGCGGCGCCCGGGCGGCGAATGCCGGCGACGCTTTCCGTGACGGCTTTCATCATTTGCAGGTATTCGTCCATCCACACTGCATTGGCGCGGTAAGGGAAACCGGTTCCGATCAACGCCCCGGTGAGGTCCCTGCGGGCGCTGACACGAATACGCCGGCCATCGAGCTGCGCGCCGGTCCCGCGCGAGGCGGTGAAAAGTTCCTGGCGCATCGGATCGTAAATGACTCCGTGTTCGAGGCGGCCGCGCTGTCTGAGTGCGATGGAGACCGCGAACTGCGGATAGCCATGAACGAAATTCGTCGTGCCGTCCAGCGGATCGATAATCCACTGGAAGTCGCTGTGGCCATGGCTCCCGGTTTCTTCGCCGAGAAAACTGTGGTCCGGGTAGCTCTTGCGAATGGTCTCGATGATCTCGTTTTCCGCAGCGCGGTCCACTTCGGTAACCAGTTCGTTGTGCGCCTTGGCATCGACCTGGATCGAGGACATGCGATTCAGACTGCGGACAATGATGTCACCGGCCCTGCGGGCTGCGCGCACTGCGATGTTCAACAACGGATGAGCGGCCAAAATGAGACTCCTGGCAAGGCGGATGGTTTGCGGAAAAGGACGTTGACTGCACCGCAATGGCGAGGGCGCATTAGAATATCAGGTTTGCACACGCCTCCAAACGTCGGGATTGAAGAGATATGAGCTCAGAGAACCTGCTCGATGCCGTTCGCATCGTTCTCGTCGAAACTACCCATCCCGGAAATATCGGTGCCGTCGCGCGTGCGATGAAAAACATGGGGCTGTCAGACCTGCGCCTGCTGCGGCCGCGTCATTTTCCGGACGGCGAGGCGAGGGCGCGGGCATCCGGTGCCGGCGATGTGCTCGCCGCGGCCCAGGTTCATCAGAGTCTGGACGACGCCATCGCTGAGTGCGGGCTGGTGATCGGGGCCAGCGCCCGCCTGCGTTCCCTCGCCTGGCCCATGACCACGCCTCGCGAAGCTGCCGGGACTCTGGTCGAGAATGCAGCTCACACGCCGGTCGCGGTGCTGTTTGGCCGGGAGAAGTCGGGCCTGACCAATGAAGAGCTGCAGCGCTGCAGGCTTCTGATGCACATCCCCGCCAATCCCGTTTACACTTCGCTGAATCTGGCGATGGCAGTGCAGATTCTGGCCTACGAACTGTGGATTGCCGCGAGTGGGGACAGCGTCGCGGCGCCGGATCCGGAATTCCCTCTGGCGAGTGATGCCGAAGTCGAGCGTTTCTATAACCACCTCGAGCAGGTGTTGCTGCATACCGGTTTTCTGGATCCCGATAATCCTCGTCTTCTCGTTTCGAGACTCAGACGCTTGTTTGGCCGGGTCGGTCTCGATCAGAATGAAGTGAACATATTACGCGGCATCCTCGCGAGCGTGCAGCAACCGAAGAAACGCTGAAGCGCCGGCGACTGCCGGGGTGTCGACAGGACAACCTGAATATGAGCGATAAAGACTGTATTTATCTCGATTATGCGGCGACTACTCCGGTCGATCCGGAGGCCGCCGCCGAAATGTGCAAATGCCTGACCCGCGAGGGGGTGTTTGCGAATCCGTCTTCGTTGCACGGCCCCGGCCGCGCCGCCGGGCGCGTCGTCGAAGCGGCGCGGCGCAAGGTCGCCGCGGTGTTCAATTGCCGGCCCGAGGAAATTATCTGGACCTCGGGTGCGACCGAATCCGACAACATGGGCCTGATCGGCGTTGCCTGCTACAACTGCGATCGCGGCAAGCACATCATCACCAGCCGAACCGAACACAAGGCGGTACTCGATACCTGCGCTTGGCTGGAAAAGGAAGGTTTCGATGTTACTTATCTGGTTCCGGGGCGTGACGGCGAGGTAACGGCCGACCAGGTTGCCGCCGCGATCCGCAGCGACACGATACTGGTGTCGCTGATGCATGTGAACAACGAGATAGGCGTTATCCAGGATATTGCCGCGATCGGCGCGGTCTGCCATGACAACTGCGTGTTGTTCCATGTCGATGCCGCGCAAAGTGCCGGCAAGCTGCCGATCGACCTGGGCGCATTGCCGGTCGATCTGATGTCAATTTCCGGGCACAAGTTCTATGGCCCGAAGGGCGTGGGGGTGCTATTCGTCCGCTCTGAGCCGCGCTGCAACCTTGCGCCGGTGGTCCACGGCGGGGGTCAGGAACGGGGGTTGCGGCCCGGGACGCTTGCGACTCATCAGATCGTAGGCCTGGCCACCGCGCTGGAAATCGCTGCCGGTCATCTCGAGGCCGAGGCGGCCCGAATCACGGCGCTTCGGGAAAAATTGTGGACGGGGCTCAGCGAGCTTGGCGGCGTGCATCTTAACGGCCACCCGGAGCGGCGCGCGCCGGGCATTCTCAATGTCAGTTTCGAGGGGGTCGAGGGCGAGAGTCTGTTGTTCATGTTGCGCGAGCTCGCGGTGTCCAGCGGTTCCGCGTGCTCGAGTTCCAGCGGCGAAGGTTCGTATGTGCTGCGAGCATTGGGCCGCGATGACCAGATGGCGCAAAGCTCGATTCGTTTCAGCATCGGGCGCTTTACTACCGAGGACGAGATCAGCCGCGCTCTGGCGATCGTTTCACAGAAGCTCGGGCGACTGCGCGAAGTCTCCGGATGGACGCAAAATGCCACCGTCGACGGGCGTAATCGCAGCGGGGCGGGAGTCGGGTGAGCGAGCCCGGCGCGCCCGAAGGCCGCCTCGCCGATTACTTCCTGAACCCGCGTAATGTGGGTGAACTGGCCGGAGACGATGTCGTCCAGGCCAGTGCCGGGCGTCGCGAGATTGGCACAAAGATAGATTTCTTTCTTAGATTTCAAGAAAATATGATCGCTTCGGCACGTTTTAGGGCGTATGGTTGCCCGGTTGCGATCGCATCGGCCTCGAGAATGTGCGAGTGGCTCGAGGGCCGCTCCGCGCAGGAAGCGGCGCTATTCGATCCGCATGCCCTCGCCGAGGAGCTGGGCGTGCCAGTTGAAAAGCTGGGCGTTATACTTGTCGCCGAGGATGCGTTGCGCCGGGCCCTGAACCAGCGCCTGGGCGACGCGGATCTGTGACCGGGCCACGAGGAGCCAGACTGAATGACCGTAAAACTGACTGAGTCCGCTGCGCATCGCGTCGCCAGCTATTTGCAAAAGCGCGGACATGGCGTCGGTCTGCGGGTCGGCGTCAAGAAGACAGGATGCTCCGGTTATGCCTATCAGCTTGATTATGCGGATCAGGTTGAAGATGGTGATGTCGTGTTCGAGGATCGGGGGGTAAAACTGATCGTCGATAATTCGAGCCTGCCATTTGTGGACGGAACAGAGGTCGATTTCGTCAAAGACGGGCTCAATGAGGCCTTCAGGTTCCGTAATCCCAACGCCAAGGGTGAGTGTGGTTGCGGCGAGAGTTTCAACGTCTGAGCCGCTGTCAGATTGCCGCCGCCGGGCGGCGGACGTAAAATCCCCCGGTTTGACTCCAGATTCAGAACCGCCCCTGCATTGTAGCGGGGGCTCGCTTATTTTCGGCGGCGAAACCTGCCCGCCTGACTTTAACCCAAGGATTGTTCATGTCTATCGAACGAACGCTCTCAATAATCAAGCCCGACGGCGTGCAGAAAAACCTCGTTGGTGAGGTGTACAAGCGATTCGAGGATGCCGGCCTGCGTATTGTCGCGGCCAAAATGAAGCACCTCAATCTGCGAGAAGCGCAGAGTTTCTACGAAGTCCACCGTGAACGGCCCTTTTATGGCGATCTCGTTTCCTACATGACCTCCGGGCCGGTTGTGATTCAGGTGCTCGAGGGTGAAGACGCGATCGACCGCAACCGCGAAATCATGGGTGCGACAAATCCGAAAGAGGCGGAACCCGGAACGATTCGCGCCGATTTCGCCGACTCGATCGAAGAGAACATCGTGCACGGATCCGATGCGGCTGACACTGCGGCGCGCGAGATCAGTTTCTTTTTCAGCGAAACGGAAATCTGTCCGCGGACCCGCTAGTCGTCGCGGTAACCCGGAATGCCATGACTGATTCACGTACCAATCTGCTCGGACTGCCGATGGAGGGCATGATCGCGTTTTTCGACGCGCTCGGTGAGAAGCCCTTTCGGGCGCGCCAGGTCATGAAGTGGATCTACGCGCGTGGCGTCGACGATTTCGAGTCCATGACCGACCTGAGCAAGGATCTTCGGGCGCGCCTTGCGCAAGAAGCCGAGATTCGCCTGCCTGAGATCGGTGCGGTGCAGGATTCGGAGGATGGCACGGTCAAGTGGTTTCTGCGAACCGACGAGCATCAGGGTATCGAAACGGTTTATATCCCTGAACCCAGCCGCGGCACGCTGTGCATCTCGAGCCAGGTCGGTTGCGCGATGGACTGCTCTTTTTGTGCGACGGCGCAACAGGGTTTCAATCGCAACCTGACCGCGGCCGAAATTGTCGGCCAGGTTCTGATAGCCAAGCGCATGCTGGAGCCCGGCCCCGACGGACGCCGTGCGATTACGAATGTCGTACTGATGGGTATGGGCGAACCGCTCGCGAATTATCGCAATGTCGTGCCGGCGCTGAAAATCCTGATCGACGATTTCGGTTTTGAACTGTCGCGGCGCCGGGTCACGCTATCGACGTCCGGTATCGTTCCGTGGATCGACAAACTGGCCGATGACTGCAATGTCGCGCTTGCCGTTTCGCTGCATGCGCCACACGACGCGTTGCGAAACGAACTGGTGCCGATCAATCGCAGGTATCCGATTGCGAAATTGCTCGATGCGTGCTGGCGTTATGCCAGTGCGTACTCATCGCGCCAGGTAACGTTCGAGTATGTGATGCTCGATGGCGTAAACGATGGCCGTGAACATGCGGATCGTCTGATCCGGTTGCTGCGCAACCGTCCCGCCAAGGTCAACCTGATTCCATTCAACCCCTTTCCGGGGACTCACTATCGACGCTCGCCGGACGACGTGATCGACAGGTTTCGCGAGCGATTGCTCGGCGGCGGAGTTCTGGCAACGACACGCCGGACACGCGGCGACGATATCGATGCCGCGTGCGGCCAGCTGGCTGGAAGGGTCGTGGACCGCATGCGTGTCCGGCTCGGCAAAAAACTAATCGGGGTGACAGTACAGGCATGAGCAAATTATGGATACTCACTGTGCTGCTGACGCTCGCGGGATGCATTGCCACGACCGACAACCCGAAGCCGAACAAGGCGAGCGATGACGACGCCGCGCTCTACAACACCCAGCTCGGCGTCCAGTACATGCGCCAGGGGAAACTGGAGCGCGCGATGGAAAAGTTTCAGCGTGCGCTGGAACAGGATCCGAATCGCGCCGACACCAACCAGGCGATAGCAGTGTTGTACGAGCGAATCGGCGAGGTCGACAAGGCAGACGAACACTACCGCAGGGCGTTGCGCCTCGAGAAGGACTCACCGGAAATTCTCAACGCCTATGGTGCGTTTCTATGTAACCAGGGCCGGCGCAAAGAAGGCCAGGTTTATTTCGAGCGCGCCGCGCTCACACCCTTGTACAGCACACCAGCCGCTGCGTTTACCAATGCCGGGGTGTGCGCGCGCGCGGACAATCGTCCGGAAGATGCTGAGCAATATTTTCGCCGCGCGCTGGCAGTCGATCCGCGGTTCGTCGAGGCACTGCTGCAAATGGCGTCGCTGACTTACGAGCAGGGCTACTATCTGCAAACGCGCGCATTCGTCGAGCGCTTCCTGCAGACCACTTCCGCGACGCCCGATGTGCTGTGGATGGGTTTTCTGTCGGAGCGCGAGATGGGCAACCGCGAAGCGGCTGCACGCTACGCCAGCCAGTTGAAGAACGAATTCCCCGAGTCGGTCCAGACCCGGCGTCTGCTGGAGATGGAGAGCAATGCCGGATAAGGCGGCTCAGGACGATGCGCCGAAGCAACTGCTGATCGGAGACAGGCTCCGTGCGGCGCGCGAGGCGACGGCGATTCCTCTGGAGAAGATTGCCAGCGATCTGTTGCTGGACCCGGGTGTGCTCGAGCATCTTGAAGCCGAAGAGTTCGCCGAGCTTGGCGCTCCGGTCTTCGTGCGTGGTCATCTTCGCAAGTATGCGATGCGGCTTGGCCTGCCGGCAGACGAACTCGTAGAGCTCTATCACCGCGACCATGATCTTCCGCAGGGATTGCCGATCGTAAACGAGAGTCTTGCGTTCACGCAGAAAAAACGGCGCGGCTGGCTGCTGGTGCTGTTGCTGCTGATTGCGGTTGCCGC